>JBEKUO010000696.1:0-3907 GCA_049514955.1 Bryobacteraceae bacterium | reverse complement strand
CCCCAATTCCGCCGCCATGAAGACACTGGCGAGTTCGGCCCGGAGTTCCTCCTTCGCATAGTTGAGGTCGCCAAAACGGTACGACTCCGAGAGCGTGGCCCGATTCAGACGTGAGGGATGGCCGGTCCAGTGCGCGAGCTCGTGAAGAGCCGTTCCATAATATCCCGGCGCGTCTTTGAAAGCGTCCTTTGGGGGAAGATGGATGCTGTCGGTGCGTCGGTTATAAAAGGCGTCATCGCTCTGATCGTGTTCTATTCGAGCACCGGAATTGGCCAAAATTCGCTCCCCAGCTTGTACTGCCTCAAATGGGGTCCGTTGCGGCGGCTGGTATTCGGGAATTCCGTCAATTTGCTTGGCGTTGAAGACGGTGTACACGCGGTGTATCAGCCGCTGGCCGTTTTCCTTGGCTGGAGACTCGCCGCTATTCTGATCAGGTCCGGCGTCTTTCTCGTTTGAACGCTCCTTCAGCTCCCAGAACTCGATATGAGTCCCTTTTTCGCCTCCGCGTACCTGCCAGCCCTGTTCCGCGGCCTGTTTGTAGGTCATCCATCGCGGATCTGCGTATTCGCGCAAAATTCCGGTGGCCAGGAGGTGTAGCGCGTTGCCGCCACGATACGACCTCTCCGTCGTTGGATTGAACGGCATCGCTGAACCCTCCCATGGTTTTTGCCACGGAGCAACGCCGTCCTCCAACATCTTGATGATCGAGTCGGTTACTTCGCGGCGATGATCGCGCTTCTCGGCCCTGTTTGCGTTTTCGGATTTGGCGGGAGTCATCGGGAGCCTTCCTTCGCAGGTTGCGTCTGCTCCAGAGTGGAGTCGGATTCAGGCTCCTCGGCTTCAAAGCCAGATCCCAGCAGCGGCTCGCCTCCAAGTTCGGTGAGCGCCGGTATTAGATTCTCGTCGAGATTGTTCATGTGCCTCCTTACACGGCAAATATGGGTCAGTGCCCTACCCGGTATGCCCCCGCGGGGCACCCCCGTGACATTGATGGCTTCGGGCCGCTAGCGCGCTTGTGAGGTTATCGGTGGCGGTCTTTCAAGGCGTCCCTTTGCATTGAAACGGCAGCACGGGCAAGCGCGGCTTGATAACGGCCTAACCAGCCGCTCCAGCCACCCTCGGCGGGTACGATGCCTTGTTTGACCAGCGGTCGAACGGTTGCATCGAGATACCGCCGGTTCCGTAGTATCTGCTCTGCATCACCGAGGTCATCAACCGCAAGAATCCCACGGCCGTTCTCAAACTGCTTCCGGAGCCGGATGAAGGAATTTGGGCGGAGTTGGCCTCGGCTACGCGCTTCCTCCAATGCAGGCGAGTAATACACCAGGTGCACCCTGGCATCGGCGCCTTCGATGAGGACGTAGTGGCGCCCGGCGCTGCTGCCGAGCTCGCCTTCACCATGTACCAACACACGGCCTTCCAGGGTTGTCAGCGTCCGCTGGTCCAAGACGACAAGTTGCAGACGCTCGTCGGATAGGAGTGCGCCATGCGCGGCGAGCATCTTCTGGCGATCCCCGGCACGCTGCATAGCCCGCAGAACGCCCTCAAAATCACGCCGGACCCGCCATTCACCGGACGTGGCCTGCTCGGCGAGGCCCATTTTCTGGAGCGCAATCAACCTGGCGGCGATGTGTTGCTCACGAATCTTCGCGAATTCGCCGCGGGCGGCGCCGTTCACGTTCCGGCGAACAATGAAGTGGCCGGCGTCATCGGACCCGTTGACCTGCCTGGACCCGTTCGCCCGGTTAATCATACGGTCCAAGGACGTAAACCGGCACTCCTGAACCTCGCGCCGTTCGGCCGTCATCGCGTCCACCTGGTTGCGATGCCCAATTTGGCCCGTGCAGAGATCTTCGGCAATGGACCGTATCCCGTTACGGATGTACTCGCGCTTTAAATCAAGCGGAGAACCATCAGCTTTGATCCCGCGCATTGCTACGTGGACGTGCGGATGTTCAGTATCGAAATGCGGTATAGCAACCCACTCCAATCGCGTGTCCAGATCTTTCTCCATTCTGGTCATGAGATCGCGGGTCAGTCGGTTTAGGTCGATGCGCTCGCCAAATTCCGGCGAGATGATCATTTTCCAGAGCCTCGGGTCGCCTGCCTTTTGCCAGCGATCGAGGACCTCCGGCGGGGCGAAGACTTCGCCCTGGTTGCGAATGGTGGCGGCTTCGTGGCCCTGCGTCACACTGTCTCGGGTGATGTAGCGACCGTGTGCGCGCCACTGCCCGGTGGTCTTGTTCGGCGAGTACATCACACGAACCGCGCATCGTTGGTTGAACTGCCGCCGCCCAGCAGAAGCGCTCGGTGGACGGCGCTTTTGTCGGCGCCGCGAGCTTCTGGCGTAGCGAACAACCGTCCTCATGCTGGGAGACCACGGAAACGCTACGTTTTCGCGGGGCGTGCGGGGGCGCCGAGGCCGAATCCGGAACTCCCGCTCGCTTTCAGTTTTCGTGGCCACGGCCTAACAACTCTGCCATGGCGGCTTGCGAATCACCCACCATGGCCATGCCTACGCTCTTGAGAAATCGGTCATAGCGGGCTTTGCCGCGGGCGACGGCCTGGTCGTGCACATCTCGCGGCGGCTCTGGAACACAGGTCAAGAACGTCTTCGCTAGCACGTCTACAAATGCGAACAACGCCTGCTGTCCTATTCGGAGATTGCGAATTTCGCGGGCCATGCGATCCAGACTCGCAGCGATCCGCTGTTCCGCCGCATCAACGCCGCTTTCCCGGCCGGCCAGTTCCCGCTCGATCGCTGCGCGTATGAAGGCGCTGCCGCATGAAAATCCGCCTTGCTTTGTCGCCGCCTCGATCCGTTTGTTTAGCTCTGCGTCATAGCGCAGCCCGCGTGTGACAACCTTCTGCTTCCGTACCATAAGTTCCTACTCTGTAGGTGCGAGAATGGCCGGCCTGTGACACGGAATCGGCGTGCACAAACGTGCACAAAACGGGCGAAACTGTGCACGGTGTAACTTATTGGAGATGCCGCTCTTAGTGACCAATCCGCAGTCAAATGTGTTGCATTTCCTTTATGTTCCACTACCGGTGTTTTCGGCCCCCGATGATGTCGGTTGCCTGCGGAGGCGCAAACAAAGTGGCAAACTTCTGAAACTTTGTTTAAATCTCTGGTTGAATGTGGCGGCTTCTGAAACTCTTTGCAAAGGTTGTGTGGAATTTGTTGAAACAAAGTGTCACGGACCGGTCCGGTCGCGGCGTACCGCTCAGAACCGGTGAACAGCCATACTGAGCAACTCGATCTAAACCGCCTCCGCAAACGCTTGAGGGAAAAGCCGCGCACCAAGGCGGGTCAGGTCCGTCAGGCATGGCCCGACATCAGGGATCTGCTTGCCGCCGGCCACACTCTTAAGGACGTCCGGATATGGCTGAACGAAATTGGACTCGAAATCGAATATACTCGCTTATCGCACTACGTCGGGCAACTGCGCCGCAAGGACGAAGTGGCGCAGTCGCAGATTCGAGTCTTGAAACCGGGATTGCACGAAACCGGCGCAGAGGTCGTCACCGAAAGCGATCCTGAGAGACAGAACGGTATGGCGCAGGTAGCGCAGCCGATGGCTGATGACGGCGGGCGTCGAAATCCGCTTGCAAATGTTTTGGAGCGCCAGAGCAAGCGGCCTGGCTTCAACTACAACGCCGAACCTGATCCCAAGAAGTTGATTTGACGGAGGAAGGAATCGCAATGCCAAAAACGTCGGGAGCGGCCGGAGCCAACGGTGGTGATAACCGCGGCTCCATACACCTCACCCTGCAGGGCAAGGGAGGCGTAGGAAAAAGCCTGATCGCCTCAGTGCTGGCTCAATACTTCCTGGAACACGGCCGTGATGTTCGGTGCATTGATACTGATCCTGTAAACCGCACACTCGCCCAGTACAGCGCCTTG
>JBEKUO010000695.1:0-7268 GCA_049514955.1 Bryobacteraceae bacterium | reverse complement strand
TGTTAGCGCCGGTTGGAAGCGACCGCATTAGCGCCGGAAAAACGCCCGCACAGGCCGCCGGTTTCGTTGTCGGCAGACACGCTGGCGCAGTCGTCAGCAGGGAAACGCCGGCGATGAATGCGGTTCAGGAAGACAGGGGCAACGCTACAAGGTGGCTACCCTCCCGCGCCTTCCGCAGGGACAGGATCTGTGGAACGCCGCTCGTGTTTGGTGTCCAGCTTGACCGATTCGATGACCAGGTAGAGTGTGTTCACGCTGTTGATCTTGCCTGCCACGCAGTAGGCATGGCCGGGCGTGAGGTGCAGGCGCTTGGTGAAATCGAACAGGCGATATACACGCCGGGTATCGTGGTCCAGCATGACCAACACCGCGCAGGAGGCGTATTCCGTCCGCGAGAGCAGGAACAGGTGATTGGCGCTGAAGTTAAACATGGAGGGAACCACCAGCGGGGACCGCAGTTCTGAACCACAGTCCCCGCCCAGTTGGCAGCGCCGTTGAGGGGTTACCCGGCCGACTCCTCGAACCGGGATATCGCCACAGCGCGGCGCCTGCTCGGGACCGGCTAGGACTCAGCCGGTGGAGAGGGATTCTTGCCCGCCTTGCGGACACTTTCACCACCGAGCAGAAAGATTTCGGAGTTTTCGACGAGACGGTCGGCGATGGCCGTCGCGATGGTGGTGTTGTAGAGGATGTTACCCCAATCGGAAAATGCTGTATTGGTGGTGATGACGGTCGAACGCTGGCGGGCGTGCCGATCGGAGATGACTTGGTAGAAGAGATTGGAGCTCTGCTGATCCAGGGATAAGTAACCAAGCTCGTCGCAAATCAGCATGCCGGGATCGGTATAGACTTTGAGCTTCCGCACCAAGGAGTGATCCACCTGAGAAGCCAGCAGATGGTTGAGCATATCCATGGCGGTGGTGAACAGGACGCGATGATTGGCCTGGCAGGCGCGGCAACCGATGATTTTGGCCAGCATCGTTTTTCCGACGCCCGGATTGCCGACAAAGACCAAGTTAGTGCCTTTGTGCAGGAAGTCCAGGTCCAGCAGTTTCAGGATTCGCAGTTTGGCCTGCTGGCGGGATTTATGATGGGCGAAGTTGAACGAATCGATGGAGTGTTGCGTTTGCAGGCGCGACATCTTCACCCGTCTTTCGATGGAGCGGCGGCGCCGAGCCTCCAGCTCCAGATCGGCCAGCCGCTCCAGGGTGACCGCCAGGCTAAGATTCTGGCTGGCGGCGTCAGCGATGGTTTGATCCAGATGACGGCTCATCGTCGTCAGGCTGAGTTGTTCGAGTTTTTGGGGGAGTGCATTCATGAGGTTCTTTCCTTTCGGGGAAGATAAAAGCGTCGTATTCCAACAGCGACAAAGGGTCGGTCACCAATTGATCCAATTCCGGGTGGTTGAGGCGCAGCCGGGGCTGGACCGGGCGCGGTGAGAGCTGCTGGCGGAGGATGTTGGCCACGTAGTCGGAGCCGAAGGCGCGGCCGGCATGTGCCTTAGCCACCGCTTGGGCGACCGCGGGAGAGCCGTACAGGCGGATCAGTTCCAGCAGTTCGCTGACCTGACGGGCCAACGAGCGCTCATTGTCGGCCATGCCGCGGAGATAATCTTCTACGGTGAGTCGTGGGCAGTGAGTCTCCAACAAAGCCAGCAGCCGTTGCTGCGCCTGCGAACGCGCCGCTGCGGCTTTCTGCGCCAGCAGTTCTTTCTCAAAACGCTCTGCGCCGAAGGTCTGCCCGCGGCGCCAGCAACGGGGATAGGTGACCAGCTCGCGTTGTTGATGGTAGAGCGTCACGCTATGCGCATCGGCTTTGAGCCGGAGTTGCTGGCCCACCAGAGCGGGCGGCGCACAGTAGCGGTTGCCGTCGAAGTAGATGCGTATATCCTTGTGCACCAGCACGTCCGCGGCATCGCGATAATCCGCCAACAGAGGGGGTAAGGGCCGCAGAGCTTTGGCTTGGAAACGATCCACCGGCCGTTGCCTCGTCTCGCTGTGCTGACGCTGGTTGGCGATTTCGGTGAGCCATTGACGGGCCTGCCGGTTGACATCGTCGAGATCGGTGAAGGTGCGCAGGGGCCAGAAATTCTGGCGGACATACCCGATACCACCGCGTTCCACTTTGCCTTTCTCCCAACCCGCCGCTGGGTTGCAGGCTCGCGGTATGAAGCCGAATTCGCGGGCGAACGCAAAGAACCGCGGCTGGAACCGAACCAGCCGGCCGTCGTGCTCGGCGACCGCCGTGGCCAGGTTGTCGTACCAGATTTCCCGGCTGGTGCCGCCCAGGAACTGGAAGGCATGGATGTGACAGCGGACGAACGTTTCGAAACTTTGGCTGTGAGTGAACTCCAAGTACAGCATTCGGCTGTGGCATTCCACCAGGGCGAAGGCGTAGAGTTTGCGTTTGTCGCCGGCATAATCGAGGGCGCCGAAGTGTCCCCAGTCCACTTCGCAGCGTTCACCGGCGATCGGCTCCATGCGCACGAAGGCACGCGGCGCCGGTTTGGGCCGGACTTGTCCCACGTACTCACGGAGGATCGAGTGGCCGCCAGCGTAGCCAATGGCGCGCAGCCGTTGTTCGATTACGGCGGAACTGACGGTGGGATCCTGCGCCAACAGATCAGCGATGGTGGCCTTGAACGAATCGAGTTTGCTGGCTCTGCCACGCGCGACGGCCGGCTGGTCCGGCTGGCGAAGGTATTTCTTGATGGTGCGCCAACCCATGCTCAGGTGGCGTTCGATCTTGCGAATGGGCCAACGCTCTGCGTAGAAGAGCTGATGCAGGGTCTGGATCTGTTCGTTGGTCAGCATGGGGCCTCTCTCCTTTTTCACGCCAAAACCGGCGCCGCACCAGAGAGATGTTGTTTGCAAGACGCTTCCGAGGCGGGCGGTTTGCGCGCCGGGCCTTGCACGATAAAGACTTGCGCCGAAGCCAAGTTGTTGTTTGCAAGACCAACAGCAGCCGGGCCCAACAGCCAAACCCCGGCCACGGCGAATTTTAGGTCCAGAGCCGAGTTGTTGTTTGCAAGATCGAGGAGGCGCTGCCGCTGGTCACGCTGGCGCTGTAGGGCGCGGTTCCGTTCCACCACGGGCGGGTGCGCGGCGCGGTACTGCTTCCAGTAGCCGGGATGATCGGCGCGCCACTTGCGCGCGCTCTCGCGGCATACCTGGCGGTACTCGGGGTCGGAGATGAGTTTCTGCTTGCGGTTGTCGGCGCGGCGTCGCTGTTGGCAGACGGGCTGGGAGCACGTGGTCTGCTCCGGATGGCATCGGGACGGTTGAAACTGCTGGTCGCAATAACGGCAGTGCCGCTCACTCATCCCTACAGGGTGAGAGTGTTTGCCACCGCCAACTGGGGGCGATCCCCCAGACCCCCTCGGAGGGCGTGCCGCCCCCCGCATCCCCCCTACCCGGCCCGCCGACTACATCGTCGGCGAAACTGCTGTCGGTTTATCCCGGCGCGGACAAGGCGGCTGGGAACATCTTACTTCTTCGATGTTTCGGGGGGCAACAGGCCCCCTGCTGCGGAACCCCGTGCTTGGTGGGCCGAGGCGTCCCACCATTTCGGGGCGCGACATGGCTAGTTGTGCGCGAGTGGCGGCTATTTCTTCGGGAGGAAGTCTGGCGGCCGCCGCCTGCCCCCAGCACCGCGCGGTTGGCAACGTCGTATAGGCAGCACCCCAATGCCGAATGCAGCGCCAAGTCTGAAGCGGGCAAGGAAGCACAGCGTGCGGACGGGCACTAACAACCGCAATACCGGCTTCGGTATTCCTCCAAACCCGGGCAAATACCGCACCAAGATCGCTCTTCCAGGAACCGAAGCCGCAAAAGAGACTTCAGGACGCTCGCTTGGCGGGTATTCTCAGGACAAAGCCAACTTGCGTGTACTCAAGTTCCAATTTCGCACCCTGCCGACCGGGTTCGAAGGGGAGTTGCAGTTGCTCCGCGATCCGAGCGGTCGCTTGCTCGCCGGAGGGCCGAAGAAGGTCCGCGGGGGCCACGTGGAGTGCGGACGCGATCTCCTCGACGTCCGAGATCTGTGGCACCGTCCTCTTGCTTCGCCAGTTCGTACGGGTATTCTTATTCCGAATTACGATCTTCCACAGGTCAGCGTAGTGCAGACCCTGTTGGGTGAGAACCTCCGAAACACGCTCCCAGAACAAGTCGTTGAGTGCCGTATCTTTTTCCTAGACAATTAGGATAATCCTAATATAATAGGAAATGAAGAAACGGTTTGCAAGCCTTGGGGGTGGGCACAACTTGGCAGCAAACGGACCGGCCCGATGGAATGGGATCGTTGGACGCACAAGCTCAGCCGGAGGGCGGCATTGGCATGCTCCGCGTTACGGTATGATTATCAATTCCATGGAGATATCCCCGCATGGCAGATAGTGTCCGCCGACCCCACTTCGGCAAGCCTCCTGTTGTTGAGGTCGCCTGCGGTGTTCAGTTTGAAGGATTGGAAAAGTGGCGAACTCCGCATTACGGGCAGTTTTGGGCCAGGGTTGAAGGAGACTACTCCGAGACCGAAGACCATCCGCCCCTCCCGCGCGTCCGGCTTGGCCCAGCGCCGCCATTCGAGCCCCATTGGTCGCCCCTTCCTCCCCTGCGCCGAGTTTTCTTTATAAAACCCCCCGGGAATTTCCTGATTCAGCTACAACAGAACCGGCTGCTCCACAACTGGCGCAAGGTCAAAGATGAGGATGAATACCCTCGGTTTGACGCCGCATTCGAGAGGTTCATGTGGTCTTGGGAGAGATTCAACCAATTCCTATCCTCGGCGAACCTGCCCAACCCGCAACCGGAGGTCTGGGAGCTGACCTACATAAATCACATCACAGAGAATGATGCCCGTTTCCCGAGGGACGTCTGGGAATACCTCGGCTTTTATGAAAGAAGCCCCCAAGCGACGACGGCGATGGATGCGTCGGCGATGACGATTCAGTTCGCTTGGCCCCTTCCCGACGAAGTGGGAACGCTATCGCTCGACGTGAAGCACGGGAATCGAATTGATGACCAGAAAGAAGTCCTGGTGATGGAACTGACGGTCCGAGGAGCGGCCAAGGAGGGGCAAACGGCTATGAACTCATGGTTCGGCGTCGCCCACCACGCCATAGTGAACACCTTTGAAAAGCTAACCACAAATCGCGCACACAACCTGTGGGAGAAGCTTTGAATATGGCGACTGGGACGCTTCCGCTGTATTTGCGGTGCTATGAGAGCACGCGAACGGGACAGCCTGTTTCGCCAACTGTCAAAGGTGACTTCGACACGAAATACGCCGTCGATGTACCACCGGAGGCGCCGGCGGCCGCCTATTCCACGACCGAAGCGAAAGTCGTGCAACGCCCTGAAATGCAACAGGGCGCGGCGGGGGTTTCAGCAGACTCGGTAACAAGTGGCGATTATGTGATTACTCTGGGAAGAATTGAAGAGCTTCGAACGGAAGAGAACGAAGATGATCGCCCATCTGACTACGCGAACGACCTTGGTTTGAAGGTGTTGATCGAAGCAGCTCGGGAATTGGGTTTGAGATTTCCACGGGCATCCGTCTCGGTTGGTGCAAACCGGGGACTTCGGGTTACCTGGTCTTATGGCCCTCGAGAGGTGCGGCTGGTGTGTGGAGGAAGCACAGCCAATAAGTCCTATATTTACGCCGAATCTGGCTCTGAGCACGGAATCGAGTGCATTCTTGATGGAAGCCACCTTGCGCAACACCTACGCTGGGTTCTGCGCGAATCTTGAAAGAAGGGGAATGTCGGATCAGTGGCCCTAACTTCTCTTCTGTGTGAAGATATCGTCCTCAGGGCACTCCTCAAGAAGAATTGGTTCCACGAAGAAACGAAGCGCATCAAGGCGGATGCCTTCATCCGAGACCCAAAGAAAGACCTCGACGGCCTTTCGGTGAATATTCACTCGAAGACGGATACATCTGCGTGGCTTGCCGGTTTTAGCAAATCATTCGGCGCCGACACACTTCACACAGGCAAAATCCGCGAACTCGATCAAGGGCTTGATGTCTGCCAGGCGGAAGACGAGGCACAAGTGTTTCCCGACCACGCGATTATAGTCGGGCTCCCCTTCACCGACGATGATCCTGATCGAGCTGAGAGTTTGGCCAGCCGGCTCGCCCAGATTTCGAGAACTCTGGATCGAAAAATGCGACGGAAGTAGCCCAGGCTTTGTTTGGCGGCGACAGATCCTCCTCGCTGCGCCGGAAACCGCGGTCTGAATGGGACACGCCGTCCGATTCAACGCCGGCGTCCAATATGGGTTAAGCGTGCGCGACCGCGGCCCACTTCTCCGGGTTGCGCGGCTGGCCAGTTGCCGCCAGGCCGTGGCCGGCGGGATCAACAGTCGCTACAAATCACACCGGCTTCACCTGCGTCCATTGCGAGGAATACGGCTACCCTGGGGAAACGGCGGGGCCTGCAAGGGCAAACGTGCCTACCGGGTGCGGTTTGCGCGACCGCTAGCGATAAGGGGGATTAAGGCCCCGACACATGGCTGGAGCGTTGCTACAATGGTCCGCACCGACGCCACCCGGTGGCGGGAACAAGCTTAACCCATGGCTCAGGTGATCATTCCCAATCCGGTCATCAACTCCCCGTTCGATGAGCCTGGCCGCCATTTCTATTTCGACGAAGACGGCATTACCGACAAGGTGGTCGAGTCGCGGCGCCTAAGCAGCTACTTCGTCCCTGTACCTCAGCCGAAGAAGAAGGGCGCGCAACTGGCCCTCGATAACGAGTGGACCAAGGAGCGGATTAAAGAAAACAAGTTCATCAACGAGGTGCGTGGCACCATCGCCAAATGGCGCTTCGGCGGCCACTCCGGTATTACCACCACCACCCGCCAGCTCCTCGAATATTGGATCAACCCCGACCGCGAACGCCGCCTCTTCTTCTGCCAGATTGAAGCTCTGGAAACCGCCATTTACCTGACCGAGGTCGCCGACCGCCAGGACGGTGCGTGGATTCTGCGGCAGCTCAAGGAGGCCAACCACGCCCACAGCCCGCTGCTGAACCGCGTCGCCTTCAAGATGGCCACCGGCAGCGGCAAGACTGTAGTCATGGCCATGCTGATCGCCTGGCACACGCTGAACAAGCTGGCCGCCCCGCAGGATGCCCGCTTCGGCGACGCCTTCCTTATCGTTACGCCAGGCATCACCATCCGCGACCGCTTGCGGGTTCTACTGCCAAACGATCCAGGCAATTACTATAGGCAGCTTGACGTTGTTCCGGAGTTGCTCCGCGAGCCCCTCGC
>JBEKUO010000694.1:0-3934 GCA_049514955.1 Bryobacteraceae bacterium | reverse complement strand
AAACCCGCATGGATAAAGGTCCAAGCCGCACTACGAGAAAATATCTTGCCAGGAAAAACAACGATTCCACGATAAAGGTACTAAGCTGAAGCTTGCGCCACGTTCATTCGATGCCGAGCGTAATGAGGATGGCTTCTATATCGGCGGCGCGGACGCGCACATCGGCACTCATCGACGCGGGGTTGGGGCGCTCGTCGAAGGCTTGAAACAGGGCGATCTTGGCGATGGCATAGCGCTCGCTGCCACCCAGCGTGCGGCCGTGGCGGCTCTCCCAGTCGTCGATGGCGTTGTCGCTCAAGAGAACGGAAACCGGGGCGGATGTTTTGCGGTCGGCGGTGACGTCGAAGACAAACTCCGCGCCTTTTTCGCGGTCGCGCTTATATGGCCGATGTCCTTCGTAATAGTACTGGTAGACATAACCGCTTTGGGCGGAATAGGTCTTTTGGCGGCGCACAGCGGGCGCGCCGGTCAGGGGCTGCGGTTTTGGGGCGAACCATCGTTCGAACAACAGATCCTCTCGGGAGGCGAGATGTCGCTTTTCGCCCAATTCGATTATCCGGGTACGAAGGTCCTCTTGACAAGTATCGGCTCCGGAGTGACACTATGGATGGAACCAGCCGGTGATGGTTCCGAAGTAAGTGTACACCGAGAAGCTGGCTGCTGTTGACGCCGGCAAGGAGGTGCCAATAGAACCGGGCTTCTGTGGGGGCGGTCGTCGCCCCGGGAAGTAGGCAGGCAGTACGAGGATTTCTCGAACGGCCGGATAGAGCGCCTACCTCAGGCGCTGCGCTTTTGCGCAAATCTGATGGCTGGCAACGAGTGTCCTCAAGTCTACGAACCGGCGCGGGACCGCCCTTTACTATTTCCGCTTGACCCTTCTCCCCCTTTCGCCGCATCCCGTGTACACTGGGATGTACTCTTCCTTCCTTATGACACCTGAGCCCCGGGAAATCGTTAGCGCGCATAGCCCGGATTCCGATGATGCATTCATGTTCTACGGGCTGGCAACCAAGAAGGTCCGCTCTCCGAAAGTGACCTTTCGGCATGTTCTGGAGGATATCGAGTCGCTCAATCGTAAGGCCGTAGAGGGGCTATACGAGCTTTCGGCCATTTCCTATCACGCCTATCCGTACGTGGCGGACAAGTATGTGTTGATGGCCAGCGGTTCCAGCATCGGCGACGGATACGGTCCCATGCTGGTGGCGGCGCGGCCGGTCGAGCCGGAGGATCTGGCCGGCAAGAGGATTGCGGTGCCTGGAAAAATGACCACGGCCTACCTGGCGCTGAAGCTGTTTCAGCCGGAGTTTGAGGCGGTGGTCACCCCGTTCGACAAGATTCTGGATGCGGTGCGCGAGCGCTCCGTGGATGCGGGCCTGATCATTCATGAAGCGCAGTTGACTTACGACCGGGAAGGGTTCCATCGCGTGCTGGAACTTGGGAAGTGGTGGAAGGGCAAATACGGATTGCCTCTGCCGTTGGGAGGCAACGCGCTGCTGCGCTCGCTGCCCCGCGACATCCAGAGCGAATGCTGCCGCATGATGCGGGAAAGCATACAGTACGCCCTCGACAACCGCGAAGAAGCGCTGAGCTACGCTTTGCAGTTCGCGCGCGACATGGACCCGGGCCTGGCCGAGAAGTTTGTAGGCATGTACGTGAACCACTACACGCTGGACGCGGGCGAGATCGTGCCCGCGGCGGTGCAGAAGTTGCTCGATTTGGGACATGAAGCGGGGCTCATCCCGCGACGCGTGGCGGTCGAGTTCGTGCGCTGATTCCGGGGCGACCGTTCCCTGACGGTCGCGGCTCTGCTGCGGTCGCTCTATTCCAGCTAAATTAGAAGTATGGCCTCTTACCGAGCAGCCTGCCTCGTACTTTGTCTCGCATACCTCGTAGTGGCCCAGGATGCCCTGCGCCCCAAAGATGTCCGCGAGATGGGGAAAGGCGGGGTCAATGCCATTCCGAAACTCGCGGGGCTACTGACGAATTCCGATGTTGAGATTCGACTGGAGGCCGTCAAACAGATTTCGGAGATCGGCACGCAATACAGCCTCGACCCGCTGATACAGGCGACCCGCGACGGCGATGCCGAAATCCAGATTCGCGCCACGGACGGCCTGGTCAACTTCTATCTGCCGGGTTACCTAAAGACCGGAATCAGCGCTCCGTTGCGGCGCGTGGGGACCAGCATCAAAGGCCGTTTCACGGATACCAACGACCAGGTAATCGACCCTTACGTGGAGCCGCGGGCCGACGTCATTGCTGCGCTGGGCGTGCTGGCGCGCAGCGGCGCGAAGATGGAATCGCGGGCCAACGCGGCGCGCGCGATCGGCATTCTGCGGGGCAAAGGGGCGGTTCCGGACTTGATCCAGGCGCTGCACTCCAAGGATACCCAGGTGATCTACGAATCGCTAGTGGCCCTGCAGAAGATCCGCGATCCGGAAGCCGCCTCGAGCATTGCGTTCCTGCTGCGCGACCTCGACCCGAAAGTGCAGATCGCGGCCATCGAAACGACGGGGTTGCTGCTGAACAAATCCGCCCTGCCGGACTTGGTCGACGCCCTCAACCACGCGCGCGACAACAAGGTGCGCCGGGCCGCCCTGACGGCGATCGCCATGCTGCCCGCAGAAAGCAGCCGCGAGATCTACGCGCGGTATCTTCAGGACAAGGACGACCTGTTGCGTGGCGCCGCGGCCGAAGGTTACGCGCGCTTGAAGAATCCGGCCGACCGGCCCATGCTGGAGAGGGCCTACCAGGACGAAGGGAAGACTTCCCCGCGGCTCTCGCTGGCGTTTGCGCTGGTGATGCTGGGCAAGACGGAAGTGTCGGAATTCAGCCCGCTACAATACCTGATCAACACGCTCGACAGCTCCGCCTACCACGGCGAAGCATTTCCATTTCTGGTGGAACTGGCGCGCGATCCGGCGATACGGAAGTCGCTCTACACACCGCTGTTGCAGGGGACCAAAGACGAGAAGATCTACCTGGCTCGAGTAATGGCGCGCAGCGGCGACAAAAGCGATGTGCCACAGTTAGAGAAGCTGAGCCACGACGACGATCCGGAAGTAGCGCAGGAAGGATTGCGGGCCTTGCGGAATCTGCAGGCCCGCACCTGAAACGATCTTACTTGGCCTTCTTCTGTTTCTGCTGGCCGACGCGCACCTTGAAGTGCTGGATCTTCGATTCCTGGTACGCCTTATGGTCGTGCCGGGCCACTACATCGGCCAGGTAAGCGTCCACGCTGGCGTCTTTGGGAAGCACGGCCATCACGCTGAAGCTCTCGTTGCACACGGGGCAGAAGGGCCGGAACCGCTTAACGTTCGGGATTGCCATAACGTCTACAGTTTAACACGCCGGCGTGCCCCGGATCGCCCGTGGTGCAAGCATATACCTTCTCGAAAAATCGGGACAACCTGAAAGCGTCTCAGCGCTCCATTTCGCGCACCACAACGTCAGCCGACTTCATGGCAAGCCGCACATCACGCCCGCTATGGAAGCCGGGATCGCGACCCTGTTTGGCACATCAGCGACCTGATGGAGACGGTTTAATCCATCAGGTCGGGGCAACGTCAAGCGATATTTGCGACGGGAGCATCAATAGGTACGGACACGATGTTGTGCGGCTCTTGCTTGAATCGCCGGGAGAAATTTACAATCGTGATTCCCACGATTGCATTAGTTTCAGGGTTTCGACGGACAACGACGCCCTCATCCATTTCTTCTCCAACGGCTTCCTGTGGTGGCCCGAATGAGCAATACAGCACATCGGCCGGGAAGTCGTAGTCGATATCGATATTGCCTACTGATTTGCTTTCTTCAGCCATACAATCCTGCTTTCGTCCGTTTTGAGATTCTTCAATAGGTGTGCAGTTTTTACCACGCCCGTTTTCATCTCCTCGTTTCTGTCTACAACAACGAGCACATACAGGTCCGAAGC
>JBEKUO010000693.1:0-3950 GCA_049514955.1 Bryobacteraceae bacterium | reverse complement strand
ACGGGCCCCGATCTCACCGCGTATTGGCCGGATCTGCAGCACGCGCTCGGTTGGGCGCTGGATGCCTCGGGCGAGCCGGCGAATTGGGAGCTAGCCTGCAAGCTGGCGCGACGTGCGGTGGCCTGGGCGCGGGTGCACGACCGGCTCGCCGAGGCTTTCGAGATCCTGCAAGACTGGGCGCGCGCCGCCGAACAGCGTGGCGACCACCGGGTGCTGGAAGACTGCGCCTGGGAACAGATCTGGATTTTGGAGCATTGGGGCCGCTCCGGCGAGGCCCGTGTCCTGGACGAGATCCGGCGCAAGCAGTACAGCGATCAATTGGCGTTTGATTTTTATTGAGGCTCGCATTAATAGAGTGAAAGGTCCGCTCCCTGACGGTCGCGGCTCCGATCGCCACCGTACGCGTTATTCTTCGCCACCGTATGCGTTATTCTTCGCCACCGTACGCGTTGTTCAGAGCCGCGACCGTCAGGAAGCGGTACTGGCCGACACGCAATATAATGTCCGCATGTACAGAGCATCGCTCCTCCTCGGAACCCTCGTCTGCACGCTCGGGTACGCCCAGACGCCCACCATCGATCAATCGCTCGGCATGCAATCGGTGCAAAGCGCCGAGATCTCGCCGGACGGCCGGTACGTCGCTTACACAGTCCAACAGACGGATTGGGAAGACGATGAGTTTGTGCAGCAGATCTGGATCGCGATGCTCTCCACCGGCGAGCGATACCAGCTTACAAGCGGCAAGAAATCGAGCCAAAGCCCCAAGTGGTCGCCCGATTCCAAGCGCATCGCCTTCGCGTCGGAGCGCGACACCAAGCGCCAGATCTACCTGATTTCGCCGACGGGCGGAGAAGCCGCGCAACTGACCAGCGAGGATAACGGCGTGGGCGCGCTTGAGTGGGCGCCCGACGGGAGCGCCATCGCGTTCACCTCCACGGGGCCGGATTCGAAGGACAAGAAGGACCGCAAAGAGAAGTACGGCGACTTCGAGATCGTGAATGGCGACTACACCATGATGCACCTGTGGCTGATCAAAGTTCCCGCCGAGATTCCCGCCGATCCCAAGCAGCGGCCCAAAGCCGAGGCCCTCACTGAAGGCGACAAGTTCAGCGTGGGCGATTTCTCATGGTCTCCCGATTCGAAACGCATCGCGTTCAGCGCCACGCGCGATCCGGACCTCGGCTCCTCCGGCACCGCGCAGATCTACGTCGTGAATGCCGCCGACAAATTTCTGAAGAAACTGGTGGAAGCCAACGGCCCGCACAACGATCCTGTGTGGTCGCCTGATGGACGGCAGATCGCCTTCTCCACTGCGAACGGGGAGAAGTTCTACTATTATACGGACAGCCGTATCGCGGTAGTGCCGGTGGATGGCGGGGAGATCCGCGTTCTGACAGCCGCGTTCGATGAGGATCCGCGACTTACGGACTGGGGACCGGACGGCATCTATTTTGGCGCGCTACAGAAAACAGCTTCGCACGTCTTCCGGCTGGACCCGGCCACGCAGGCGGTGGAGCGCCTGACTGGTCCGGATCAACTATTCGTAAGCGGTGCGACATACACACGCGATCACCGTATGATGGCGGGAGTCGTCTCGGGACCCGACCGCTTCGCCGAGGTATTCGTATCGCCGGTGAAAGACTTCGCTCCCAAAATCCTGACCAATATGAGCGATCAGTGGAAGGATTTCCATCTGGCGACGCGGGAAGTGATCCGGTGGAACTCCACGGATGGAACGCCCATCGAAGGCGTACTCATTAAGCCGGCGGATTATGACGCATCGCGCAAGTATCCGCTGCTGGTGGTAATTCACGGCGGGCCGACCGGCATCGATACGCCTGGCCGCCGCGCGGATCGCTACTACCCGGTCGAGCGCTTTGCGGCGAAGGGTGCGCTGATCCTGCAGCCGAACTATCGCGGGTCCGCCGGATATGGCGCCAAGTTTCGGGCTTTGAACGTGCGCAACCTGGGTCTCGGCGATTACCAGGACGTGATTTCCGGCGTCGATTTCCTGATCGGCAAGGGCATCGTCGACAAGGATCGCGTGGGCTCCATGGGATGGAGTGAGGGCGGTTATATCTCGGCATTCATCACCACTTATAGCGACCGCTTCAAGGCGGTTTCGGTCGGCGCGGGAATCTCGGATTGGTCCACTTACTACGTGAACACCGACATACATCCGTTCACGCGCCAGTACCTGAAGGCGACGCCCTGGGACGATCCGGAGATCTATCAGAAGACCTCCCCGATCTTCTACGTGAACAAAGCGAAAACGCCCACACTGATTCAGCACGGGGATCAGGACAAGCGTGTCCCTCCGCCCAATTCTTTCGAGCTATACCAGGCTTTGAAAGACCGTGGCGTTCCCGTGAAGCTGATTCTGTACAAAGGCTTTGGGCATCCTATTAACAAGCCGAAGCAGCAGAGGGCGGTGATGGAGCACAATTACGAGTGGTTCAGCAAGTATATCTGGGGCGAGGAGCCGCAGGGGGAGAAGAATTAGCCGCCGATGCACGCCGATGCACGCCGATAAGAGCAAGAGACATCGGGATGTGCGGTGGGGCGGGCGCCCTCGCCCCAGTCAGTCGTAGACGAAGTGCATCACCTTTTTGAGGTCTTCCCAAGCTTCGCGCTTAGCTGAAACATTGTACGCGCGCAGTAAGTAAGAAGGATGATACGTGACCATGACCGGGATATCGTTCCACTTATACCAGTTGCCGCGCATGCGAGTCACACCCTCTTTACTCGCGGTCAGGAACTTCGCCGCCGTGGCGCCAAGCGCGCAGATGGCTTTGGGGCGGATCGCCAGTAACTGGCGGGAGAGGAACTGGCCGCACATCTGCATCTCGTCCGGTTCCGGCGTGCGGTTGTCGGGCGGGCGGCATTTCACCACGTTGCAGATGTAGATATCCTTGCGGAGGAGCGGAATGCCTTCCTTCTTCGCCGTGCCTTCGATCATCTGCGTAAGCAACTGGCCCGCGCGTCCCACGAACGGAATGCCCTGCGCGTCTTCATCCGCGCCCGGACCTTCGCCCACGAAGACCAGCGGCGATTGCTCGTTGCCCACGCCGAAGACAATCTTGGTGCGCTGTTGGTGCAGGCGGCAGCGCCGGCAGTCGCCTATATCCTCGAGGATCTGGAAGAGGGGCTCCGTGGCTTGCTGCGGCGTGCCCGGCGCGCTCACGGCAGCCTCGGCAGCCGGCGACGGCGGACCTGCGCGGCGATATAGCGATTTGATCCCCAGATCGTCGTAATACTCCAGGTACTGGCGCAGGAGTTCAGCGTCCATTGGTGGCGTACAGACTCAGGCGCAGCTTCAGGATCTCATCGAAGATGCGATCGGCCACTTCCCGTTTGGAAGCGCGCGGCAAGGGGATAAGCTCACCGGTGCGCAGCGCCAACAGCACTTCGTTCTGGTCGGTTTCGAAGCCTGTCTCTTCGCCGCCCACCAGGTTGCCGACCACCATGTCGCAATTCTTGGCTTCGAGTTTGCGGCGGGTCTCCTGCTGCAGATTCTCGGTCTCGGCCGCGAAGCCGACCAGCAGCCGGTCGCCCTTCTTGCGCCCCAGCTCGGCGAGGATATCCGGCGTGGGATCGAGTTCCAGCGAGAGCCGCGCCGCGGTCTTCTTGATTTTCTGCGATGGCACCTTGGCCAGATGGAAGTCCGCCACGGCAGCCGCTTTGATGATGATGCCGGCCGGGTCCAGGTTCTCGAAAACCTGGTCGCGCATCTCGCGCGCGGTGTGCACGCCGATGAATGCCACGCCCCGCGGCGGCGCAAGATGTACGGGTCCGGAAATTAGCGTGACGTGGGCGCCTCGCGCGGCGGCTGCTTCGGCCAGCGCATAGCCCATCTTGCCGCTGGAGCGGTTGGTAATGTAGCGCACCGGGTCGAGGGGCTCCTGCGTGGGACCGGCGGTGATCAGCACGGTCTCGCCATCGAGATCGCG
>JBEKUO010000692.1:0-3978 GCA_049514955.1 Bryobacteraceae bacterium | reverse complement strand
GTTTCCATGTTCGACAATTTATCCGAAAAATTACAGCGGGTCTTTAAAAACCTGCGCGGCGAAGGCAAGCTGACGGCCGATAACATGGAGTCAGCCCTGCGCGAGATCCGCGTCGCTCTGCTCGAAGCCGACGTCAACTTCCGCGTCGTCAAGCAGCTCATCGAGAACATCAAGCTGAAGGCCATGGGGGAGGAAGTGCTCATGGCGCTGTCCCCCTCCCAGCAGGTCATCAAAATCGTCCGCGATGAGCTGATCAAGGTCCTCGGCAGTCACGAATCCAAGCTGCGCTTCGCCAACGAGCCGCCCAGCGTCGTGCTCATCACCGGCCTGCAAGGCTCCGGCAAGACCACCTCCACCGGCAAGCTGGCCCGCTGGCTATCGAAGAACGGCCATCGGCCCCTCATGGTTTCCGTGGATATCTACCGGCCGGCCGCCCGCGAGCAGTTGCGGGTGATCGCGCGGGACATCAATCTGCCCATCTATGCTGGCACACCCGAAGAGACCCAGCCCGCCGATCTGGCCCGCGCCGCGCGCAAGGAAGCCGTCAATACCAGCCGCGACGTGCTGTTGGTGGATACCGCCGGCCGCCTGCACCTCGACGATGAGCTGATGGCGGAGTTGCATCAGTTGAAAGAACTGCTTTCGCCGGTCGAGATCCTGTTCGTAGCCGATGCCATGACCGGGCAGGACGCCGTGAAGTCCGCCGACGAGTTCCATAAGCGCCTGGGCATCACCGGTGTGATCTTAACCAAGATGGACGGAGACGCCCGCGGTGGCGCGGCTCTTTCCATACGGCATGTCACCGGACAGCCGCTCAAGTTCGTAGGCGTCGGGGAAAAATTCGACGCGCTGGAGCCGTTCTATCCGGATCGCGCCGCGTCCCGTATCCTGGGCATGGGCGATGTGCTCTCCTTCATTGAAAAGGCCGAAGAGGTCATCGACAAAAAGCAGGCCGTCGAGATGCAGCGCAAGCTCATCGACAATGAGTTCACGCTGGACGATTTCCGTGACCAGATCCGCCAACTCAAGAAACTGGGACCGCTCGAGTCCGTGCTGTCCATGATGCCCCAGGTCGGTATTTTGAAGGATCTCAAGAACGTCAAAGTGGATGAGAAGGAAATCACGCATGTGGTGGCCATCATCGATTCGATGACTCCCCAGGAACGCGCCAACCACATGCTCGTCAATGGCAGTCGGCGTCGCCGCATCGCCAAAGGCAGCGGCACCACCGTGCAGGAAGTGAACCAGTTGCTGAAACAGTACTCGCAGGCGAGAAAAATGATGAAAAGCTTCTCCGGCGGGCTGCTGGGTAAGAAACTGGGCAAAATGAAACTACCCAACATCTTAGGAGTGTGAATGCTGATGATTCGTCTGGCGCGTTTTGGCGCCAAGAAAAAGCCGTTCTACCGCGTAGTCGTGATCGAAAAGGAGCGGGCCCGCAATGGCCGCAACCTGGAGGTCGTCGGACACTACAACCCGCTGACCAACCCGGCCAAAGTGGACCTCAAACATGAGCGCATCGAGTATTGGACCAAGAATGGGGCCCTGGTGTCCGGCACGGTCCAACGCCTCATCAAAAACAACCCCGCGCCGGTAGCCCAACCGGCAGCTTGAAACTACTGTTAAGTGTAACAAAAATAACGAGTAGTACTAAGGGCAAAGGCAACTGACCCCGCCCCTTTGGTACGATGGAAGATGGAAGAGCACAGAGAGGCGGGGTGATGAAACAGTTGATCGAGGATATCGCAAAAGCTCTGGTGGACATCCCGGAAGAAGTTTCCGTTCGAGTCGTCGAAGGGGAACAGGTCACGGTTCTCGAACTGAAGGTCGCCCAGAGTGATTTGGGCAAGGTCATCGGCAAGCAGGGCCGGACGGCGCGCTCCATACGCACCATTCTGGGAGCGGCCGGCATGAAGTTGAATCGGCGGTTCACCCTGGAAATCCTGGAGTGAGCGCCGATACCACGCCCCCGGAGCCGGACCGGGACTGGATCGCCATCGCGGTGCTGGGCCGTGCGCGCGGCAACCGCGGCGAGCTTACGGCAGTCCCTCTCAGCAAGCCGGAGCGTTACGAGAACCTGGGTGAAGTCTTCCTTTTCCCGGATGGCTCGCCTCACGAAGTGGAGTCGGCTTGGTTCCACAACAGCCGGCTGATCCTGAAATTCCGCGGAGTCGATACCATCTCCGACGCCGAGCGCCTGGAAGGTTGCGAAGTGCGCGTTCCCCGCAGCGCGCGCCAGCCGCTGGAACCGGGTGAGTATTACGAGTCGGACCTGATTGGATGTGAAGTGGTGGAGCGGGATAGTGGGGCCTGTCTGGGCCTCGTCACCGGGTGGCAGGAGACCGGTGGCTCCGGATTGCTGGAAGTCGCAGGCGGGCTGTTGATTCCGTTTGCGCGGTCGATTTGCGTGGCCATCCAGCCGGAAGCCCGGCGCATCGTGGTGGACCTGCCCGCGGGATTGAAGGAACTGAACCAGGCGTGATTTTCCATGTGCTCACGATTTTCCCGGAGTTCTTCCAGGGACCGTTTGAGCACGGTGTGATCAAGCGGGCGCGGGATTCCGGGGCGCTTGAGATTCGCATCCATAATCTGCGGGACTGGACGTCCGACCGCCACAAGACCGTGGACGACCGGCCCTTCGGTGGCGGCGAAGGCATGCTGCTCAAGCCGGAGCCGGTATTCCTGGCGGCGGAGTCGATCTTGCCCCAGCGGGACGCGCAGCGGAAGATCGTTCTGCTCTCGGCGCAGGGCCGTCTCTTCGATCAGGGGCTGGCCAACCAGTTCAGCGGCCTGGCGGAGTTGCTGTTGATTTGCGGCCGGTATGAAGGAGTAGATGAACGCGTGGCCGAGCATCTGGCCGATGCCGAAGTGTCCATCGGGAATTACGTGCTCAGCGGCGGCGAACTGGCGGCCGCGGTAGTGGTGGACGCGGTGGCGCGCCTGTTGCCCGGCGTGTTGGGCAATGAGTCGTCCGCCGTGTTCGAGTCGTTTCAGGAAGCCGGGCATGCCGCGGGCGTATTGGATTGCCCGCAGTATACCCGCCCCGCGGATTTTCGCGGCTGGAAGGTGCCGGAGATTTTACTAGGTGGCAATCACGAACAGATCCGCCAATGGCGGCGGCAAGCCGCCATGGAGAAAACCGCGCGCCTGCGCCCGGACCTGCTTTAGTGGCGCAGGCAGGTGGGGCAGGCGCTTTCGCCTGCCAACGGCGGCTCACCCCGCCGGGCTAGAATATAAGATTAGGATTCAACCATGAACAACCCCCTGTTGACGAAATTCATTAACAAGAACAAGCGCACCGACACTCCCGAGTTTCGGCCGGGCGATACGATTCGCGTGCACGTGACCATCAAAGAAGGCGACAAGGAACGCTTGCAGGCCTTCGAAGGAACCGTCATCGCGCGCAAGAACACCGGCATGGGCGAAAGCATTACGGTGCGCAAGGTCAGCTTCGGCCAGGGCGTGGAGCGCATTTTCCCCCTGAATGCCAGGGTGATCGATCATATCGACGTGGTCCGCACCGGACGCGTGCGCCGCGCCAAGCTGTACTATCTGCGCGGGCTGAAGGGCAAAGCCGCGCGTCTGCGCGAACGCGAGTAACGGCTGGACCTGCGTGCCGCCGGTGACCCGATTTCGCTGCGAAGGAACGCTGGAGCGCGAGCTACGCACGCGCGGTTTCCAGTACGTGGCGGGCGTGGATGAAGTGGGCCGCGGCGCCTTGTTCGGTCCCGTAGTGGCAGCCGCGGTGATCCTCTCGCCCGAGCGGCCTGTGCGCGGCCTGAACGACAGCAAACAACTCGATCCCGAGCGCCGCACCGTGCTTGCTGAGCGCATACGCGAGCGGGCCGTGGCTTGGGCGGTAGCCGCGGTGGATGCCGCCACCATCGACGCCATCAACATCTACCAAGCCTCCCGCAAGGCCATGGAAATGGCGGTCGCGCAATTGAAGCCCGCCCCGGATTGTCTGCTCATCGATGC
>JBEKUO010000691.1:0-3979 GCA_049514955.1 Bryobacteraceae bacterium | reverse complement strand
CACCACGCGCCAGTCCATAGTGACTGCCGCGCCATGCGGCCCGAGACGCGGAATATCGCCGGGATTCAGCGCCAGCAGCGCGCGCACACCGACGAGGCCGAGAGACAGCCCTAGCGCGCCGCCCGCCGTGGAGAGAACCACACTCTCGGTAAGCAGTTGAAGAATGATGCGTCCCCGCGCCGCGCCTAAAGCCGCGCGCACGGCGATCTCGCGCTTGCGGCCTGTCGCGCGCACCAGCAGGAGATTGGCGACGTTGGCGCAGGCGATCAGCAGGACGAATCCGACGGCTCCGGCCAGAATCAGCAGCGATGGGCGGACCTCGCTGACGAGCGCATCCTGGAAGGGCTGGATGCTGAAGCTATCTACCGGACCCATGATCTTAGGGAACTTGCGGCGGTATTCATCCGATGCCCGCTGCAGTTCCACCTTCGCCATGGCGGGCGTCACACCGCTTTTGAGTCGCGCGACAACGTTAAAGTAATGCGCATGATCGCTGCTCGCCGGGTCGATTTGAAAGGGCAGCCAGACGTCGGGAGGCGAATCCAGCTCGGTGCTGAAGCTGGGACCCAGTATTCCGACTACCGTGTAAGGCACGCCGCTCAACGAGATGGTTTTGCCCACCAGCTTAGGGTCGCCTCCGAAGCGGCGCTGCCAGAGTCCGTCGCTCAAGACCGCGACACGATCGCCGTTGGGGCGATCTTCCTCGGCGGTAAAAGTGCGGCCCAGCGCGACGGGCGCGCCAAACAGGCGGAAGTAATCGGCCGAGACGCGTATGCCATCGATCTGTTCCGGAAAAGCGCCACTGGTTAAGTTGAGGCTGTTGGGACTGTACTCGTAAGCGGCTACGTCTTGAAAGGCTTCGGTTTGCCGGCGCAAAACATTGAACTTGGTGGCTGAGCTTCCGTATTCCCTACCCGTCGGCGTGGTGACAAAGAAGAGGACGATGCGATCGGCGTCGGGGTAGGTCAACGGCTTCAGTAGGACGGTGCTGACGACCGAGAAGATGGCGGTGTTTGCACCGATGCCCAGCGCCAGGGCGGCCAGGGCTGTCGCGGTGAATGCGGGGGTTTTGGCGAGCGCCCGTATGGCGTAGCGCACGTCGTTGAGAAATGCTTCGACCTGTCTCATTTGTGCGCCGGGAAGACCACTCCCTTACGGTCGTGGCTCTGTTCGGGTGCTTGGCTCTGTTCGGGTGCTTGGCTCTGTTCGGGTGCTTGGCTTCGTTCGGAGCCGCGCGCGTCAGCAAGCGGTGTGTACATAGTCAATGCACTCCACTTTTCTCGCGGGCGGCCAGGAATTCGTCGCCCGGGTTCCAGGTGGGCAGCCGGTCCTGATTGGCCGCCTCGAGACCGATCAGGAATCCAAAACGCGCCATTTGCTCCAGCCCTGAGAAATCCCAGTCTTCGCGATACTCGTCGGATGGCTGATGGTAGTGTTTGGAGTTGTACTCCTCAAAGATCCGGCGGCCGAAGTCCGCGGGTTTTCCGAGAAACGAGGTGCCTTCCGAGATGGAAAACGCCGGAATGCCCACGCGCGCGAGCGAGAAGTTATCGGAGCGGTAATAGCTGCCCTGTTCCGGGCGCGGGTCGGGCTGGATGCTGAGGCTCATGCGCCGCGCGATGTGTTGCACGACCGGCCAAAGCGTGGTCCGCTCGGCGCCGGCCACGACCACATCGCGCGTGCGGCCGTAAGGCAGGAGCGCGTCGTAGTTCAGATCCACGGCGGTCTTGCCGGCCGGAAAGATGGGGTGCGTGCCGTAGAACTCCGAACCGCGCAGGCCGCCCTCTTCGGCCGTGACCGATAGGAACAGCGCCGAGCGGCGGGGCTTCTCCGGCAGCGCCGCCCAGACCCGCGCCAGCTCCAGCAGAATGCCGCAGCCCGTAGCGTTGTCGATGGCTCCGTTGTAGATCGCGTCGCCGTTCACGGGCTGGCCTATGCCCAGGTGATCCCAATGCGCCGTGAAGACTACGGCTTGAGACTTCAACGTTGGATCGCTGCCAGGAACGACGGCGGCGACGTTGCGCGTGTCGAGCTCGCGAATCGCGCTGGGCAGCACGCCACGTATGCGGATACCCAGCGGGATGGGGCGGAAGTCGCGCGACTCGGAAGCTTTCAGCAACTCCGCGATCGTGTGGCCGGCCATCGCGAGCAGCTTATCGCCGGCATCCTGAGTGACCCATCCGGCAAGGGCCAAGGTCGGCTCGCCGGGCGCCAGCTTGACGAACGGCTGTTCCCTGCCCCAGGAGTTGCGCACCACCTCCCAACCATAGCCTGCCGTGGGCGTGGTGTGTATAATGATACAGCCGAGAGCGCCCTGGCGCAGGGCCTGCTCGTATTTGTAAGTCCAGCGGCCGTAGTAAGTGAGGGCCCGGCCGGCGAAGAATTGGGGATCGTCGGACGATGGCTCATTGGTGAAGAGGACCACGATCTTACCGTGGACATCCGCGTCCTTGTAGTCGTTCCAGTTGTATTCCGGTGCGACAATCCCGTGACCTACGAAGAGTGCGGCGGCATCGAATCGTGAGTCAGGTTTTTGTAGGTGACTCGTGGCGACAAAATCGTCGGACCAGCGGAATGAGAGCGTCTTATCGCCGGCGACGGCGGAGAGTTCCGCGCCGTTGTCGGTGCGCACACCCACCAGGGGGACCTTTTGGAAGTACGTGCCGTTATCGCCCGCGGGCTTGGCGCCGGCCACCGCGAATTGGCTGGCGATGTATTCGGTGGCTACGGCGCCGCCCCGCGCGCCTACGCCGCGGCCTTCGAGCAGGTCGCTGGACAGGAATTTAACGTGGGTGCGGATGTTCTCGCCGGAAAGACCCTGGGCGAGGCACATTGCGGCCGACGAGAGGGTCAGAAGCGCTATGCGGATCAGTTTAATCATAGTGTTGCTTTGCGCCGGCAGGAGTGCCGGCGCGGCAGGCTGAAAGCCTGCGCCACGGGCTGTCAACAGGATACATTACCCGTGGCGGATCACCAGCACGTCCCCATCCTTCACAATGTACTCCTTGCCTTCCAGACGCAGCAGGCCTTTGTCACGCACCGCCGGATATCCGCCCAAGTCCACCAGCGATTTCCAATTCACCACTTCCGCGCGAATGAACTTCTTTTCAAAGTCCGAGTGAATGGCGCCGGCGGCCTTCACCGCCGTGCTGTGAAACGGAATGGTCCAGGCGCGCACCTCGTCCTCGCCAGCAGTCAGGAAAGACATCAGCCCGAGCAGCGAGTAAGTCGCCGAAATCAGCCGCTCCAGGCCCGACTCACTTAGTCCGTAACTGGCCATATACTCCTTCTGCTCTTCGACAGGCAGTTCGGCCAACTCCGCTTCCACCTTTCCGCAGATAGCGGCGACAGCGGTGTTCCGGCGCCCGGCCAGCGGCCCCTCGCGATACTCGCGTTCCTTCTCGTGCAGGCGCGGCGCGTCCGCTTCGCCGAGATTCAGCACGTAGAGCATGGGCTTTTGCGACAGGAACTGGAAGCCGCGAATGCGCTTCTCTTCGTCCGGATCGAGCTCGAGTTGCCGCAGCGGAGTATTGGCCTCCACCGCGGCCTTGCACTTCTCGAGCGATTCGAACTCGCGGTCCAGCTCCGGATTCTTGATCTTCTTGCGATCCTTATCCAACCGCTCGAGCCGCTTTTCGATGACTACCAGATCGCTGAGGATGAGCTCAGTCTCGACGTCTTCGAGATCGCGGAGTGGATCGAGGCTGCCTTTCTCGTGCGGAATGGTATCGTCTTGAAACAGGCGCAGCACGTGAGCGAAAGCATCCACCACGCGCAGGCTGGCGACGTAGCCCGGATCGCGCAGGCTTTCCTTGGAGACGGCGGGCATGTCCACATACTCGACGGTGGCGTGAGTGACTTTGTTCGGCTCGAACAATTCGGCGAGTGCCCCCAGGCGCGCGTCCGGGACTTTGGCGACGCCTACGCGCGCGGCCGTCGATCCGATGCGGGTCTCCTGGTGCGCGCCAGTGAGGATGGT
>JBEKUO010000690.1:0-3994 GCA_049514955.1 Bryobacteraceae bacterium | reverse complement strand
CCTGCAGCATCACGTTGAACACGTCGTGGTGGGCCTTTTCGATCTCATCGAACAGCACCACGGAATAAGGCCGCCGCCGCACGGATTCGGTGAGCTGGCCGCCTTCTTCATAGCCCACGTATCCGGGAGGCGCGCCAATCAGCCGCGCCACAGTGTGTTTCTCCTGGTACTCCGACATGTCGATGCGGATCATGGCGCGTTCGTCGTCGAAGAGGAACTGGGCCAGCGCGCGCGCCAGCTCCGTCTTGCCGACGCCGGTCGGACCGAGGAAAATGAAGCTGCCGATGGGGCGATTCGGATCCTTCAATCCGGAACGCGCCCTGATGACCGCCTCCGCGACGGCCGTGACGGCTTCGTCCTGCCCGATCACCCGCTGATGCAGCTCTTCTTCCAGGTGCAGCAGCTTCTGCATCTCGCCTTCCAGCAGCTTGGTCACCGGCACGCCGGTCCAGCGGCTGACCACCTCGGCGATGTCTTCCTCATCCACCTCCTCTTTGATGAGCGGGGACTGCGCCTGCTTTTTCGAGAACGCATCGGATTCGGCTTGCAATTGACGTTCGAGCCCCGCCAGCTTGCCGTACTTCAGCTCAGCGGCGCGATTCAGGTCGTAGGCGCGTTCGGCCTGCTCGATCTCCACCTTGGTCTGCTCGATCTGCTCGCGGAGACTGCGCAGACGCATGACGGTCTGTTTCTCGGACTGCCAGCGCGCCTTCAACGCGTCCCCTTCGGCCTTTAGGTCGGCCAGTTCCTTCTCCAGTTTCTTCAGCCGCCCGCGCGAGGCTGCGTCCTTTTCTTTCTTAAGCGCCGAGCGCTCGATTTCAAGCTGCATCACGCGCCGCAGGATTTCGTCCAACTTCGCGGGCATGGAGTCGATTTCGGTGCGCAGCCGGGCGCCCGCCTCGTCCACCAGGTCGATGGCCTTGTCGGGCAGGAAGCGGTCGGTGATGTATCGGTTCGACAGAATGGCGGCGGCCACCAGCGCGGCGTCCTTGATGCGTACGCCGTGGTGCACTTCGTAACGTTCCTTCAGCCCGCGCAGGATGGAGATGGTGTCCTCCACCGACGGCTGGTCCACGATAACCGGCTGGAAACGCCGCTCGAACGCCGCATCTTTTTCGATATGTTTGCGGTACTCGTCGAGCGTGGTGGCGCCGATGCAGTGCAGTTCGCCACGCGCCAGCATAGGCTTCAGCAGGTTGCCGGCGTCCATGGCCCCTTCGGCCTTGCCAGCGCCCACGACCGTGTGCAGCTCGTCGATGAAAAGAATGATGTCGCCCGCGGAGTCCTGCACTTCTTTCAACACGGCCTTCAGGCGCTCTTCGAACTCGCCGCGATACTTGGCGCCGGCGATCAGCGCACCCATATCGAGCGACACGATGCGGCGATTTTTCAGGCCTTCCGGAACGTCGCCGCGTACGATACGCAGCGCCAACCCCTCCACGATGGCGGTCTTGCCCACACCCGGCTCTCCGATGAGCACGGGGTTGTTCTTTGTGCGGCGCGAGAGCACCTGGATCACCCGGCGGATTTCTTCGTCGCGGCCGATCACCGGGTCGAGCTTGCCCTGGCTGGCCAGTTTCGTGAGATCGCGGCCATAGCGTTCCAGGGCCTCGTAGGTCGCCTCCGGATTCTGTGACGTGACGCGCTGGCTCCCGCGCACTTCCCGCAGCGCCTGCATCAGCCGTTCGCGGGTCGCGCCATATTCGCGCAGCAGGCGTCCGCTGGGACCGCTGTCATCTGTGAGCGCGAGCAGCACGTGCTCGACGGAAACATATTCGTCTTTGAGCGCCTTGGCCTCGTCCTCGGCTTGGGTGAAGAGCCGGTTCAGACGGGCGGTGACGAAGATCTGGTCAGGCGGACCGGACGGTCCCGAGACCTTGGGCAGGCGGTCGAGCTCCTGTTCGAGCTTGGGGCGCAACGTGTCGATGTTGACGCCCGCGCGCGAGAGGATGGAGCCGGCCAAGCCGCCCTCCTGCTCGAGCAGGCTCGCAAACAGGTGTTCGACGTCGAGCTGTTGATGGCCGTAGCGGGTGGCCTTGCTTTGCGCCGCCCGGATCGCCTCCTGGAGTTTCTCCGTGAAACGATTGATGTCCATAAACACTATTGTTGCGCGGTGGAACCGAACCGGCGGCGCTGCCGGCGTCGAAACTAGTCCCAAGTGTCGCGCATCCAAGCAGGTAAGAGCAGGAGGTCGTTATGAAACAAGTCCGCAATCGCTGGACTCGCCTTTCCGGGATGTGGTGCGCCGTGATGCACCACGGCACGACATGGCCGATCCATGGACACTACCAGTGCCGCAGGTGCCAGCGAGTCTATCCGGTACTTTGGGAAGGCCGTTGACAGCGCTGCACGAGGTTGAGCGCGCTTGCGAACAGTGGCGCATTGCCCTGACAATGGGGCGTGTACCTCTCTCTGAACCCGACCGTCGTCGCCGGGCGTGTGCCGTGGCCCGATCTAGCGCGGCTGGCAGCCAAGGTCGGCTTTCCAGGTGTGGACGTGGACCTCTCGGCGGCGATGAAGGCCGGTCTTTCCGCCACTCGCGCGCTATTTGATGAACTGAGCATCAAACCGGCCGCCGTCAACCTTCCCGTCGAATTCCGCAAAGACAACGCCGCATTCCACAAAGATCTTGATAAACTCGACGACGCCTCGTCTTTTTCGGCGGCCATCGGCTGCCCGCGAATGATCACCTGGATCATGCCTTCCAGCAAAACTCCCAAAGCCGAGCTGCGCGCGCTATACCTGAAGCGCTTCAGTGCCTGCGCGGATGTGCTGGCGCGCTCGCACGTCCGCCTCGGGCTGGAGTTCCTGGGACCGCTGCATCTCCGCCAAATGGAGCCATACGAATTTATCTGGCGCATGCCCGAGATGCTGGCCTTCGCCCGGGAATGCGGCCCGAATGTGGGTTTGCTTTTGGACGTGTGGCACTGGCACCACGCCGGCGCGACCACCGACGACATCATCAAAGCGGGCAAGGACGGAATCGTGCATGTGCATTTCAGCGATGCGCCGAACCTGCCTCCAGAGAAGATCCGTGACGACGAACGGCTGATGCCCGGCGAGGGCGTCATCAACCTGGTGGGCTTCCTGCAAGCGCTGCGCGAGATTGGCTACCAGGATGCCGTGAGCGTGGAGGTCTTCGGCCGCGGTTTGAAGGACATGCCACCGGAAGAGGGCGCCCGGCTGGCGCTCGAATCGGCGCGCGGCGTGATGCGGAAGGCCGGCATTGCCTGAGAAGCCGCTTGAAAACCTGCTGACCGAACAGGTCAACCCGGCGTCGGAGGGCATCGATGCGCTGCCCGCTGAGCGCATCCTCGAAATCATCAACGCCGAGGATCATAAGGTGGCGGATGCGGTCGCCCGCGAGATTCCGGCCATCGCCCGCGCGGTGGATGCGATCGTCGATGCCGTGCGCGCCGGCGGGCGCTTGTTCTACATCGGCGCCGGCACCAGTGGGCGCTTGGGGGTGTTGGATGCCGCCGAATGCCCGCCCACCTTCAGCGCGGATCCGGAACTGGTGCAGGGCATCATGGCGGGAGGCGAGCAGGCGCTGGCGCACGCCACCGAAACGACCGAGGACGATCCAGCCATCGGCGAGCGCGACCTAATGGCGCACAGTTTCACGGCGCGCGATGTACTGGTGGGAATCGCAGCCAGCGGCCGCACTCCGTATGTGCTGGGTGCGGTTGCCGCGGCCCGACGGATGGGCGCCGTTACGGCCGGCATAAGCTGCACGCCCGATTCGGAATTGGCCCGCGCCGTGCAAATTGCCATCACGCCGCTGACGGGCCCGGAGATCGTCGCCGGCTCCACGCGCATGAAGGCGGGCACCGCCACGAAACTGGCGTTGAACATGATCAGCACTGCTGTCTTCATCCGGCTGGGCTATGTGTACGGCAATTTGATGGTGAACGTGCAACCGAAGAACAGCAAGCTGCGCGATCGCGCCCGGCGCATCATTGCACAGGCGGCCGGCGTAAGCGACGATGCCGCC
>JBEKUO010000689.1:0-3999 GCA_049514955.1 Bryobacteraceae bacterium | reverse complement strand
CGCGGGCTTGCGCTCCGCCAGTTCGGCAGCCGATTTACGCAGTTCGAACTGCAGGCGCCAGCGGTTCTCGCTGATTTTCGATTCGCACCAGGTCTCGAGGGTGCCGATCTCCGTCAGACGCGCACCCAGCTTAACGGGGATAAGCCGCTCGCCGGCTTTCTTGCCAAACCGGATCACGGCGTGCAGCGGCGCGTGCATGTGCAGATCGGGGCCCAGCGCCGGCAACTCCACGACATCGCCAAGACGATCCTCGCTGCGCGTCAGCGAACTGTACAGCCGGAATGACACGGGCTTGTTGGCGACAAGCTGCAAGGCGTCGTTATCGAATTCGAGGGTAGCGCCCTCCTCGGCGCCGCGCGGCACAAGGCACACGGCAGTTGTGTCGCCGATGCCGATGTAATAGGTACGCGGAAGGCCGCCGCGCACCAGCACGCCGCTGCCGGTCGCGCGCACGTAGGAGTAATAAGCCGCACCGGTGGCTACTGCCAGATCCAGGTCCCGGTTCTCGAAGACTTCCGGCCGCTTGCCGTACCAGTGCCCCACTACGTCGGCCACCCGCTCGCGCAGGATCTCGGGGATGAAGAATCCGCCGTTGAACAGAATGGCATCGGGCGCCTGGCCGGCGCCTTCGAGAAACGCGTTCAAGTGCTTGGTAATGGCGGGGTCCGAGACGTAAGGCAGGCCGAGCTCGCGGAAGAGGCTGCGCTTTTCTTCCTTGGGCAGGTCGCCGCGCGCGGTGACGGGCAGGAAGCCTTCGAGCGCCAGCTCCAGCACCTCTTCGCGCAGAACCTCGGTCTTCAGCGCTTTGCCGATCACCGCGGAGCCGGTGCCCAGCACAGTGATCTCGACGCTCTTGAGATCAGGATCGCTGAGCAGCCGCTCTTTGGCTATGGTGCATTGCCGGCGCAAGCCGCTTCGCTGGCGGATGGAGAGCGGCACGTTGAGCTTGGTTTCGACGAGCCAGGCGATGGTGAGATCGAGGTTATCGCCGCCCAGCAGCAGATGTTTGCCGACGGCGGTGCGGGTGAAATTGACCAGATCGCCCTGGCGTTCGACGCGTATGAGACTGAAGTCGCTGGTGCCGCCGCCCACGTCGCACACCAGCACGATCTGGCCGTCGTAGAGCCGCTTGCGCGATTGCGCGAGGTTGTTGGCGATCCAGGAATAAAAAGCCGCGGCCGGCTCTTCGAGCAGCGTTAACTTGGGCAAGCCGGCCTGCTGGGCGGCCAGCACGGTCAACTCGCGGGCCTCTTCGTCGAAGGAGGCGGGGACGGTCAGGACGATATCCTGCTCGGCGAGCGGCAGGTGTTTGACCTTATCCCATGCATCGCGGAAAGCGCCGATGTAGCGGGCCGAAACCTCCACGGGTGAGAGCACGCGGCCGGTTTCCGGCGAATCCCAGGGCAGGATTTTGGCGGTGCGGTCCACGTCCGGGTTCGAAAGCCACGATTTGGCGGAGTGCACGAGCTTGGTGGGCACCAGCGCGCCCTGCTCGCGGGCGTAGAGTCCCACCGGCTCGCCCTCTTCAAGGAAGAGGAATGAGGGCAGAGTGCGGCGCGGCTCGATGCGTCCGGGTGCGACCAGTTGCGGAGTTTCGAAGATGTGGATAGGCGGGAAGTCGCGGTCTTCGGCTTCGCGCTCATCGATGTACGCCAGGGCGGAGTTGGTGGTGCCGAGGTCAATGCCGATCTTCATGGGACGGAGCAGGATTGGGCAAGATTGTGCAGCGTTGCATCGTGTTGCGTCGGGACGGCCCGGCGGGGCCGGTTCCCATTTGGACAATCAAAGCCCAAGGCATTGATCATACATGACTTAATGCCTCCGCTGAACTGATTGGCGCGTGGACTGGCGGCTGCAGGATGACTGGCGCTTTTGCGGCAAGTCTGAAGAGGCGCGAGCATATAAAGGTCGGGCTTTGGCTGGCTGGATAGGGGTGACATCGCGGCTGCCTCATGAGCGGACGAGATCTTCCCGTCTCTACGATAGCATGGAGGGCGGCTGGTTCCGGGTGCGGAAGTGCGGCGAGGGGATGGTAAGTCGAGCGAAACGATGGGGAAGGGGGATTTTGCCGGGGCATGATCGGCGGAGGGACTGAGCGGCGATCTCAGGGAGTTCGCGGTGGCCGTAGTCCGGGTGTGCCCCATATGAGCACGGACGGGCACATGCATTGCGGAGGGTGGACGTGACGAGGGCTTGATCACACGCCCGCAGGGGATCGGCATACACAATGCCGTAATTATGCCATCGCAGATAGCTACAGATGAATCCGCCAATTTGTCAGGATGTGTGCTGAGGTGTCGAAGCCGTTGACAGATTGAAGACACCGACCAACGGATGACCGGTGGTCCTCGTTGGAGGTAGTATCTTCTGCTTGGTTGGAGCCTCGCTATGACCAAAGACGATGAAATCCAGAGGTTCAAGAAGCGCATCCTCGAACTAGAGGGGGAGAATGATGAACTGAAGCGGGAGAACGAAGCTCTCAAAAAGACGATCAATTTTGCGCGAGGGGCTCCGGCGGAGGAACTGATAGCGAAGCTTACGGACGGAGAGCGTACCGGGTACAAGGATCGACACGACGTCACGACTAAGAGTGGCCATCGCCTTGAGGTAAAGCTGAGTCACCTCAATAACCCAAGTTCGTCGAGGACTCGACGCTGGAATTGGGAGGGACTTCTTGGGCGTAATGAAACCAAGGAGTACGACTTTCTCGTCCTAGTGGGCCAGAAAGATCGGAGATACGGCGCGCAGTACCCCGATTTTGATTTGGATTACGTGATTTTCTTGGTTCCGAGAGGCGACGTAGACAGCATCAAGAGCAGAGGTAATCGTGTTGCGCTCAATACGAACCTAGCCACGGCCAGAGCGCAGAAGTCGATAGTTCTTAAAAGCTATTTGGTGAGTTCGCCAGAGTGCTTCATGGAATTCCGCAGGCCGCGATCGGAAAAGTGAAAGTTGTAGCCGAGCCATCGGTATCGAGATCGAGGAGCGCTACCGCGAGATCGCCGCGAAGCGGTCGAGCCAGGGCGTTACCGGCAAGCGCCTTTGCGCGCTAACGGTATTCGGCCTGTGGGACCAGTTGCGATCACGGCGAGCCGACGCTGATCCCGAATCCTCAGCGAGGGAAGTGAAGGCGCGGTGCCCAGACGCAAACGGAGTCAGGGGCATCGAGAACGTGCACGAAGGCAATTTTGCAGCCGGAAGTTTCAGCGGATCACACGGAAGCTGGGCGACCATGCTCACTTGGCCGTGTAATGCGCGACTGGCGGATGTGCCGGGCCGGCGCGGGCCGAAAGTCGCATCTGGGAGGTGTAGGCGCGCCAGCCGTCCGCGCGGCCTCTTCGCGTAACACGCAGGTCACGGCAGTTTGCGAGCAGGGACTCCGGCCACCCGGGCGTAGTGGACATTCCAAACATTGCCCGGCCGCCCTGCTGGGTTGTTCTCAGAGCGACGGTCGCACGTTTTGCTGAACGTGTTGGGCGCGTCACGGGAGTGTATCCTGGAGGAGAGAGGGGCTCCGCAGATGGACATCAGACACGAGATTGCGAAGCAGGTCGAAGCATTGCCTCCGGAAATGCAGGAACGCGTGCTCCAGTTTGTGGCTTCTTTGGCCGGTACTGCGCCGAAGGGCGAGCGCGGCGCGGCGCTGCGCCAGTTCTCGTACTCTCTCGACGCCGTTTCGGCCCGGCAGATGGCGCAGGCGATTGAAGAAGGCTGCGAGGGCGTCGATGCCGGCGAGTGGTAGGTTTTTGCTGGATACTAACATCGTCATCGCCTGCTGGAGGGGGACGAAGCGGTGCTCTCCAATCTGGACCAGGCGCCCGAGGTGTCCATTCCGGCGGTCGCGGTCGGCGAGTTGTTCTTCGGGGCTGCGAAATCCGGGAGACCATCCGAGAACACGGCGAGGCTGGAGCAATTCGCGGCCGGCAGATCCATTGTCCCGTGCGATCTGGATGTCGCTCGTGAATACGGACGAATGAAGCAACGCCTTAGGGAGAAGGG
>JBEKUO010000688.1:0-4001 GCA_049514955.1 Bryobacteraceae bacterium | reverse complement strand
CGCTGTCACAAAGCGGCGCAATCCTGCTGAAAAGCTGTAGATAGCGCCGTTTCCGGTGGGGCCACCGCCCCCCGCTGACCGTAAAGGATTCCATTCGTGTCTTGAAAGAGCGAGGCGTCTGGGCTAATCCCATCGGCGCAGTTTGTTTGCGAGCAAAAGTCGTAAAGCGTAGTCAAGGCGCCTGCAGGCGTTATCTTAAATAGTGTGCCGCCGCTATTGGCTCCCCCGAACGGAGTGGTTCCGTAGAGATTGCCGTCGCTAGCCTGGATTAAGCGGTATCATAGGCGCCAAAGCTCGCCAGCCTTGTATGTCTGCGCCCGGCTCTCAATCCCGGCGCCAAGAATGAGCAAAATCGCACCACACAGTTCAGGACGCCCGATCAAGCGCGAAAGGTGAAAGTGGGGTGCGGCAAGTATCATATGAATGTCCCTTCTGACTTCAAATCAGTCCCCCGGCACCGGTGCCGGTAAGATTGCAGGATGCGAAATTCCTAGCCGTTTCTCCTTCGCCAACCATACCAACCGCCCCGCCCAGCACACAGTACCTCTGGAGCGCGTGGGTTCTGCGCTCAGGTTCCGCCTGGCGACACCACCACAGGTATTACGTCTCAGACGGAAAATGTTTCAAACTCGGGTGGGGTTCGGCTCCCGCTGCTACGAATTATGCAGGCCGAAAACCGATGTCTACTCTCAGTCTTTCGAGCAGCGGGAGCGCTTTGCTTCCCCATCGAATACTCAGAATTCGTCGGGCAGTACCACGACTGAACTACAAGCTATTCGCGGAAGCAAGGCCAGCCAACCTGAGACGCGCAACACAAATGATGAAAAGGAGATGAACCGTGACCGAGCAGGAAGATGGAGTGCCCAGTGAGGCGGCGGAAGATTTTGCCGCCTGGGTGGCTGCGCAATGCAGCGAAATGTAACGCCGGGCAACGCGAATCCAGTCTGCCGCAGGTCGCCGACCAGACAAGTTCCCCCTTATGTATCAATTGACTTGGGCTCTGTTCGTCACGATCGCGCCCCACCGCCCAGAAAAAAATGTTACAGTCGCACCAAATGCCGCATAGCAAACCCACCGGCCGCCGCGGGTTCCTGAAAACCGTCGCGCTAGCCGGCGGGTTCGCCTCGCAAAATACCGCCGCGCAAACCCCGCCGCAAACCACGCCCGCCCCACCCCCGCCGAAGCCCGTCACCATTACGCGCTCTTCCATGCGCTATCCGCGCGTCTACACCGGCCGCCAGCTTGCCATGCTGGCCTTCCCTTTGGGCGGCATCGGAGCCGGCAGTATCAGCCTCGGCGGACGCGGCCAGCTTCGCGATTGGGAGATCTTCAACCGCCCCGATAAAGGCCGCTCGCCCGAATATGCGTTCGCCTCCATCTGGGCCCAGGCCGGCAGCCGCAAGCCCGTCGCGCACGTCCTCGAAGCCCGCATCATGCCGCCATACGAAGGTCCCGACGGCCTCGGCTCCAAGAACGCACCGGGCCTCAGCCGACTCGAAGGCGCGGCTTTCACCGGCGAATTCCCCATCGCCCAAATCGCCTTTCGCGATTCCCGCTTGCCCGTCATCGTCTCGCTCGACGCCTTCAGCCCGCTCATCCCGCTCGATGCGGACGAATCCGGCCTGCCCGTGGCCATCCTGCGGTATCGCGTGCGCAACCCTGGCAGAGATGTCGCCAAGGTGTCCATCGCCTGGTCGATCGAGAATCCCATCGGCGCCGCCTACCAGGATGTCGCGCAGCGCCCGACCGGCGAAAAGCGCGTGATCGAGTACCGCGAAGGCGAACATCTCAAAGGTCTGCTCATGAGCAACCCCGGCATGCCCGGCGACAACCCGCAATCGGGCACGCTCGCCGTCGCCCTGGTGGACCCCGCCGGCAAGCTCACTTACCTGCGCGGCTGGACCAACGCCAAGTGGTGGTCGAGCCCGCTGCTCTTCTGGGACGATTTCAGCGAAGATGGCGAGCTCGGGCCGGAAGCGCCGGACCGCAAGCCCATCGGCTCGCTGTGCCTGCAGCAGGAGATCGCGCCCGCCGCCGAGGCCGCCTACACCTTCCTGCTGGCTTGGCATTTCCCGAATCGCACGCCCGCCTGGTCCGGCTGGACCGCTCCCAAAGGCGAAGAGCACACCGTCATCGGCAATCACTACTGCACGCGTTTCGCGGGCGCGTGGCAGGCCGCCGAATACGCAGCCGGCAAGCTGCCCGATCTCGAAGCCCGCACGCGCCGCTTTGTCGCGGCCATGCGTGATAGCACCTTGCCTGCGGGCGTGCGCGATGCCGCCATGTCCACCCTCTCCACTCTGGTGACCCAGACCTGTTTCCGCACGGCCGATGGCGAGTTCCACGGCTTCGAAGGTTCCAACGATCATAGCGGCTGCTGCTTCGGCAATTGCACCCACGTCTGGAATTACGAAACCGCCACGCAGCATCTCTTCCCTCCCCTGGCTCGCTCGCTGCGCAAAGCCGCGTTCGGTTTTTCGGAAGACGAGCAGGGCGCCATGCGGCACCGCCAACTGCTGCCGGATGGCAAGGAGCGCTACGGCTACGCCGCCGCCGATGGCCAGATGGGCCAGATCATGAAGGTTTACCTCGATTGGCGCCTCTCCGGCGACACCGCCTGGCTGCGCGAATTATGGCCCAAAGTGCAGCGCGCCATCTCGTTCGCGTGGGTTCCCGGCGGCTGGGATTCCGAGCGCCGCGGCGTCATGGATGGCGTGCAGCACAACACCTACGACGTGGAGTTCTACGGTCCCAATCCGCAGTGCGGCATCTATTATCTGGGCGCGCTGCGCGCCGCCGAAGAGATGGCCCGCGCGGTGGGCGATGCGCAGGCCGCCGCCGATTATCACAAGCTCTTCGCATCCGGCAGCCAGTGGATCGACGCCAACCTCTTCAACGGCCATTACTATATTCAGCAGGTTCGCAGCATTCCCAAGGATCGCATCGCGCCAGCCACCGTCGGCGACATGGGCTCCGACCGTCCCGATAAGCCCGATTTCCAGGTGGGCGAAGGCTGCCTGCTCGATCAGTTGATGGGACAGTACATCGCCGAAGTGGCCGGCCTCGGCCCGTTGGTCGATCCCGCTCACATTCGCGAAACGCTGAAGTCCCTCTACCAGTACAATTACAAGCGAACGCTTTACGATCACGAATCCGTGCAGCGCACGTACGTGCTGAACGATGAAGCCGCGCTGGTGGTCTGCGACTACGGCGCCGGCAAGCGGCCCGAGATTCCGTTTCCCTATTTCGCGGAGGCGTGGACCGGTCTGGAATACCAGGCCGCCGCCACTATGATCTATGCGGGTATGGTGCGCGAGGGCGTGGAGTGCTTCGAGAACAGCCGCCGCCGCTACGATGGCGAACGCCGCAATCCGTGGGACGAAGCGGAATGCGGACATCACTACGCGCGCGCCATGTCGGCCTGGTCCGGCGTGCTGGCGCTGAGCGGCTTCCGCTATCATGCCGCGGAGAAGAGCGCCTCTATCGCGCCGCTGCTCAACGTGGGTGTCGCCAAGTTCGTGTGCTTCTGGTCGGCCGCGCCGGCGTGGGGAACGTTCACGCACGCCGCCGATAGCGGACGCCGCCGCATGACGCTGGCGGTCGCCGAAGGCAGCCTGCCCTTGCGCGAGGTTGCACTCGCTGCGGGACCGGCTGGCACGCCCTCCGCGACACTGAACGGACGCCCGCTCGCCGTTGCATTAAGCCGCGACGCCGCAGTGGGCCGCGACGATGCCGCACGAAACCGCGACACGTCGTCAAGCCACGACAGCGCCGCCACGAGCCGCGACGGTGCCGCATCGAACCCGGATACGGCCGCACCTAGCCACAACGCTGCCGCACCGAACCCGGATACTGCCGCATCGAACCAAGACCGTGCCGCACCAAACCACGACAGCGCCGCAGCGAACCAGGACCGTGCCGCACCGAACCCCGATTCTGCCGCACCGAAACAAGACCGTGTCGCACCGAACCACGACAACGCCAAACAGAGCCACGACCGT
>JBEKUO010000687.1:0-4002 GCA_049514955.1 Bryobacteraceae bacterium | reverse complement strand
GAAGACAGAGTGGGGGGTGCTTTTGTTTTCAGGGGGATGTGGGCGGAGGGATCGTTGTGACTGGGATTGGCACGCGGTCGAGGTCAGATTCAGGGAGGCGGGTAACTGCCCAGCCAATGCGTTTCTAGCCGGTCTTACACAGTTACACGGATACTGTGTTAATGAAGAACATAACGCTCAGGGGTTATCTTAACGCGATCTGCCGCTGACCTGCAGCCGGTCGCCCAACCTGCAAAGTAGCCGACGGCAACCGCTCCTCAAGCGTCGCCGTTCCGGCACCCCTGCTATGCCCGGCACCCCTGCTATATTAATCGAGGCGGAGGCCCGGTGTTCAAGTTCGCGGTGATTGAACTGTTGGCGGTATGGGCCGTTTGGTTCTATCCGTTTCTGCGCCACCGGTTCACGGGCCCGAAGCGCGAATCCAACGTGATGGCGCCGCGCGGCACGTGGGGCCTCGTTCTGCAAACGGCGGGCATGTTAATTGCCTGGGTCTGGATACCGCACTCGCCCGAGCCGTCTTTGGCGCGCATGGCTGCCTCCATGATTCTCGGGCCGCTGGCGGTGGTGCTTGGCTGGTTGTGCGTTCGGCACCTTGGAAGACAGCTCCGCATCCTGGCGGGCCTTTACCCGGACCACGAGCTCATCCGCACCGGACCCTACGGCATGGTGCGGCATCCGGTCTACCTGTCTATGTTCATGCTGATGCTGGCGACCGGCCTGCTTCTGACACGGTGGCCGCTATTGTTATTGGCGGTCGCGCTGTTTATCGCCGGTACCGAGATACGCATCAGCGCCGAGGAAGGCCTGCTACGCGAGCGGTTCGGCAAAGAGTTCGAAGACTACACGCGGAAAGTGCCCGCGTATCTGCCGTTCATACGTTGAAGCGGCTCAGACCCTCGGCGAGCGCGAGCGCCCCATACAGCACGCTATCGTCGCCCAGCGCGGCCGGCACCACGTCGATGCGCGCGCCGGACCAGTCCGTAATCCGCTGCCGCAGCTCCGCACGTAGCGGCTCGAAGAGGCGATCGCCCGCTTTGCTAATCCCGCCGCCGATCACGATGCGCGCCGGGTTCAACAACATGATACAGGCCTTCAAACCCAGCGCCAGATCCACAACATAGCGGCCGACGAAGACGGCATCCTCCATCAACTCCTGCGCGGTCTTGCCGTGATCGCGCGCCAGCCATAGCCCGCCACACATGCGTTCGAAACAGCCATAAGCGCCGCACAGGCATTCCGGGCCATCCGGCCGGATGGTCAGATGTCCGATCTCGCCGCCGTAGGAATCCGCGCCGCGCCAGATACGGCCGTCTTCGTATATGCCGCCGCCGATGCCCGTGGAAAGCGTCATGTAAAACAGCGGCGAGCAGCCGCGCCCCGCGCCGAAGCGGGCCTCGCCCAGCGCGCCCACATTGGCATCGTTATCCATTAGGGCCGGCACGCCGAGGAGGCCTTCGACCCAATCCGTCAGCCGGAAATCGCGCCATCCGCCGACGTGCGTGGAGAGCGCGACGCGCTGCTCTTTGAAGATGACCGGCCCGCCGAAGCCGATGCCGCAACGGTCGAACGGCATTTCGCCCTGCCACGCGCGGGCGATCGAGGAAATCTGGTCGAGCATCCAGTCGCGTCCACCCGCCGCATCCGTCCGGCGGGATTCGCGGCGCTCCATACGCTCTGCGTCGAAGATCGCGATGGAAAACTTGGTGCCGCCGATATCAATCGCCAGCGTTCGCGGCATAAGCTGCCAGGACCTCTTCCGGAGAGGCGGTACCGGTTCCTTTCTTCATGATCGTAATGGAAGCCACCAAGTTGCCGAAGCGCGCGGCGTCCGCGGCTTCTGCCCCGGCACGCAGCGCCAACGCCGCGCCCGCCGCGAAGCTATCGCCCGCGCCGCAGATATCCACCGGCTTCGGCACGGGCCTGGAGCGCACCCACGTTTCACCAGCCTCGCCGACAACCAACACGCCATCGGCTCCGTGTGTGACGAACATCAGGCGGGATTGCACGTGGCGCAGCAGGGCGGCGAAGTCCACGCGCCCGAACAATTCCCGGCAGGCGCTCTCGGCCTCCTGTTGATTGGGCTTGACGATGACGTTGCGGAAAAGCTGAATGCGCGCGCGGGAATCGGCGAAGAAGACGCGCTCGGGATACTGCGGCGCCAGCTCGGCCAGCAGCTCGCGGACCGCGGGCGTGACGACGCCGCCCTGGTTGGTCTCCGCCTGGTCGGAGATCATGATCACGTCGAACGACTCCACCGCCATCTGCAAGTTGTCGAGGATCTGGCGTTCCGCTTCGCGCGGCAACGGCGCGGTGTTGATGAAATCCAGGCGCGCCTGGTCTTCGACGCCGGTGCGCGCGTTGATCACCTTGGTGTAGGTGAAAGTCTGTATAGCGGGCGTATACACGCACAGCTCCGACGAGATGCCGCGCGCGCGGAGCGCTTGCGAGAGTTCGGCGCCGAAGCCATCCTGCCCTATCGCCCCGAGCACCGCCACTTCGCCCACGCCGAGCGCGGCGAGATTGTTTGCTACCGTGCCGCCGGCGCCCGGCGTGACCTCGGTGCGCACCACGGCGATGCGCGGGATGCCGGTCTCGCGCGAAGGCTCCGACGCCGAAGGATCGTAAGTGCACCAGCGGTCCAGGCAGATATCGCCCACCACCAGCGCGGAGAGCTTCGGAAAGGCCGCCAGGATTTCCGCCGGGGTCATGCGCGTTCTAGAATAGCGCGGCGCAAGGCGGGCAGGGTCGCGCGATGATCGCCGCAGAAATAGAAGCTGGCGCCGCCCTCGGCCACCGTGCGCACCAGCATGGTTTTGTGTGGACGGAAATAGTAGCCCGGATCGGTTTTGGGCAACTCGCGGTGTATGTCGCCGCGAATTGGCACCAGGTCGAAGACGGCGGTGGCGAAATCCCGGATCGCGCGCCCTTCCTGGTGGGCCACGTTGCGGGCCATGGCCAGCGCCTTCAGGTAAACTTCCGGCGCCATGATGGCGGACCCGAAGCTCAGCAGCACGCCGCCTTCGAGCCGCTCAACCGTATGCGCGAAGATTAGAAAATCGCGGTAGCTCGCTGCGCCGAAAGCCGCGCCGTCGCAGTTGGGATGCTCATGCAAAATGTCATAACCAATGCCCACGTGGACCGTGACCGGCACGTTGCAGCGGTAGGCCGCCGCCAGCACGCTCAACTCTTTGTATGGGTAGCCGCTCTCCGCGATGCGCCGGCCGGCATTCTCGCCCAGTCCCAGGCCGCTCGCCGCCGCTTCCCGCACCCAGTCGTTCAGCTCGCCGGTCTCGCGCCACAGGCCGAATTCGCCGGAGCCGATGTAGCGCGCCACGCTTTCGGTGGTGGCGCCGATGCGCGCCAGTTCGTAATCGTGGATGACGCCCGCGCCATTCATGGCGATATGGTCGATAAAGCCGCGCTCCGCCAGGTCGACGATCTGCCGGCTCACGCCCGCGCGAAGGACGTGCGCGCCCATCATGAGGATGCGCGCTGCGCCACGCTCGCGGGCACGCACCATGCGCTCCGCGACTTGCGCCAACTGCGGATGCGCAAACGGCTCCGCGATTTCCTCCAGCGCCAGCCACCGCCGGGCATCCAGATCGTTGACGCGCTCGCCCAGCGGCTTGATGCGCAACCGCGACCGGTCAAACGTCGGGTACTTACTCATAACATCTGGAGCTGAGAAAACCAGCAGGCGCAGATGCACGCAGATGCATGCAGATATCTGGCATGCGGCACGATGCGCAAACGCCGGCTCCAGCCAACCTCTTCAAAAGCATATCGGCGTGTATCGGCGGTTCCAGTCTTACCGCCCATTCGGAAACAGCGCGTGCAGCAACTCGTCGCGCTCGAGGAAGTTGGCGACGATGAAATCCGCGCCCACGCCCGCCAGGCGCCCGCGCTTCCACTCGTCGACGGTGCGGCACTCCGGCTCTGCCGTAGCCACGCCTACCGCCACGCCGCCGACCTCCTTGATGTTCTCGATTTCAACGTAGCCAT
>JBEKUO010000686.1:0-4028 GCA_049514955.1 Bryobacteraceae bacterium | reverse complement strand
TTCGGAGCGGAAAAGATAAGCTTTTGACACGAAGTCGAAGGCATGCGGCCGGGGCTTTGCGTCCAGGGCCCGTAACGCCGGTACTTCGGCCGGCTCTACGACACTTTCCGACGTCCCCGGCAATGCGAAGTACCCGCTGCGAGTTTGCACGCGCAGGTCCGCACGCGCCAGCTTCACTTCTATCTTCCGGAAATGTCCGTCGTAGTTGTCCGACGTGGGCTGGTACGCCAGCTCATAATGCGTATCCACGTCTTCCATCACGCGCCCGAGAAGCTTTTCTATATTGTTGGTGTTGGCGATGAGGAACCCGCCCGTGCTTTCGGCAAGCTCGCGCAGCGCCTCCTGCTTGTTGGCGCTCTCGACGCCAAACGCGAGATAGTCGCTCTGATGCATCGATTCCATCATCTGGGCAGCGACCGAGGGCCCCGACTCCGTGCTGGGTCCCTGCACCTGACCGCCCGCGTGGGAGGATGACGGCCGCATCCCGGCCGATGCCTGTCCCCGGCTCAGGCTCGCGGTTTGGTTCAGCATGGCGTTGGATGCTGCCATGGACGAGGCGGACGTAAGGCAAGCCGTTTCCGACTGGCCCTGGCACACCCCCAATCCCCATACGTCCATCGAATAAAAAGTGACGCTGCCCTCTTTTGCCGATCGGATCATGGAGTTCCAGTATTCCAACTGATCCGGAGGCCGCGTGAGTCCGGTGCCCATAAGGAGGACGGTCTTCTGAAAAGGCAGCGGGCTGAGTTGTTTCACCAACGTTATCAGCGCATCCAACTCGCGCAGTCCCACGTTTACTGAAAGGCCCATCGCGCCGCGGGTACCCAAGGGATTCAGATTCCCGGAGCCATCTGCGTTGCCGTCGGCGGTCGCGTTCCCGGCCAACGCAACGCCGTTGATCGACATGCTCATTCCATTTAGCAGATCGGCGGAACTTTGGGCGAGTGCCGGAAGCTGGTTCATGGCGGCCAATCGGACGGCCTTCAGCAGATGCTCGCGGTTGTTCGAAAACGGAAACACGGGCCGGAGACCGGCAGCATCCAGAATGAACACGCCAATAAACGTGTTGGGGCGCAGTTCGTTATTGACGAACATCCGCGCACCGTCGTAGGCGAAGGCCCTGGTCTCGGCGCCGAGATCCTGCAGAATGAGGCAAACGACATTTACAGTGCGGAGCGGGTTGAACGGCGGGCTCGGTTTGCTGCCGGTGCTATCCATTGCCACCGCCGTCTGCGTCGCACCGGCCGGCTTACTCTGTTCGGCTTGCCTCTCATCCTCTATGCGAACCTCGCTGCCCGCGACCAGCCGAAACGACTTCACCGTCTGCCGCACGCCATCTTCGTACACACTCACCTGTTCCGGCTTAAGAGTGTTGACCAGACGGCCGCGCGCATCGCGCACGACCACGTCGAGGAGCACCTCGCGAGCCGAGCTGCGGATCACGACTTTTGGATTTGTGGTTTCAGTCTGCCGCGCCGGGCCGCTAGGGACCTGGGCGGTGACCGTTCCGATCAGCACGCCTGTTATAAGTAAAGAACATTTCCGCATATTAACGTTGCCCCGATAGCCCGGCTTTCTGGAGCCGGAACATAATGCTTTGAGGATTCCAGGTGAGATATCGATCGATGACGGCCAGGACATCGGCCATCCGCCCCTGGCTTTGACACAGCATGGCAAGGTCGATCCAGGGCTGTTTCAATGTAGGATCCAGGTCCGTGGCATGGCGGTACTCGCGTTCGGCTCCGGCCAGATCGCCGGCTTGACGGAGCGCGATCGCCACGAGGAGGGCCGCATGGCCGCTGTCCGGCGCATTCTCGGCGGCCCGCCGCGCGAGCGCCATGCCCTGCTCCTGGTCCTTCCGGTCCAGAGCGCTACCAGCCAGCGCAGACAGCAGCGCCGCATCGTTCTCATCTCGAGAAAGCGCGATCCCGTTGAGCAGCTTCCACCCGCTGTCGCGAAGCGCATTCGAACGATACTTCACGCTGACCATCAAGTCTGCCAGGGCCAGATCGCGATCGCGAAACTGCGCCGGTGGTTCCCGCCATGGCGCCAGCGCGTCCGGGCTGGAATTCCGAGCATCACCCAGCGGCTCGGGACGCCGAAGGATGCGATGGTCGGTGGATGCGGTATGCGGGATGTCGTCCGGCGCCAGTCGCGGCATATGACAACTCACACACTCGGTGAGGCCGGCGGGATGCGCCGCTTTGGATAATGTTGGGTGGCACGACACACAAACCTCGCGGACCCCCTGCGACGCGTCCACTGCCTGCTTATGCGGATCATGGCATGTTGCGCACCAAAGCCGGCCGCCAGTGCCCGCCACACATTTGCTGAGGGCGAGTTGTTCCGCCTGGCTGACGGCATGGGCTGGACCTCTGTTTTGAGACGCAATATAGGTAACCGCGGTTACCTCGAAGGAGTCACCCGGATGAAAGTCCAGCCAGCGCCTGCCCGGATTGAGCAGGCGCACCTCTCCTTCGAGATGGCACTGCTCGCAGATGCTGTTGCGCGCAGCTTGGGGCAACTTCGCTGGGTTAACGATGTTTTTCGCGGACGGGTGACGCGCATGATCGCCGCCGGGTCCGTGGCAGCGGTCGCAACCTATCGCGGTCAGTTGCACGCCTGAAAAGCGGCGGCCCTCCGCGCCGGTGAATTCCGCCCGGTCCGCATGGCAGTACAGACAAGCGGAATCCACAAGCCGGTCAAAATCCAATTCCGTCATGCGTTCATAGCCTGGAGACATGTCCCATCCATGCGATCTGTACCAGGAAGCCGGCGATTCGAAAAGATAGCTGCCGATCTGCACGAGATAGGTGTAGCCGATTTTGCCCGACCCTATTTGATATGCGACGGGATACTCCGCGGTAAGCCCGCGCTCCGCAAGTATATGAACCATTTGGCGGCCGCGTTGCTCGATGGCGATGACGCTGCCGGAGAGCTGGTGCGCGATCCGCCCGCCGGCCAGAGCGGCCGGGGGGCCTGTCGAGTTCCCCATCGGGGATTTCAGAAATGCTGCGCTCTCCGCAGGATGGCACCTGGCGCATGGCGGAACGTCCGGAGCCGCCAGTCCACGCGCAACCAGGCATACGACCAGAACCGCCGCGAGGATCGCTGGTGGCGTGGCGCACGCACTCATGCGTGCCGCGCCGGCACTCATGCCGGCGCCCGTTCCGTCACTCGATCTGCCGAGTCTCATTAGTTTGGGTAAGGATCGCCCGCATGAACTATCCGGATGTCATGGTCCCGAAAGATCGAATGGCTCCCAGGCAGTTCTACTTTAGGCATGTGGCAGCTCACGCATTTGTCCTTGGCGACGGGACACGCTTTCTCCGCTGTTCGCGGCTGGACGGACGCCGCGTTGTGACACGCCAGGCAGTTGCGGTCGTAGTTGGCTTCGTCGCGCACCAGGTCCTGATGCGGATTGTGGCAACTGGTGCAGGCGATTCGCCGGTCGTCCCCCAGGAAACATTTGCTGTTCGCCAGCCGGTAGGGCTGAAACCGCACATTGATCTCACCCCACCAGCGATTTCTGACAACGGTTTCCCACGAACGGTGGCAGTTCCCGCAGTAACCCGACATCTCCTCTGCCGATAGCTTGCCGAGCTTCTTGGGAACTGGACCGGGCTTGCCTTGCACTAATGCCTCCAGGTGCGCCGCCGCGCCGGTGTGGCAATGCTCGCAATCCAGACCCGGCCTCAGCGAATCGAGATGTAACTGGCCCTCGCTGACGCTACCGCTGCTGTGACACCCAAAACAGTTGGTAGCTTCGTCGTTCGAGATTTCCCGGCCCATGGCCTCGACCAGGCTATGCGGTTGTATGCGCTCGCTCCCCATGGTGATGGTGAGCCCGCCGACGCTGGGATAGTAGCTCACCAGGCTCTCGTAGAACCGGCCTTCCCGCTCCAGAACGAACGTCTGCATACGGATGCCGAACGCATAACGTATCGGCAGCGTCAGGGAGCCGGCCCCGTCGCTGACCGTGTAAGTGCTCCGATCGCTTTTGCGCTCAATCAGGTAAGTGTAACCGT
>JBEKUO010000685.1:0-4028 GCA_049514955.1 Bryobacteraceae bacterium | reverse complement strand
CGATCCGTTCGCTTCCATCACGCCGCGCACGGCATCCATCCTGTGCTATATCCCCGGACTCGGCTGGATCGGCTCGATCATCGTGCTGGCGTCGCAGAGGTTTCGCAACGACCGCATCGTACGTTTCCACGCGTTCCAGGGCCTGTATTTGTTTGTAGCATGGCTGATCGAAGACTGGGTGCTCACGCCGATTCTTTCCGGTATTCCGCATGTCCACCTCAATGGCATCGTCAAGGCGGTGCTGCTGTTCATGTCCATCTTCATGATCGTCAAGGCCAGCCACGAGGAAGCGTACTCCTTGCCCATCATCGGCGAACTGGCGGAGAGGTCTGTCTCGGAGAGGTAGCCGGCCGTCGCGTCTTTCCCGCTGCTGGTAATCGTCCAACCCTCCCACTACCGCAGCGCCCGCCCGCGCGGACGATGCGAGCATGGGCCTCAGCCGGCGACCGTCGGTCCGCAAGCGAGCCTGAAGATTTCCGAGTATCCACCAATATGAGGATTGAGAGGTACGAAGTGCTTCGGCGCTCGCGAGAAGTTACCCGAGTCTGCTCTCCAAAGTGGCCCCATCGCCGCGCTCTCGACAAGGCCGTCGTGTCTTGCAAGCGATCGCGGACGGTAGCCGTGATCCGTATGAAGGCTACCGTGAGGTATCTGGAATCTACCTCGATAGCAGCGGTGCCGTTGAAGAGCTGAAGCTGCTCTTTCGACTGCCGGACATCTACCCAGATGGACCTATCGATGTGGATGATAGTTTCGTCGGACCATCGTCACCGCCGCAGTCGATTGGCTCCAAGACAACTCGGGTTTGCCGGTTGCCCGTCCAGTTTGAGGGCCTGCCCGCACCGTGACAGGCCACGAGGCTTGTACTTCCGCCACTGAACTCGGAAGCCGGGGCAGTGGGGCGGTCCTCAACGCGATCAAGAGGATCTCCCCCGTCGTTCCCAGGCCGGACCGTAATCGCGACAACGCCCGCTGCGCGGCCAGAGTCCCGGACTCCATGTACCAATCTCTCCTCTTCGGCCGCGTTCATAACGACCGTCTCGTGCTCATACGGGTGCTTCGGCAACCCCGGCTCAATCAGTTCCACCCGGCGCCGATCAATCACCTCGGGTGAGCCGCCCTTAACGCTTACGCGAACCAAGGCTGCCCAGTCGTTATGATCGGAACTCCCACCACCAGGGGCGCTTGTCATCGGGCCGAGCAGCGTGCTGCCTCGCGGCGCAGGGAGTCCTGATCTTGCAGAGCGTGTCTTCGCCGAATCGTGTCGGCCATCCGCACGCTGGCGGGTCGCGGCGACGGACAACGCGGCGGGCGCCGGAACCCGTCGCCGGGCACCATGTAGCGCGCAGCGCCAGCACGCTCTTGCGCTACCGGCTGCGCCGGTCCGGGGCGGCGCTCACGATGGGTAACGACCGGCAACTGGATGGCCCGCAGTGCAAGGGCACGCCCGAGGGCGCCTGGGCCGTATCCCGCGCGGCCTGCAGGTCGCACTTGAAATTTTTCGGCTTTACGGTACCATTAACTCGTCGGCATGGGCCGAAAGGGAGAACAACATGACGCAATCGCAAATCGTTCAAGCATTGGCAGAGAAGTGCGAGGTCACCAAGAAAGTCTCGCAGGGCTTGCTCGCCGCCCTGTCTGACACGGCCATCCGCGAGGTCAAGAAGAATGGTGTATTCGTGTTGCCCGGCATAGGGCGACTGGTCCGTGTGGATCGCAAGGCGCGCATGGGACGTAACCCTGCCACTGGCGAGGCGATTCAGATCGCCGCCAAGAAGGTAGTGAAGTTTCGGGTAGGCAAAGCCGCGAAAGACGCCATCGTGCCGCCGAAGAAGGCGAAGGCCTAAGAGAACACTCAATGATACGCCGCGCACTGCGGCGCATTCAGATTCCCACGTTTAAGTGTTTTAGTCTACGGGGGAAGACAACACCATCCTGGAGATGGCCGTCGTCGGGTATCAGAGGGGAACTTGAAAGGCTCTCGGCGAAGATAGCCGATATTAAAGCGCAGCCGGTCAGCTCGGTCCTGGCCAGCCAAAGGCTATGGCAACGGCGACGGATCACGCGGGTCCGCAGAAGCGGCGCCCGATGAGCAAATCGGCCCGCGCCCGGATCGCCGCCGCACCGAGAGCGAGGTGGGCTGCGCAGAAACGGCAACAGGCCCAAGCGGTGAAGACTTAGGTGAGTGGAATCTTGTCTGCAATTTACCAGGCTCAGACGACTGTCCGCTTTTGGGCGCAAGTCCCGAGGCGAAGCCTATGAAAGCCATTGTTTATCAAAACTTTGGTTCACCCGATGTTCTGGAATGTCAGGACATTGAAAAGCCGACTCCTGCGGACGACGAGGTCCTGATAAAGGTTCGCGCGGCTTCCCTCAATCCACTGGACTGGAAATTGATGAAAGGCGGCCCGTTCATCGCCCGCCTGCTACTTGGGCTGGGCAAGCCGAAGATGAGACGCCCCGGCGTTGATGTGGCCGGCGAGGTCGAAGCGGTTGGCAAGAACGTAGCACAGTTCAAACCGGGCGACCAGGTGTTCGGGACTTGTGTTGGGGCGTTTGCCGAGTATGCGGTTTCCAGGTCGGCGGGCGGCTTGAAATCCGCGTTGGTCATCAAACCGGATAACCTGACATATGAGCAGGCCGCGTCCGCACCGGTGGCCGCCCTGACTGCATTGCAAGGTCTTCGTGACAAGGCACGAATTCAGCCCGGGCACAAAGTCCTGGTGAACGGTGCGGCGGGAGGCGTGGGCACGTTCGCGGTGCAGATCGCCAAGTCGTTCGGCGCGAATGTCATCGGCGTATGCAGCACGAGGAACGTGGACATAGTCCGATCCATCGGCGCGAATCAGGTCATTGATTACACCCAACAGGACTGCACCAAAAGCGGCCAACGCTACGACATCGTTTTGGATTGCGTTGGAAACCATTCCTTTTCGGAATGGACGCGCGTCTTGAATCCCAAAGGAATCCTCGTCGGGGTCGGAGCACCGGCCGACGTTGCGTTGTCGCGACTTCTGGCTGGTTTGATCGGCGCGCTTGTACGATCGGTGTTCGTGAGCCAGAAAATAGCGATGTTCATTGCCAGAGTGAACCAACAGGATCTGACGACCGTGAGGGATCTCATGGCGGCCGGAAAGGTAACGCCAGTCATCGACAAGCGTTACCGGTTGAGTGAGGCCCCCGAGGCCTTCCGATACATGGAAACAGGGCACGCTCGTGGAAAGGTAATCATCACTCCGGAACACTAGTGCATTCCGGCAGTTTGTCGGCCAACCGGGAAGTTATCGCCCAGCGCAACTGCGCAAAAACCAGACGGACTGCGGGGTATGAAGGCCTGCTCAGCCCGCCGTGAGCACCGCAAACGCTCGCCGCCGGCAGGCTGCCCTTTGCACGACCTGCGCCTCGGTCCGGCGCATCATCCGGCGCCGGGTTTCCCGCCCAGAGCGATACGAACGGCGTCGAGGCCCTCGCGACCGACGCGCGTGATAGCCAGCAGTTGCTCCTCGGACAGTTTGGCTAGGGCGGCATGCGGACGACGGCCCCCGCAAGGGACGCCTACGCAACCAGCACGCCGCTTCGCGGGCGTGCCGCCCGAAGCGCTCGCAGAACTGCCGCCGGCGTCGAGCGAGCGCGGGCGTGCGAAGGCCGCCCCAGCACGAACCCTTTCCGCAAGCAGTTCACCGCGCCGCGAGCGTGCCACCGAAGCGCTCGCAGAATCTCCGCCGGCGTGCATCGAGCGCGGGCGGCGGCACGGTTTTGGCTGCCGTAGCTCGCCCCTCGATCGATCCAGCCATCGCCGAGGCGGCTGCCGACACCGAGCGCGTACCAGCGCCGCTGCGGAACGCGCCCGCGGCTGGCTGCGTATGAACGCCTTACGCAAGCAGCACGCCGCTTCGCGGGCGTGCCCGCCGAAGCGCTCGCAGAACTGCCGCCGGCGTGGATCGAGCGCGGGCGGGACGGCGGTTCTGGCTGGGGTAGCTGGCCCGACGCACGCCCCGTACTTCGTCACCGTGCTGGACGGCGTGCAT
>JBEKUO010000684.1:0-4036 GCA_049514955.1 Bryobacteraceae bacterium | reverse complement strand
CCGCACAGGAACCTGAGACGAAGACGGAGACGCCCAGCCCAGCGGCCAACGCCCCCGTCGAGCCCGCTCCCGGCGAGACCTATTTGCAAGTTGTGTCGGTGGCGCAGCACGAGGCCGAAATAGTGGCGCGCACGCTCAAGGACAAGGGTTTTCCTTCGTCGCTTTCCCCCGGTCCCACGGGGCGGACCCGCGTGCTGGTGGGTCCCTATGCCGATATATCCGCGCTCGGCAAAGCCAAGGCGGAACTCGAGAACCTGGGCTTCCATCCCATTGTGAAAAGATAGTGACCGAACCGCTGGTGCAGATCGGAACCACCGAACCACGCGCGCCCGCAATCCGTCCGCGCCTGCCCGAATGGGCCCGCAAGAGCGCCACTCACCATGAGGCGCTGCACCGTCTGAAAGCCGGCTTCCGCCAACTCAACCTGCACACCGTCTGCGAATCGGCGCGCTGTCCGAATATCCACGAATGCTTCGCGCGCGGCGCGGCCACTTTCATGATCCTGGGCAACCTGTGTACGCGCGGCTGCGGATTCTGCGCGGTACCCAAAGGTTCGCCGGCGAAGCAGGATATGCGGCTCGATCCGGCCGAGCCCGCCAACGTGGCGCGCATGGCTGCCGCTATGCAACTGCGCTACGTGGTGATCACCAGCGTGAATCGCGACGATCTCCGCGGCGGCGGCTCCGCGCATTTCGCGGAGACCGTGCGCCAGGTGCGCCGGGCGCTGCCGGAAGCGCGCGTGGAAGTGCTTACCCCGGATTTTTGCGGCGACCTGCAGGCCGTGGCGCGCGTGCTGGATGCCGGCCCGCACGTCTTCAACCACAATATCGAGACTGTGCCACGCCTGTACGGCCGCGTGCGCCCGCAGGCCGATTATCGGCAGTCCCTGGATGTGCTGGATTTTGCGCGGCGCTATCGGCCCGATATTCTGACCAAGTCCGGCTTGATGGCCGGCCTCGGCGAGACCGAAGCGGAAGTACGCGAAGTGTTGCGCGACCTGCGCGCCGCCGGGACGCGCGTGGCGACTATCGGCCAGTATCTACAGCCCACGCGCCGCAACCTGCCGGTGGCCGCCTACGTCGAGCCGCGCCAGTTCGATGAATACCGCGATTATGGTCTTTCCATCGGGTTCGATATGGTCTTCAGCGGCCCGCTGGTGCGCAGCTCTTACATGGCCGACCAGGTGGCCAGTAGCGCAAGCTTTAGCTTGCTGCCGTGGGCTTCAGCCCACGGGTCGGCAGAGCGAGCTGAAGCTCGCTCCAGCACGCTAAAGCGTGCGCCACAAGGCGAACCATGATTGCACGCTACTGGCGCGGTTGGACCAACATCCACAACGCGGATCCCTACGAGGCCTTCCTCAAAACGAAAGTGCTCCCCGGTCTGCAAGACATCCAGGGCTACAAAGGCGGGTATGTCTTGCGCAAGGATGAGGCCGACGAAGTCGAGCTTGTGGTGGTGAACTTATTCGACTCACTGGAAGCGGTGCGAAGGTTTGCCGGTCCCGATTACTCCGTTCCGGTTTTCGAACCGGAAGCCAGACGGCTTCTATCCAGGATCGAGCCGATTGCCTTGCATTACGAAGTCCGGGTCGATACAGTCTCGGCGGAATAATGAAGCGAACGGCCGGCGCGCTGCTCACTGCGGTCCTGCTGGTGCTGGCCTTTCCGCATTTCAACTTCGTATGGCTGGCGCCGGTGGCGCTCACTCCTCTGCTGGTGGCCGTTGCGGGGGAGCCGCGTCCGTGGCTGCGGTTCTTACTGGGATGGCTGGCCGGGATAGTCTACTGGTTCGGAGTCTGTTACTGGATCGAATCGGTGCTGGCCTCTTATGGCGGCTTGGGCACGATCCTGGCATGGCTCTCCTTCCTGCTCTTCTGCTTGATTAAAGCGCTGCACCTGGGCGTGTTCGCGTGGCTGGCCGGCATACTAATGCGGCGGTGGTGGGCGGCGCCGGCGGTAGCGGCGTTGTGGGTCGCGGTAGAAGCCACTCACGGATTTCTCGGTTTTGCCTGGCTGGCGCTGGGCAATGCCGGCATCAACCTAGGACTGCCCATGCGCCTCGCGCCTTACACCGGCGTCTACGGCCTGTCATTCGTCTTCATGGTGATGGCCACCGGCATGGCGCTGGCGGTTCTCGGGCGGCCGCGTCTCCAGTTAATGTGGCTGGTGGCGCTGCCCTTTCTGATCTTCTTGCCGCCGCTTCCCGACGCCCAGCGCGGCCACGAGAGCGCCGTGCTGGTGCAGCCCAACATCTCGGAAGACGAACAGTGGACGACCGAATCGGTCGACCGCATGCAGCGCAACCTGGCGGCGCTCTCTCTGCGCACGGCGATGACCGGCGGCGCCGAACATCCGTCGCTGATAATCTGGCCCGAAGTGCCCGCGCCGCTCTACTATGACCAGGACGCGCGCTTACGGGGCTACCTCGCCGACCTGGCGCGCGCGGCCAACGCGCATCTCCTGCTGGGCGTCGTGGCGCACACGCCGCAACGCGCGCCGCTCAACTCGGCGATCCTGCTCTCGCCCGAAGGCAAGCTGATTACCCGTTACGACAAGGTGAACCTGGTGCCTTTTGGCGAGTACGTCCCCTGGCCCTTCGATTTCGTCAAGCGAATCACCACCGAGGCGGGCGATTTCACCCCCGGCACGCGCGTGGTGGTCTCGCCCGTGGATGGCCACAAGATCGGCGCGTTCATCTGCTATGAATCCGTGTTCCCGAATTTCGTGCGGCGCTTTGTGGCGGATGGCGCCGAGGTGCTGTTCAACATCTCCAACGACGGTTACTTCGGCAGGAGCGGCGCGCGCCAGCAGCACCTGGAGATCGTGCGCATGCGCGCCGCCGAGAACCGCCGCTGGATCCTGCGCTCGACCAACGACGGCATCACCGCCACCATCGATCCGGCCGGCCGCCTGCGCGGCAGCTTGCCGCTGTATGTGCAGGCGGCGTCGTTGACCGGCTTCACGTACATCCGCGAACGCACGTTCTATACGCGGTTCGGGGATTGGTTCCCGATTTTGTGCGCGTTGGTGGCCGTGGGGCTGTTGCTGGCGGAGTGGAAGACGTGGCGCATGCTTCAGCTTGCTGCGGCGAGCTTCAGCTCGCCGTTGCCGCCGAACTGACGTTCGCCGGTTGGCAGGCGAAAGCGCCTGCCCCACCGTTGCCGCCGAACTGACGTTCGCCGGTTGGCAGGCGAAAGCGCCTGCCCCACCGGGCGGGACTGAAGTCCCGCTGCAAGCTGAAGCTTGCGCCACGTCCACGGCGGAAGGTTTTCTGATATTGGTGACGACCCGCAGGGCCGTTCGCGCTGAAGCCTGCGCCACGGCACTTAACCGCCGAGTTGCCGGAACAGCCAGAATAGGAAGCCAGCCAGTAGGATCGACGCGGGCAGCGTCAGCACCCAGGCCATAGCCAGGTTGCGCACCGTTCCCCATTGCAGCCCGGACCGGTTGGCGGCCATGGTTCCGGCCACGCCCGAGGACAGCACGTGCGTAGTGCTCACCGGCATGCCGAACCAATCCGCCGCGCCGATGGTGAACATGGCCGTGATCTCCGCCGCCGCGCCTTGCGCGTAAGTCAGATGGTCCTTGCCGATCTTCGATCCCACGGTAACTACGATGCGCTTCCAGCCCACCATGGTGCCCAGGCCCAATGCCATGGCCACCGCCACTTTCACCCAGAGCGGAATGAACTTGGTGGCTTTGTCGATGTGCTGCTTGTAGTTCTTCAACACGTCCACGTCAGCCGCGGCGAATTCCGGCTTTCCGGACTTCTGCATCAGCCGCAACGCTTCGCTCACCACGTACATGTCGTTGCGGAAGTTCGGCGTGCGATCGGCCGGCACGTGCTTGAGTTCTTTGTACAGGGCCATCTCGTTGCCGATGTCGCTGACCAGGGTGCGCAGGGCCAGCATGGTATTGGGATTGAATTCACGGGTGCGGATGTAGGCGGTCACATCGTCCCGCGCGTCGCCAATCACGGCGTTGGGAGAGACGTAATGAGACAGCACGCCGGCCGCCTGATTGGAAACCATTACGAA
>JBEKUO010000683.1:0-4042 GCA_049514955.1 Bryobacteraceae bacterium | reverse complement strand
GCTATCCCGAACAATGAAAGAGCAGATCAATCACATTCGAAGCTGGGCGTTCGAGCGCGCCGTCCGCGCGTCTCCACGGGAGATCGGCTGAGGCGTGGCGCACGCTTCAGCGTGCCGCGGCGAACTTCAGTTCGCCGTCCCCTCCAGCCTACCGCCGCACCAAAAACACCGCCACCTCCGCCCGCAGATTCGGCAGCGCCGCTACCTTCCTGTGCCCCGACAAAAAGAACCGCCGCTCGATCGCCAACCCTTCCTGCCGCGCGAGTTGCTCGAAATCCTCGACGGTCAAAAAGTGGATGTTCGGCGAATCGTACCAGTCGTAAGGGAACAGCCCGGTCTTCGGTGCGCGCCCGCTCATCAGCATCGAAAGCCGCACCCGCCAGTGTCCGAAATTCGGGAACGCCACGATGGCCCGCCGTCCCACGCGCAGCATCTCACGCAGCACTTGCAAGGGCCGCCGTGTCTCCTGCAACGTCTGGCTCAGGATAATGTAATCGAACGCCTGCGCCGGGTAATCGGCCAGGCCCTGGTCGATATCGCCCTGGTAGACAGACACGCCACGGGCGATAGCGCGCTGCACCTTGGCGCCCGAAATCTCCACGCCGCGCGCATCCACGCCCTTGTTTTCGGCCAGCCATTGCAGCAGTTCGCCTTCCCCGCAGCCCAAATCCAGAACCTTCGAGCCGGGCTCCACGATCTCGCCGATGATGGCGTAATCGCTGCGACCCAGCAACTCGCGCACGAAAGGCTTGTGATGAGCCGGCTGAGCCGCCGTGGTCATCCGGCCACCTTCTCATACGTGCTGGCCAGGAAGCCGCGCACCAGCTCAGTCTGCTCGCCGACGTCCACCAGAAACGCATCGTGCCCGTAGTTGGACGGCAGCTCGCAGTAGGCTACATCCACATTGCGGCTGCGCAGCGCGCGCACGATCTCCTGCGATTGATAGCTCGGATACAGCCAGTCCGAGCTGAAGCTGATCACCAGGAAACGCGCCTGGGCCCGCTCGAAAGCCGCCGCCAGCGAGCCGTTGCCGCTGGTCAGATCAAAATAATCCATGGCCTTGGTGATGTAGAGGTACGAGTTGGCGTCGAAGCGGTTCACGAACTCGCTGCCGCGGTAGCGCAGGTAGCTCTCCACTTCGAAATCCACGTCGAAATCGTAGCCGAAGCTGTTCTTATCGCGCAGCCGCCGCCCGAACTTCTCGCGCATGGAGTCGTCGCTCATATAAGTGATGTGGCCGACCATGCGCGCTACGGCCAGACCTCGCGCCGGCGGCTTGCCGCTGTAATAATTGCCGTCGCACCAGTCCGGATCGGCGATGATCGCCTGCCGGCCCACCTCGTTGAACGCGATCTGCTGGGCGCTGTGCCGCGCCGTGGAGGCGATAGGAATCGCCGAGACCACCGATTCGGGATAGGAGACGGCCCACTCGAGCGCCTGCATGCCGCCCATCGAGCCGCCCGACATGCTGAGCAACCGCGAGATGCCCAGGTGATCGATCAGCATCTTCTGCAGCCGCACCATGTCGCGAATGGTGATCACTGGAAACGCCATGCCGTAAGGGCAGCCCGTGGCCGGATTGATGGAGGCAGGCCCGGTGGTGCCGCGGCATCCGCCGAGCACGTTCGAGCAGATGACGAAATACTTGTTGGTGTCGAACGCCTTGCCGGGGCCGATCATGTTGTCCCACCAGCCCGGCTTGCCGGTCTCCGGACTGATGCCGGCCGCATGCGCGTCGCCGGAGAAGGCATGCAGGATCAGAATCGCATTGCTTTTCCGCGCGTTCAGCACGCCGTACGTCTCGTAGGCCACATCCACCGGCGCGAGCGTGGCGCCGCCGTCGAGAGAAATCGCGTCAAAGCTGACGACATGGGCTTCGACAATCATGGCGGGGAACTTTCATCATAGCAAGGGCGGGCGCGGCGCTTTACGGTTTTCCCGGACGCGACCGGATATACAATTGATGCTAGCCAAGGAAATCTGGCTTAGATGAACGGAACAATGTGTGTTCGGCTGGCCATCGCTCTAATGGCACTCCCGGCGCTGGCGCCCACCGGTGCGGCGCAGACTCCCACGATCAGAACACTCTACGCTTTCAATGGCTAGGTCAACTCAGGGGACGGAATTGACCCCACCGCCCCGCTGGTGATCGGCCGCGGTGGAGTGCTTTACGGCACAACCTACCAAGGTGGAACTTCCAATTACGGCACGGTATTCGACTTGACCCCGCCGCCGTCGACGGGCGGTTCCTGGCGAGAAACCCAGATCCATGTCTTCACCGGCGGGAGCGATGGATTGGAGCCGACGGCTCTGGTGGCAGGCGGCGACGGGGCGCTCTACGGCGTGACTGCGGGAGGAGGCAGCGGGTGCCGCCCAGGATGCGGGACGGCGTTCTCGCTCACCCCGCCAAGCAGCGTCTCGCCTGGCTCGTGGACTAAAAAGACCTACGGGTTCAACTCGAACATCTCCTTCCCAGCACCTTGCGCTCGGCCGGTGGAGTGCTCTACGGCACCAGTCTCGATGGCGGCGGAAGTTCGTGATGCTACCTCGGCTGTGGCATCGAGCGCAACGAGTTCACTTTTTTCTTTGCCCTTACGATGCTGCCGCCAACCGCTTTCATCGCGTCCGTGCCCCCTCCGCTCGCGCCACGCTACGATGGACGCATGCTGGTCGTTCACGTTCATGTACATGTCAAGCCGGACTTCGTGCAGGCCTTCCGGCAAGCTACCATCGAGAATGCGCGGCATAGTGTCCGGGAGCCGGGCATCGCGCGCTTCGACGTGGTTCAGCAGGCGGACGATCCCACGCGGTTCGTCCTCGTCGAAGTGTATCGGACCGCCGAAGCGCCCGCGCGGCACAGAGAAACGGCGCACTATCTGGCTTGGCGCGACGCGGCTGTGGACATGCTGGCCGAGCCCCGCACCAGGGTGGAGTACGCCAACGTTTTTCCGGACGACTCGGGCTGGTAACGCGCCATGCGTTTCGAATTCGCCACGGCGGCGCGCATCGTCTTCGGCCCGGGCACGGTGCGGGACATCCCGGCCGCGGCTCGTGAGATGGGACGGCGGGCGCTGCTGGTCACGCGCCGGTCGGGAAATTTCGAGGGTCTCGGAATCGCAGGCGCGCCGTTCGCAATCCACGGCGAGCCCACCGTGGAGCTGGTCCGGCAGGGATCGCAATTGGCGCGCGACGAAGCCTGCGACCTGGTGATCGCGCTCGGCGGCGGCAGCGCGATCGATGCCGGCAAAGCCATCGCGGCATTGCTGGCCAACGGCGGCGATCCGCTCGATTACCTGGAGGTGGTGGGGCAGGGAAGGCCGCTGACCCGCCCGTCGGCGCCGTTCATCGCCATCCCGACCACCGCGGGTACCGGCTCGGAAGTCACACGTAATGCGGTCTTGGCCTCGCCCGCGCACCGCGTCAAGGCCAGCCTACGCAGCCCGCATATGCTGCCCGCTCTGGCCGTCGTCGATCCTGAGCTGACTTTGGATCTGCCGCCCGCGCTCACCGCCAGCACCGGGCTCGACGCGCTCACGCAGCTTATCGAGCCGTACGTGTGCAACCGCGCCAACTCTATGACGGATCTTTACGCGGTGGAGGGGATGCGCCTGGCGGCATCCGCGCTACGGCGGGCCTGGCGCGACGGCCGGGATCTGGCGGCCCGGACGGATATGTCTTTCGCCAGTTTGCTGGGAGGCCTGGCCCTGGCCAATGCCGGGCTAGGCGCGGTACACGGGTTTGCTGCGCCGCTGGGCGGGATGTTCGACGCGCCCCACGGAGCGCTTTGCGCGGCGCTGTTGCCGCATGCGATGCACGTGAATATTCGGGCGCTGCGGGCTCGCGCGCCGGATGGCGACGCGTTACAGCGCTATGCCGCGGTCGCGCGGTTGCTCACCGGCAGGTCGGACGCACGTGCGGAAGACGGCGTGGCGTGGGTCGCGGGGCTGTGCGGCGACCTCGAGGTCGAGCACCTGCGTGCATACGGAGTTCGCCAGGCCGATGTCCCCGCGTTGGCGGAGAAGGCTGCCGTCGCCAGCAGCAT
>JBEKUO010000682.1:0-4078 GCA_049514955.1 Bryobacteraceae bacterium | reverse complement strand
GTCCAGGGTGACGGGTGCACCGCTGGGTTCTCCGCCCGCCCCGAGTAATTCAATCTTCGTCGGGAGAAGAGGCGAAAAGCCGGCGATCGCGCCGCGAATCCGGTATGCGGTGCGGAGGCTGACGGAAAAATCCGCCTGTAAGTCGCGTCCCGGCTCGACCGTTACGGGGGAGGCAGACGCCAGTTCGGTGGCTCCGCCGTAATAGACCGGAGCGAAAGCCTCGTTCGCGTCCGGATCCGGCGCGGCGCCTTCCCATCCCGCGGCCCTCAGAAAGTAGGGGCCAGCGGTAACGTCCGCTAAACGATACTCGCCGCGATCGTCCGTGGCGACGACGAACTCTGCCCGCACCTTGCGGCGGCCGTCCGCTACCAGGGTCGAGAGCAATTGGACCAGAGCGCTTTGCACAGGTTCGCCGGCCTCGTCCACCACCTTGCCTGTGACGACCGACAGAGGTTGAAGCCGGAGAATCAAGTCTTCGCGCGACGGACCGACCACCACGCGGGAACCGCTCGCCACGAAACCCGGCTTTTCGCCGTTGGCATAATATGCTCCGGCGGGCAGTTGACAGAAGCGGAACGTTCCGGCGGCGTCGGTAAGCGCGGCCGATTGGGGGATGGTAACCGCGGCCCGGCGCAACGGCTCGCCGGTAACGGCATTCAGCACCGTGCCGGCAACGCAAAATTCCGGCTCGTCGGCGAGCGATGGGGCGGCGAACATAACGACCGCGACGGCGAACCACACCCGCCGCACTGCCGGATGGGAGGGCATACCTAAGATTATAGAGGCGAACTAAGTTCGCCGACGCGGGCTAAAGCCCCGCCCTAAAGTCCCGGCCCAGCTAAAGCCCGCCCTCTATTAAAACCGCAACACTAGTTGGAAGCGGTACCGCTGAGGCCCAAAACCGACTTACCGAGGATAGACGCGGTATACGACACCTGGCTCCCCGCACCACCCGCCTTTGTGGCCGCGGTGAGGGTCTGCGGAGAAGGCGTGAATTTCCGGGGGTGCTTGGTCACCGCAGCGGTGAAGCTGCCCTTGGCCAGCGACGCAGTGCCCACCACGGTTGACTTGACGCCGTCAGCGCTAATCGGGGCGGTAATGACGATGTTATCCGGGCCTGCGGGCGGGAAGGTATACTTCAATGTCGCGGCCCCGGTGGTCCCGTAAACCGTGCCGCCGATATTTACCGTAATGGCGCCAACCGGCAGTGTGTAAGTCGCTGAGGTTTTCGTCGTGCTCGTGGGTACCGCCGTGGTGCTCACCACTGCGGTTAGAATTCCACTTTGCCCATTCGCGCCCAGTGGATCCGATCCCGACAACACGGGGCCCAGCGTACCGCTGATCGTGTAGGTGATGTTCGCCGCCATCAGCGGGCAAAGCGCTAACAGAGGCACAGCGACAGACAACAACAGTGACCTTCTTCGTAGGTACATTCGATTTCTCCCTCTCTCTGATTGGTTGCGGGTGATCCGCGGCTATTGAGTCTACTTGGTATTGGGCAGGAAAGCAAGAGCAGAAAAGACCTAAATCGGTACTGCACACGAGTCAGGCCTTGAACTGAGCGATCCGGATAATTCTGAGCCGCCGTGACGCCTTGGCCGCGCTCGCGATCCGGGCTTTTGCGGAATCCCGGCCCTTCATTTACACGGAGGGGAAAGGCACTGCTTAAGAGACGATTTCTGTTGTCCGGAACCATTTTGGATCGCGGGGCTCGTAGTTCGGCCCCAGAAGAGCTGCCGGACGAAGACTCGGCTCAATAAGGGGCGCGCCGCGATCCGGGGTTAACCGGGGCCGCAGCAGACGAAGTTCCACTGGGTGATCACGCGGGTTTCGCGCTCATATCCCAGAATGCCGATCGACGCCGGCTCGAGCGCGAAGAGTCTGCCGTCGTCGGGAGGCAGTCCCAGCCAGCAGGCTGTCAGCACACGTAAGAGGTGGCCGTGCGCGAACAAGGCAACATCGGCGGGCTGCCCATCGGGCACAGCGGCCGCCGCGGCCAGCGCGCGCTCGATCACCTGCCGCGCGCGCGCGGCTACCTGCTGGATGGTTTCGCCCTGCGGCACCTGCCCCGTCCAGATGGTCCAGTCCGGCACGTTTTTGCGGATCTCGGCGCTGGTGTGCCCTTCGTAGGCGCCGTAGTCCCATTCCCTCAGATTGGAATCGATCTGGGCCACGTCGCCGTAACCCGCCAACCGGCAAGTTTCGCGCGCGCGGCCGAGCGGGCTGGTCAGCACGAGGGCGAAAGGCCGTCCGGCCAGGCAACGGCCGATTTCCGCGGCTTGCCGCTCGCCGGCCGGTGTGAGAGGGATATCCGTGCGCCCGGTGTGCGCCCCCGAGAGGGTCCAGGCGGTCTCGCCATGACGCATCAGCCAGATTTCCGGACGGGAATCGATCGAGGGCATGATAAAGGATACCCGATAGAGCGAAAATGGGGAACATGTCCCTCGACCCAAACGCGGGCAAACCCGCGCAACCTTCGATGCTGGTTAACGTCCCCCGCCTGATCACGGCCTACTACACTGGCCGGCCCGACCCCGCCGTGCGCGCTCAGCGTGTCGCGTTCGGAACATCCGGGCACCGGGGCTCGTCGTTCGAGCTGTCGTTCAACGAGGCTCACATCCTGGCGATCACGCAAGCGATCTGCGAGTACCGCGAACAGCAGCAAACCACCGGGCCGCTGTTCCTGGCCATGGACACGCATGCGCTATCCGACCCCGCCTGGGCCAGCGCACTGGAGGTGCTGGCGGCCAACCGCGTGGACGTGATGATCGACAGCGCGGGCGGCTATACCCCGACTCCGGCGCTATCGCACGCGATCCTGACGTATAACCGCGGGCGGACGAACGGCTGGGCCGACGGCATTGTGATCACGCCCTCGCACAATCCGCCGGAAGACGGCGGCTTCAAATACAATCCGCCGAACGGAGGCCCCGCGGACACCGGAGCTACGCGCTGGATCGAAGACCGGGCCAACGCGTTCCTGGAGGGCGGACTGCGCCAGATCCTGCGGATGCCTTACGAGGGCGCTTTGCGGGTGTCGACAACACACCGGTACGATTATGTTTCGGCGTACGTGAACGACCTGGATAGCGTGCTGGATATGGAGGCCATCCGCGGCGCGAAGCTCAACATCGGGGCGGATCCGCTGGGCGGCGCCGGGGTAGCCTACTGGGGCCGCATCAGCGAGCGCTACGGCGTGCCGCTCACGGTGTTGAACGACGACGTGGACCCCACCTTCCGCTTCATGTCCGTCGATTGGGACGGCAAGATCCGCATGGACTGCTCCTCGCCCTACGCCATGGCGGGACTGATCGCGCTGAAGGACCGTTTCGATGTGGCCTTTGGCTGCGACACCGACCACGACCGGCACGGCGTGGTAACGCGCAGCGCGGGTCTGCTGAATCCGAATCATTACTTGGCGGTGGCGATCTCGTTCCTGTTCCAAAACCGGCCCGGCTGGCCGGCGCACGCGGCCGTGGGCAAGACGCTGGTATCGAGCAGCATGATCGACCGCGTGGCGGCCAGCCTGAAGATCAAGCTGGTCGAAGTGCCGGTGGGATTCAAGTGGATGGTGGATGGGCTGGTGAACGGCACGTTTGGCTTTGGCGGCGAAGAGAGCGCCGGCGCGTCGTTCCTGCGGCGCGACGGCACGGTGTGGACCACCGACAAAGACGGCATCATAATGGGCCTGCTGGCCGCCGAGATCCTGGCGCGCAGCGGCCGCGATCCCGGGGAGTGGTACCGGGAACTGACAAGCCGGTTCGGCGAGCCGGTCTATGAGCGTATCGATGCGCCGGCCACGCCCGAGCAGAAGGAGATCTTGCAGAAGCTCTCGCCGGCGCAGTTGCATGCCGCCGAATTCGCAGGCGAGAAGATCGAAGCCATGCTCACCACCGCGCCCGGGAATGGCGCGCCCATTGGCGGACTGAAAGTGGTCACGGCAAATGGGTGGTTCGCTGCGCGCCCTTCCGGCACCGAGAGTGTCTACAAGCTATATGCGGAAAGCTTCCTGGGCGAGAGCCATCTGCGGAGGATACAGAAGGAAGCGCGAGAGCTGATTGCGCAGACGTTTGCCAGT
>JBEKUO010000681.1:0-4109 GCA_049514955.1 Bryobacteraceae bacterium | reverse complement strand
TCGCGATGACGGCCAGCAGGACGCGCGTGGGGGCATCCGGACGCGACCGTCCCTGTTCCCAATTGCGCAGCGTGGCCGGCGGGAAGCCGAATTTTGTCGCGAACTGCGCTTGGCTGAGGCCCATCTTCGTCCGGACCTCGCGCACGTCCACTTCGGGCACCTGGACCAGCGTGACGCGAACTTCGTCGTTCTCGCCGCGCGTCCACGCAATTGCCTGCTCCAGTCCTTCGATGATTCGCTCACCGACCGTGGGAGTGTTCTTCGGCGCACGTGCCGGCCTCTTCACAGCCTGCTTGGATTTCGCCTTCATCGTGCCCTCCTATCTTTCGCTGGATAGCCCGCTACCAGGACTGGAATCAAACGCTTCATGGCGTTAAGCTCGGCCATGCGGAGGTTCGCCTTCTCGTTTTTTCCGTAGGCCGCCAACAGGAATACCGGCAGGCGCTGGCTGTGGTAGTAGTAGATGACACGCGCGCCACCGCGCTTCCCTCGGCCGGCTAACGCCCAATGGATCTTTCGAACGCCGCCGGTGTTCGGAACGATCTCACCGGCCTCCGGGTTCGCGCCCACGAACGCCACGAGCTCTTCGCGTTCCGCGTCCGACATCATCGGCTTCACGTCCTTCAGGAACCGGGCGGTCTCGACAACCGTCATCGGCGCATCCGACATGCCTTTTCTACTATACGCAATTTGCGTAGGGCCAAGCAAGTCGGGAAGCAGGCACTCCAGCGTTAGAGCGGGTATAGCCTCACCCGCGCTGAATTGCGGAGAACTCACTAATGGACATAAACGCGCCCAAGCGAATTCGGAAAAGCACGGCAAGGAATGCGGGCCGGCCTGCGGTACGATTATCTCAGTACTTTGGGGTCGGCGGCTTCACCAGACCGGGGCTGACAGACGAAAGCGTCTGTCCCACTTCCTGGCAGCAAGACCGGGCTGACAGACGAAAGCGTCTGTCCCACTTCCTGGCAGCAAGACCGGGTTGACAGACGAAAGCGTCTGTCCCACTTCCTGGCAGCAAGACCGGGGTTGACAGACGAAAGCGTCTGTCCCACTTCCTGGCAGCAAGACCGGGTTGACAGACGAAAGCGTCTGTCCCACTTCCTGCCAGCAAGACCGGGCTGACAGACGAAAGCGTCTGTCCCACGCGGTGCGATTATCTCGGCACCTTGGGGTCCGCAGCTTCCGTGCCCAGTCCCGCGTATTCCTCTTTGACCTTGATCACTTTGCTGCCATTGAACGTGACGAACGTGATCTTACCGGGAGGCTGCCCGAAGACCCAGTCTTCGAGCTCCAGGCCGTCCTTCACCTCGCGCGATTTGTGGTTGGGATGGCCCATCGCCAGCAGCACCTGGTCGCGATCCATGCCTTCGATCACCTTTTTGCCGGCGATGGCCTTCTGCACCTCCGGCGTCAGGACCTCGGCGTACAACATGGTGGCGCTGCGCTTCTCAAAATCCAGAACCGGCGCGAGCAACTTCTTGACCTCGGACGCCTTCATGGGCTCGAGCGGCTTGTGGAAGAGGATCTCGATAGAGGTGCCTCCCGGCGCGTTGGAGTCGCCCCTGGCGATCGGGGCGGTGTTCGTATTTGGTCCCATACCACCGCCGACCTCTACGCCGTGGTACCACTTGCGGCCCCCGTTGAACCCGCCGTTGATCAGTAGAACCAGCTTTTCGGCATCGATGATCACCTTGGTCACCTGCACCAGATCCCCGACGCGCCCGGCGGGCCCGTACTGGTGGGATGCCACTTCCCACTCCTTCTTGTCGTAAGTCCCGTCCGATTCAAAAGGAAGGGCCTTCTTGGAGCGCGGCAGGAACTGCTTAACGGTGGCGTATTCCGCCGTCAAGCCACGCAACAGCTCGATCTTGTCCTGGACTGTAAGCTTGTCCGCCCCACTCAGGAGCGGGGTGAGGAAGATGGCGAAAGCGGCTGAGGTACGCATGTGACATCACTCGCGGCTGGGTCCAGCAGCGCGGAGGGTTGCCGCCGGATCGGAGCCTTCCAGACATAGACGATCAGCAGCAGGAGCACAACCGAGGTCAGAACACTGGCTTCCGGACCATACTCCCCGCCGCTCCACAGGCTCCCGGCGGACCACTCCATGGTGAACCCTGTCAATCTCATTGTAAGCCCGCTGACGTTGGCGCCGAAAAGCGGAAGTGTAAAGTTCCAACCGAAATGCAATCCGATAGGCAGCCAAAGATCGTGGCTGCGCAGGAAGGCATAGCCGAAAACAATGCCGAATCCGGCGGTGTTGGCCAGGCCCAGCCAGGTGGCGTGCGGATTGCCGGCGTGCAGCAAGGCGAAGATCACGCCTACGGGCAGTACCGTCGTCCACTCGCCCGCCGCGCGCAATAGAACCTGAAATCCATAACCGCGAAACAACATCTCCTCGCCGGCCGCGCCGAACAGCAACAGAATGGAAACGAAGAGGAACGATGCAATGCTGGCCTGGCTTTCGGGGTCGGGCGCCATGCGAGCCACGCGCACGAGCAACGGTCCCGTCAGCACCAGGACGGCTGCGCCCACACCGCCCAGAAACCCGAATCCCAGGTTACGAAACGATGCCTTATCCCAAAGCAACCCGATGCCGGCGATGCGCCGCTGTTCGTAAATCCGCATGCACAGGCCATTGCTTACGGTGGCGGCCAACAAGCCGGTGGTGGTGATCCCGACGAAATATCCGCCGACAATCAGCAACAGCCGACCCAGCACGTAGGCTGTCGCCACATAAAGGGAGATGTAGACGAGGATCTTGATCGCGAGGTGAAGGAGATCGCCGCGGGCAACCATCAGGGGGGAAAGCCAACCCGGCACGCCGTTGGAGCCGGCATGCATCCGCGGTTGGCAGGTCTCTCGCTACCCGCCGCCCCCAGCCGCCGCCACCGTGCCCTTGCGGCTTTGGAAACATTCCCGGCAGAACACCGGCCGTCCCTGCGTTGGCTTAAACGGCACCGTGGTTTCACGCCCGCACTGGGAACAGACGGTCATCGTCTCCACCCGGCCGGCGCCGGAGCCCCCGCCCTGCCTTTTGGTTTTGCACGCTTTACAGCGCTTGGGCTCGTTCTTGAAGTTCTTATCGCGGAAGAAGTGCTGTTCCCCCGCGGTGAAAACAAATTCCGTGCCGCACTCTGAACACTTGAGAATCCGATCCTGGAACTCCGCCATAACCCCCACCTGCTTCCTCGCATGGGTTGGAGCGGACAGGTGGAGGCCTGTCCGCCTGTCTTACTCGATTTCCCGGCGTGACTTCTTCCGGTTACGCTTGCGGGCCAGCGCCTGCTTGACCCGTTTCTTTTCTCCCGGCTTCAAATAGAAGGAGTGTCGCTTGACCTCCTTGATAATGTCCTCTTGCTGGACCTTACGTTTGAAGCGGCGAAGCGCGTTTTCCAACGTTTCGCCATCCTGTAACTTTACTTCTGCCAATTAAAACTGCACCTCCCAACTCGACCCAAAATTTCCTGCTTGCAGCAAGGAAGGTACTGATATCATATGTGGTTGTGGGATAAAGTCAAGTCCGAACTTGCGAAGTTCGTTCTAAGAAATCGCCCGCTCCACGCGAAACTGCTTGTTTTTCAGTAGCTTATGGTAACATGGAAACTGTCTTAGCAATTCTTCTGGCGGGTGGCGCGGGCGACCGATTATCCCCCCTCACGTACGACACGGCGAAGCCGGCGGTGTGCTTCGGTGGCACGTACCGCATCATCGATTTTACATTATCCAACTGCATTAATTCCGACCTGCGGCGCATTTTTATCCTGACGCAATACAAGGCTTTGGATCTGACGCGGCACATCCGCGACGGTTGGAACATCCTCTCGCCCGAGCTCGGCGAGTTCATCGAAGTCATCCCGCCGATGAAACGCATCAGCAACGACTGGTATCTGGGCACGGCGGACGCGGTTTTCCAGAACAGCCAGAGCATCGTCGTGGAACAGCCCTCCCTGACGCTGATCCTGGGCGGCGACCACATCTATAAGATGAACTACCGCGATATGGTGGAGTGGCATCGCCGGCATCGCGCCGACATCACCATCGCCACCATCCAGGTGCCGCCCGAGCAAGCCGAGCGATTCGGCATCGCCGAGATCGATAAAGACTAC
>JBEKUO010000680.1:0-4111 GCA_049514955.1 Bryobacteraceae bacterium | reverse complement strand
CGCCACAACCGCCACAACTGCACGAGACGCTGCGGTGCAGTTGTCCGGCATCGGCCCTGGCTCGCACGTATACCTTGACAGCGGCTCCAGCACACCCTGGTTAATGACGGCTGGGCCCTGCGACTGCCTGAAGATCTTACGGCGGGACCACAGTGTCGCGTGCGTTATCCAGAAGCCGGAGCCTGTGCTGCACGAACTCTACGACCGCGACGTGGCCGAGAAATACTTCGTGGACTATCACGAAGATGGCTCTTTGAAGATTCGGCTTGCCCAACGCGCTCCTAAGCAATGAGGGCTACTGAGAGCTCGCAAAATTCAGCGACAAAACAGTAAGCTCGGTAGCTGCGAAACACAATCACGGACCGCGGATCAACACTTATATTTCTTTGCCTTTATCGGCGTTGATCGGCGTTCGTCAGCGGCTTATAATTTCTTCGCATTGCAGAAAGCTGCCGCTAAATCGGGCGAGCACCCCGCCCTACATCAACTCCGCCACAAACTCCCGCAACACCTCCGCTGCAATCCGCGGATCCCTGTGCGCCAGCGGACCGCCTTCGTGCAGCACCGGCTCCATGGCGTGCAGCGAGGGTCTCTCCGCATCCTCGTAGAACTTGCCGACGGGGATTTCCTCTCCCCAGATCTGCGACTTCTCCATGGCCATCACCCAGTTCTTGGGATCGTAGCCCGGATCGTCCTCCAGCCGCTTGACGCGCGCTTTGAACCACGGATAGGTGTTGTCGTGATTGTAAGTCACACAAGGGCTGAATATGTCGATAAACGAAAAGCCCTTGTGCTGAAGCCCTTGCTTGATCAAATCGGTCAGATGCTTCTGGGCGCCGCTGAAAGCCCGCGCCACGAATGTCCCGCCCGCCGCCAGCGCCAGCGCGATGGGATTGATGGGTCCCTCGACGCTGCCGAACGGCGTGCTTTTGGTCTTCATGCCGACGCGGCTGGTGGGTGACACCTGGCCGGTCGTCAGGCCATAGATCTGGTTGTCCATGGCAAGGTAAAGCAGGTCCACGTTGCGCCGTATGGTGTGCATGAAATGGTTGCCGCCGATGCCGAAGCCATCGCCATCGCCGCCGGTGACCACCACGGTCAGATCGTGATTGGCCATCTTCACGCCGGTCGCCACCGCCAGCGGCGGCCATGCAGGGTGTGCATGCGCTCCTTCGCGGAATTGCCCGACGTCATTCATTAAGTGCAAACTGGAAGGCCATGCAAACGAGGCTAAGCGCACCATGACGTGGCTACACCGGCGCCAACACGGATGAGCAGACAACGGAGCTACAGCTTTCGCCGCGTGAGAGTGTGATAACGTCCTTGATCACACCCTACCCTTGACGCTGCCCGCCACCCTAGTATAGGGTAGGAGCAGAACCCGTTTTTGAACTGGCGGTGCTATGACCATCACGCTCGACCTTCAACCCGACATCGAACGCGGTCTCCTCGCGCAAGCGCAAGCCAAGGGCGTCTCGCTCGCCACCTTCGCCCAGGAAGTCCTGGCGCGGGAGGCGAAGGCCGTCCAACCGCCCCCGCGCCTCACCGGCACCGGTCAGGACTTGATCGATGCATGCGCCAAGCTGCGCGGCTTGCTCACCGATGAAGAAGTGGACACGCTCTTCAGCCGCACACCCTCCTTCAGCCGCCCGGTCGATTTCGAATGAGCGGCGGCTTCCTGTTGGATACCAACCTTCCGTCGGAGTTGGTGCGGCCCCAGCCTGAGCCGAGGGTGAAAACATGGGTTGCCGCTCAGAGCCTCGATGCGCTGTTCATAAGCGCCGTGAGTTTCGGCGAGCTCCGTAGAGGGATTACCCTGCGGGCGCCGGGAAAGCGAAGAACGGAGCTCGAACTATGGCTTGAAACGGATATGTCGATCCTATTTTCAGGCCGCATTCTGCCGCTGACGCGATCCATCGCCGAGCGGTGGGGCGCTTTGGATGGGCAACGGCAACTCATGGGCCGCCCGCTCAATGTGCCCGATGGGCAGATCGCGGCCACCGCATTGGAACATGACCTCACCATGGTCACGCGCAATGTGAAGGATTTCGCCGGTCTCGGCGTGGCTCTGATAAACCCATGGCTGGACCAATAGCGACCGAATATTGGCAGCCTGATCTATAAACTGGTTCAGCCCGGGGTGCCTGTGCTGAAGTGATGCGGGGGTGAGGATCGGCAAGCTGAAGCTTGCACCACGCCAGCTTGTCTGGGCTGACAGACGGCCCACCTCACATCAACTCCGCCACAAACTCCCGCACCACGTCCGCCGCGATCCGCGGATCCCGGTGCGCCAGCGGACCGCCTTCATCCAGCACCGGCTCCATGGCGTGCAGGGCGGGCCTCTCGGCGTCTTCGTAGAATTTGCCGATGGGGATTTCCTCTCCCCAGATCTGCGACTTCTCCATGGCCATCACCCAATTTTTGGGATCGTACGCCGGATCGTCTTCGAGGCGCTTCACGCGCGCCTTGAACCACGGATAAGTGTTGTCGTGATTGTAAGTCACGCACGGGCTGAATATGTCGATGAATGAGAAACCTTTGTGTTGCAGCCCTTGCTTGATCAGGTCGGTCAGATGCTTCTGATCGCCGCTGAAAGCGCGCGCCACAAACGTCCCGCCCGCTGCCAGCGCCAGCGCGATGGGATTGATGGGTCCCTCGACGCTGCCGAACGGCGTGCTCTTGGTCTTCATCCCGACGCGGCTGGTGGGCGAAACCTGGCCGGTGGTCAGGCCATAAATCTGGTTGTCCATGGCAAGGTAGAGCAAGTCCACGTTGCGCCGTATGGTGTGCATGAAATGATTGCCGCCGATGCCGAAGCCATCGCCATCGCCGCCGGTGACGACCACGGTCAGATCGTGGTTGGCCATCTTCACGCCCGTCGCCACCGCCAGCGCGCGGCCATGCAGGGTATGCATGCCGTAGGTCTCGATGTAGCCGGGCAGGTTGGAGGAGCAGCCGATGCCGCTGATCGTCACCACGTTGTACGGCTGAATCTGCAGCTCCACCAGCGCCTTCTGAAAGGCCGCCAGCACGCCGAAGTCGCCGCAGCCCGGGCACCAGTCGGGATCGACTTTGCCCTTCAGTTCGGTCATCGTCACTTGTTTCAAAGACTCTACTGTCGTCGCCATGTTTGTCTCCTAGACCATGATTTCGTGCATGGGCACCGACAGTTTGGTTCTGCCGGCCAGTTGCTCTTTCACCGCCTCGACGATGTGATGCGGCATGAAGGGCTCCCCGTCGTATTTGCGGATATGCCCGTGCGGGACGAAACTCGTCTCGCTGCGTAGATAGCGCGCGAACTGCCCGCTATAGTTGTTCTCGACGATGATGGTGTGGCGGCAATCGCGCAGGATCTCCACAATGCGCTCGCCGTGCAGCGGCACCATCCAGCGGATCTGAAGCTGGTTCGCGGAAATGCCCTCCTCGTTCAGCATCTCGACGGCTTCCTCAATGACGCCCTTCGTGGATCCCCAGCCGATCAGCGTCACGTCCGCGCCAGGCTGGCCCATCAGTTCCGGCGGCGCGACCGCCTCTTCGATCCCAGTCACCTTGCGCTGGCGCTTTTCCATCATCTGGCGGCGCTTGATGGGATTGGTAAACTCGTCGCTGATCAGTACGCCGTCCTCCATGTGCTCATCGCTGGCGACGGTGTGGGTGTGATGCGGCACGCCCGGGATCGCCCGCGGCGAGATGCCGCTTTCGGTGAACAGGTATCGCTTGTAACCGTCAGTGCTGTTCCCGTTAGCCGCGTCGCCGTTGGCTCCATTGCCGTCGGCGGTGATCAACTCGCCGCGGTCGATCTCCACGTCAAAATCCAGATCGCCGGGTTCGACACTGCCGGTACCTTCGGAAAGCAGCAGATCGCCCAGCACGATGCCGGGGCACTGGAACTTGTCCGCCAGATTAAAGATCTCCGGAATGATTTTGAAGCAATCCAGGATGTCGGTAGGGACGGCGATCAGGCGCGGATAATCGCCGTGGCCGGCGCCCAGCATCTGCCACAAGTCGCCCTGCTCGGTCTTGGTGGGTACACCGGTGGAGGGCCACGCGCGCTGTACGTCGATCACCACAACTGGCGTCTCGATCATGGCAGCCAGGCCCAGACCTTCGG
>JBEKUO010000679.1:0-4123 GCA_049514955.1 Bryobacteraceae bacterium | reverse complement strand
CGGCGCGGACTACACGATCGAAAACGGCCGCTATCGCTTCGCCCGCGTCTACAACGGCGAGAATTGGAACCCGAGCCTGAAGGCGCCGCTGACGCAACCGGGCGTCAACGTGGCGGCGGGCGAATACCTGCTGGCGGTGGGCGGCCGCGAGCTGCGATCTTCGGACAATATCTACGGCTTCTTCGAGGCCACAGCGGGCAAGTCCGTCGCGATCAAAGTCGGCCCGGACCCAGGCGGCGCTAACGCGCGGGAGGTCACGGTGGTGCCGGTCGATAACGAATTTGGCCTGCGCAACCTGGCATGGATCGAAGAAAACCGGCGCAAGGTGGATCGCCTGAGCGGTGGCCGGCTGGCTTACGTGTATCTCCCTAACACCGCCGAAGCCGGCTACACCAACTTCAACCGCTACTATTTCGCGCAGATCGGCAAAGAAGGCGCCGTCATCGATGAGCGCTTCAACGGCGGCGGCGACGTGGCCGACTACATCATCGACTACCTCAAGCGGCCCATGATGACTCGCTGGACCACGCGCTACGGCGAGGACTTCTCCACTCCGCAGAACGCCATCTTCGGACCCAAGGCGATGATCATCAACGAATACGCCGGATCGGGCGGCGACGCTCTGCCGTGGCTCTTCCGCGAGCAGCACATCGGCCAACTCATCGGCAAGCGGACCTGGGGCGGGCTGGTGGGCATCTTCGGATTCCCGGAGCTGATCGATGGCGGTTTCGTGACCGCCCCCAACCTGGCTTTCTACAATCTGACGGGCGAGTGGGATGTGGAGAACCACGGCGTGCCGCCCGATATCGAAGTGGAATACGATCCCGCCGCCGTGCGCGGGGGACACGATCCGCAATTGGAGAAAGCCGTCGAGGTGCTGATGGCCAGCCTTAAGAAGAACCCGTTACCCGTTTACCGGAAGCCGGAATATCCGAACTATCACAAGGCTGCGGCAGCCAAGGCGCAATAGGTGCGGCGCAATGCAGACAGCTACGTAGTGTGACGCCGGATTCTTAATTATCGTCAGGAGCATTACCACTGCGGTTTTGGCTTTTGATCCCATGCTCCGGCCCCGGCGGCATATAGCGGCCTCCCGCTGCTTAAGTTAGTTCGCCAGGGGAGGGTGCACTAAGGCGCGGGACCGCTTGCTGACGCGCGCGGCTCTGAAACGCGGTAGATCGGCTCAGAATGCCTGTATGGTCCGGCTGGGCTGCCTGCGAACATCCCCCACACGTGCGGCGGCATATCCAATTTTAGTCCTCGCCCGGTCTTGGCCTCGCGGGGTTTTCAAGAAGTGTCGAAAGTGTCGAAAAGTGTCGAAGCCGTTGCGATTGGCTCGCAACATTCTTTTTTTTTCGAAAATGTGTTGCATGCTGTAGCATTCCGATCCATCTCATTGAGTCGGCGGGACTTCGCCCGGTATCAACTGGGCGGAAGCTTGAAACACGGCGTTGCAAGGTGTTTCATTTCGTATCATTTTCGAATCATGTACTGCGGCAATTTTTGAGACAGCGCTGAGATGCAACACCCGCTGTTCGCCCGTCAAGCGGGTTGGCAGGCGAAAGCGCCTGCCCCACGTCCTGCACTCACGGTAGCATGGCGGCGGCTGGTTTCTGGCGCTTGGGGACAAGGGAGAAGTGTAGGTTATTGAAATATCGGGCTGGATGGCGGGCCGGGTTTGTTTTCGAAGCTTGTGACTGCCGGGTTCTTAGTGGTGGGATCCACCGCCGCCACCGCTGGCGCCGCCGTGCGAGATAGGGCTCGCACTCCCCGAGAGGCCTCCCCTTGCGGAGGAAATGCTGCTGGAGGAGAAACTACCGGAGGAAATGCTGCCCGCAGAACCGCTCAAGGGTCCGCGGCCCACCGAGCCACCCACACCGGAGCCCGGGTGGTACGACCCCGTCACGGGCACGCTCTTGGTAATGACAGTGTTGTACGTGCCGGCGTAGGTGGGTCCGTAAGAGTACGGCCAATAGTAGAAGCCGGGCATATACGCCATGTCCACATCGAAAGGACTCCAGAATCGGAATCCATAAGGGCTGTACCAGCCGTCACCGAAGCCGAATCCGGGGACAAACGTGAACATGCCGTAAAACGAATTCCAATACCAGCCGCTGTCAAACAGAGCGCCGCCATACACGCCGCCGCTGTACATACCGCCGCTATACAGGGAACTCCGCAGGCTGTTAGCCGCCGAAACGTTCGCCATGGAGACGTACTCGGCCCGGCGCTCGCTCCAGCGGTTCAACGCATCGGTAGCATCTTTGTCGAATCTGCTCATCGCCAATGTATCGAGCGCGACCAGATGGCCTTCCTTCACTTCGATCGTTTTGTCATCGGCGGTGACCTCAGCTACGCCGGCGAAAACGCGCAGCTCGCCGGGACTGGAGTCGAACCGGTACAGACCTTTCTTGAGAACATGAACGGTGGCATCCTTATAGACCACCGTAACGGAGTTGTCTTTGGCGATGTCTTCCGCCTCGACGATCGCAGCGCCGTTGAGAAAATCGAGGCGCGTATCGATCAGGCGGTTGGTAATCATGCGAAACGAGCTGTTTTCACCAAGGCGCAGGAAAACGCCGGGGGTCAGAAGCACCTCCGCGCGCCCTTCCTCGGTCCGAAGCTGGCCGTTCTCCTTTACTTCGGGGAAATTGCCAAATTTGCTCTCAACCGCTTGATCGCCTTGGTAAACCTGCCCTTCCACGTAATGAATCAAGCCCGAGCGGGCTGAGATCACCGACTGGGCCAGGGCGGCAACACTACCAGCCGCGAGGGCCAAACCGCATAGCGCGACTCTCCCTGCCGGTTGCATGAATGCTCCTTAATCCAAGGATCTGCGCTTTTTGGACGCTTGTCAATCGCGAATAGTTACTACAGACGCACAATGTGAGCGGAATTCACACCTTTCAATGCATTGCGTGTATCCACGATCAGACGCGCGCGGGCGGCGATCTGGCGGTAGTCGAAGGCCGAGTGGTCGGTGACGATCACCGCGCAATCCGCCTCACCTGCCACGGCCTCCGGCTGCGAGTGCAGGTCGATCCCATCTAGTTGAAGCTGCGGCACATGCGGATCGCTATACGAGAGGCTCGCCCCGCGCCGCTTGAGCAGCAGCATGACATCCAGGGCGGGGGATTCCCGGAGGTCCTCGATATCCTTCTTGTATGCGACCCCTAGAATGTGGATGTGCGACCCCTTCACCGGTTTGCCGGCGTCGTTGAGCGCATTCTGGATCTTGTCCACCACGAAGTGCGGCATCTGGCCGTTGATGTAGCCCGCCAGCTCGATGAAGCGCGCCTCGATCCCCGCCTGCTTGGTCTTCCAGGAAAGATAGAACGGATCGATCGGGATGCAGTGTCCGCCCAGTCCGGGGCCGGGATAGAACGGCATGAAGCCGAAGGGTTTGGTGGCCGCCGCCTCGATCACTTCCCACACGTTGATGCCTATGCGGTCGCACATCATGGCGATCTCGTTGACCAGCCCGATGTTGATCATGCGGTAGGTGTTTTCGAGCAGCTTCACCATCTCGGCCACCTGCGTCGAGCTTACCGGGACTACGGTCGCGAGCGCCTGCGAGTAGAACAAAGCGCCCATCTCCGTGCAGGCAGGCGTGGTGCCGCCGACCACTTTGGGGATGTTGGCCGTCTGGTATTTCGGGTTGCCCGGATCGACGCGCTCCGGCGAGAAGCACAGGAAGAAGTCCTGGCCCACGCGCAGCCCGGTTTTCTCGAACATAGGCAACAGCAGTTCGTCGGTGGTGCCGGGATACGTGGTCGATTCCAGGATGATCAGCATGCCCGCATGAAAGTTCTTGGCAATCTCCTGGCAGGAGGACATGATGTAGCTCATGTCCGGGTCGCGGGTTTTGCGCAGGGGCGTGGGCACGCAGATGTTGACGGTGTCCAGCTCACCGACCACATCGAAATCGGTGGTGGCGCGCAGCTTTCCGTCCTTCACGAGACCGGCCAGCACGTCGCTCGAAATGTCGCCGACGTAGGAATCGCCGGCATTGACGCGCTCGGCTTTCTCCGCGTTCACGTCGATGCCGGTTACGCGGAAACCGGCCTTGGCAAATTCAACGGCCAAGGGGAGGCCCACATAGCCCATCCCGACAATTCCGACG
>JBEKUO010000678.1:0-4125 GCA_049514955.1 Bryobacteraceae bacterium | reverse complement strand
CCGAGGACACCGAAGAGTTGACCGCCGCGCTAGTGGACTTGACGCGAAATCCGGACCGCAGGGCGGACCTCTCCCGCCGGGGGATCCTCAGGGCTTCGCAATTCAGTTGGGCTGCCGCTGTCGAAAAAACATGGCAGGTTTATCGCGAGTTAGTCGATGGCACTCCCGACTAGACCTTAGACCGCGCGCGTGGCCCTCCGGTTGTCGAGCGCGTCGAGATCGGATTAGAATTACTGGGTTCCACCCGGCTTGGAATCGAGCAGGGTGACACCTGCGGGCTGCAGGTCAGGCTGCCAAGCCAGGATGCCGTCTGCTAGGATCAGCCTGTGACCTGTCGAGGCGCGCACTTCGCACTCACAGAGTCCGACGTGGTGGATGCGTTGTTTCTTCAGAGAGTTTTGGTGACCGTTCAGCAACCCGGTCGACCGCCATCGACGAACACGGCCGTGCCGGAGCACGGCGAAAAGAAAAGCGAGTAACGATAGAGTGTGAATCAAGAAGGAGAGCAATAATGGATTTTGACGTGAACGTCCGGGAGCGCATTCTGAAGCCCGTGAACGAGGTGTTCGATGCGGTTGTCGACCCACATAAGATGTCCAACTACTTCGTCTCGCGCGCCAGCGGTCCCATCAAGGTAGGCAGAGTCGAGTGGGAGTTCGGCGATGTAGGCGCTAAGGTGTCAATCGACGTGCTGGAGGTCGAGGACAATCGTAAGATCGTTTGGGAGTCGAGCGCGCTAGGGCCGCGGATTCGCACAACCATCAAATTCGCGCCGGACGGTCCCGACGCCACCGTCGTTACGATCACAGAATCGAAGTTTCCCTTGACCGCAGAGGGTGTCAAACGGGCCTTGGGTCAGAACGCAGGGTGGACTTACACTTTATGCGGCCTGAAGGCATATGTGCAATTCGGTATCAATCTCCGTACGGGGCTCAACAAGAGGCTTACAGACGTAGAGAGGGCGGCGGGGGAGCGCCCGTAATGCGAGGAGCTGCCATGTCCTGGGCCCGTCCGTTTTCGCCGGTTTTGAGCTGATTACGAGTGTCCGCTTTTGAGGCGAGAGCGGAGGGGCGGCAGAAAACTAGCGATAAGATTAATAAAAGGCGCAATCGGTCGATAATGCTACATAGCGTTCTGATATTCGCTTGGCACTATCGAAGGAACTCTGCTGCTTCCTGTGCCGTCGACCTGCGGCTTGATCTGCCGGCCGAGTCAAAGTAGCCTTGATGTCGAGGGAAAGCCGCTCCTGCGGGCAGCGGCCCGGACGGCTGCGCCGCTTAAGCGCCTTGGGAGGAACTTGGGGATGCCATCGTTTGGTTCGCGCGACGAAACGTGGCCGAGTCTCGCCCTGGAGTCCTGGAGCGACACCTGCGCGACGTTGCATATGTGGGCTCAGATCGTCGGCAAAATTCGCCGTGCCCAGAGTCCTTGGATCAACCACTCCTGGCACGTCACATTGTACGTGACCTCCCGAGGGTTGACCACCTCGCCGATTCCATATGGCGTGCGTACGTTCCAGATCGAGTTCGATTTCCTGAACCATAGCCTGGCCATCGAGAGCTGCGACGGACGCACAGGAGGTCTCCCACTGGAGCCTCAATCCGTGGCGGCGTTCTACCATCGGCTGATGGAGGAGATGAGGCGGCTCGACCTGAATGTCTCGATCAACAAGAAACCCAACGAAGTTCCGGAGCCCATCAGATTCGACCAGGACGAGACTCACAGGGCCTACGACCCGGACTACGCGAATCGGTTCTGGCGCATCCTCGTGCAGGCCGATCGGGTGATGAAGGAGTTCCGCGGCAGGTTCATCGGTAAGTGCAGTCCCGTGCACCTGTTCTGGGGCGCCCTCGACCTGGCGGTCACGCGGTTCTCGGGAAGGAGGGCTCCCAAACATCCCGGCGGGATACCCAACCTGCCCGACCCGGTGACTCAGGAGGCGTACTCGCACGAAGTGAGCAGTTGCGGGTTTTGGCCCGGTGGGGGCGCGATCCCCTATCCCGCATTCTATTCCTACGCTTATCCTGAGCCGGTTGGGTTCTCTGGAGCATTTGTCAAGCCGGACGCGGCGTTCTACAGCACAGACCTTCGTGAGTTCATCCTGGCGTATGACGTAGTGCGGCAGGCGGAATTCCCGGATCAAACACTCCTCGACTTTCTACAGACGACTTATGAAGCCGCTTCCATGCTGGCACACTGGGATCGCGAAGCACTTGAGCGCAGTCGGGAAACATAGGGGGTGCGCTAAACGGTGAATCGCGGCGCTCCTGCGCTAAATTCCGCCGCGCAGCCGGCGGCCGACGACGGGATCAATCTGACCTTGGCGGTTTAGCTTGTCCTCAAGCCGGCTGGACTCGGCAAGCCAGACTTGGAGAACTCCACGTGCCGAAGGACGCTGTGCCCTAACTAACGGCACCGTTAATTGAGCGCGTGGAGCTTCGCACGGGCAACAACGGCCGCGAGCTGACCGACGACGATTTAAACAAGTGGGTCGAGAGCTTCCCCGTCGAGCCGATACAAGCGGGCTGGCCCCGCGTTGTTTTGCCTTCCGAGATTTTCGAATACTATAATTAGCGAGGATCGGATCTCAAAAAACAATTGCACTCCGCAGCTCCATCACGGGAAAGGGCAGTCCATTGGCCGCCCACGCAATCGCATCTCTCTTTCACACATTCAAGAAACGCACGGCAATCCTCCCATAGCGGCCGCACTTGCGGGATTCATAGCGCTCGCGACCGCCGGCGGCGCCATCGAATGCTGCCGCACCGGCCTCCGACCAACCTCAGATGAAATCCACTGCGATTGAGTTCTTCTTTGACGACTTCTCCGACATGGAAGCCGACGCCCCACCGCCGCACTGAAAGGTGTGCGACGGCAAGGTCGAGCTACGGCTTCGGTGATGCGACCCAAGCGCCAACCGCCCGCATCATGCCCTCCCTGAAACTGACCCACTACCGGGATGTTCGGGCGCGCGGAGCACCGGCAACTGGACGAGAGGTCCACCGTCGTCGCCGCAGTGGTGTTGAGATTCCCCCCAGTGCTCCGGACGTAGAATGCGAATCATCGCAATCTCATCGCAACACTGGAATTTCGGGCAGCGAACGCAATCCTTCCAGACCTTCAGCGGCAGCGCGCCGCGCTCCACCTCCTGAAAGCCCATTTTTCGGAAGAACTCCGCGACATAAGTAAACGCGAATACGGCATCGAGCGAATAGCCGTCCGCTTCGCCGGTCAGCGCCTCGATCAGGCGCTTGCCGACGCCGTGAGTCTTGGCGCTTTCGGCAACCGCCAGCGAGCGGATCTCGCCGATGGCCGGTGTATAAAAATGCAGCGCGCCGCATCCCACCAGCCGGCCGTCGGCCGTGATCACCGAGAAGTCGCGTATGTCTTCGGAGACCTCGAACTCGGTGCGCGGCAGCATGATTCCCTGGGCCGCGTAGCCGTTGATCAAATCCAGAATCGGCCGGATATCGTGCATGCCGGCTTTGCGGACGCACAGCTCCCGGTGTGGGCGGGCGTGTTCGACAACGGCATCCTCTCTCAGACCGCTGATCATGGCGCGCAGACCTCCTCGGCCAACAGCCGCGTGCCCACATCGTCGCCGGCCACAAGCCGCTCCAGAATGCGATCGGCGGCGCCGGCGGCGATACGAACCTGGGACACGCCCTGGCGCAGGGCGGCCTGCGCAGCGCGAAGCTTAGCCTGCATGCCACCAGTGGCCGCGCCCGCGGCGATGAGCGCTTCGCTATCGGCCAGCGTGAGATGCGGCAGCAGCCGTTCTTGGGCGTCCAGCACGCCCTCCACATCGGTGAGGAACGTCAACTGGTCCGCGCCGAATGCCACCGCGCAGGCGACGGCCAGTTGATCGGCGTTGACGTTGTAGAAGCGGCCTTGCCGATCCGCCGCCACGCAGGCCACCACCGGCAGGAAGCCGGCGGCCAGCAGCGCATCGAGCAGCGCGGGGTCGGCGTGGACTACGCGCCCGACGCTGCCTAGCGCAGGATCCATCGGCTCGGCTACTACCAGACCGGCATCAATGCCGGAAATTCCCACGGCGCGCGCGCCCGCCCGGTTCAGGGCTGCAACCAGTTGGCGATTGACGCTGCCCGCGACGACCTTGATGAC
>JBEKUO010000677.1:0-4126 GCA_049514955.1 Bryobacteraceae bacterium | reverse complement strand
CTGCCAGCGGGTACGTGTGCGGGCGGGCGGATCGCGCCGGCGCGTCCGTGAACGGGATCTTGACCACGCCTTCATCCAGACTGCCGGCGGCCAGGCCCTCGCTCCACAGCAGCAGCGCGTTGGCAAAGAAGCCGTGAGCCAGCACGCGCGTGAAATGGCCGTTGCGGAATTCGGCGATCCCCATGGGGGTACCGGCGAAGGCCACGTCTTCGTTGACCGCCAGCGAGAGCACTTGCGGATCGGGCAGCCCTTGCCCTTCGCTGACGCGATCGACTTGGCCGGCATGCCAATGATAGACACCCCGATCGAGCGTGCCAACCCAAAGGTCGGTTCCATCGCCGGCCAGCGCGGTCACGTGCAGAGCGTCCAGCGACGAGTGGAACGCCGTGAGGCGCTTGCCATCGTAGGCGAGCACTCCCTGCGATTCTGTCCCCAGTAAGACACGCCCGTCGCCCAGCGGCAACACCGCGGTCAGCCTGCGGTCGGCGGCATCCACGGCGCGGATCTGCCGGAAATGGCTGCCATCGAACGCCAGCAGACCCTCGCCCGAAGTGGCGATGAACAACTCGCGGCCGGAGGAATCGGCGGCTGTGCCGACGGCCATCCCGCCAAGCGGCGCCGCGGGGAGTTCCAGGCCGGGGCGATAATGGGTTCTCAGAGCGCCGCCGGTATCGTATTCCATCAGGCCGGCCGGACCGGAAATGTAGATGCGGCCTTGAAATAGCGCGACATCCCGGAAGACGGCCGGGGCGCTGATCCATTCGATTGCGGGCGGAACGGGGTGGTCCAATCGGGTGACGGTGAAGCGCATTTGGCTTTCGGATGCGAGCTGCGCCGCGGAATCGTGGGCAGCCTGCGACGCGCGCCAGACCGTAACGGCGGTGAAGCCTGCCGGGATCGCCAGTGCTATGATCAGCGCGATTTGCCATCTGTTGAGTCGAGCCATAGTGACTACCGCTTCAGCGTATGGCACGTTTCGGACCAGTGGCCGCAGGCGAGCGTTGCTCGCCAACATCGACAAACGGCGTCGATGTTACGAGCGGGCGTCGCGGCGACACGGCGACACGGCGATCCGTCTTCGGCCTGCTCCACGGGAGGCGGAGGGTGACCAAACCCGTGAAGAGCGTTGTTCATCGGACCAGTTGCCAAAGGTGAGCATTGCTCGCCAACATCGACGAACGGCGTCGATGCTATGAGCGGGCTAAGGGGCACGCGGCGACACGGTGGTCCGTCTTCGGCCCGTGACGCGGGTGGCGGAAGGTGACCAACTCGAGTGGCGCGCGGCTCGCCGGTGATGGCGAACAACGCTCGCCCTTAAATCAATCGAACTCGCGGCGCGGCGCGACTTGATCCGGTCCCACGCGCCCCACCGAGATTTCGGCGCGATGGTAGTTCTCGCCGCGTACGGGAGAACCGGCCATCCGGCGCAGCATGGCGATCTGGCCCACGTGGGTGAGCGCATCGGCGATGGGACCCTGGAACAGCTTTTCGGCGGGGCACGCGAGGGGCGCGTCGGAGGCCAGGAAGGCATCCAAGTTTGCCAAGGCGGTGAAAAAGCGCTGCACTTCCTGGTCCCATGGCAGCGGTTTGGAATTAAACCATTTCTCGTCGCCTTGGGCCACCGAGAGTGCCCAGTCGATCAGATCGCCGATGTGGGCCAGGATCTGGCCGGGCGTGCGGCTGGTCTCGGCGGCGCGGTAATCGGCGAATGCAGGCGGCGCGCCGCGCACGGCTTTGCCGCCGCGGTAGGCCAGCGTGGCAACGGTGTGACGGAAAAGGTCGCGCTTCGGATCGGATGGCATCAGGGATATTATGGCAGGCGCGCGGCCAGAGCTGTAGCCAAAACCATCGGGCCGCTTGCGCAAGTTGGTCTGCGACGGCGAATGTGTTTTTCCCCGTTGAACCAAGATTCAACTCGCAAGCATTAACCCGCCGAGCCGTGGCTCTCGACTCGCTACAATGGGAAACGATGAAGGAAGATCGCGTAATTGGAGTCGATCCGGACGTGATGAACGGAATCCCTTGCTTTCGTGGCACACGCGTTCCGTTCAAGAATATGATCGACTATCTTGAAGGTGGGCACTCTTTAGGCGAGTTCCTGCGGCAGTTCCCCGCGGTCACGCACGAGATGGCAACCCGGGCGTTAGAGGAAGCCAAAGATTCGCTACTGGCACGAATCGCATGAAGATTCTGCTGGACGAGTGCCTACCACTCGATTTCCGGCACAGCTTTCCAGGGCACGATGCCACACCGCTCAGTGGGCGGGCCTGAAGGGCAAGAAGAACAGTGAGTTGCTGCGATCCGCCGAGGCGGCAGGCTATGACGTACTGTTGACTGTCGATCAGGGGATGCCTCACCAACAGTCTCCCACCTTCCGGAAGCTCTCGGTCATCCTGATCCGTTCCCGAACCAACCAGATCGGAGACCTGTTGCCCCTGGTGGAGGCGTTGTTGCAGGTCTTGGCGATCATTCAGCCCGGCCAGACCGCTACAACTCACCGGAATAATTTCCGCGGCGCGTGGAACTGGGTTAAGACGCTTCCACGGCTTTGGCTACGACGTGTGACTCCTCCTATGGCCGGGCTGGTGCGCGACACCATGATGCGCGATTCTAATGCGCGGTCTCCCGGACCAAAGCCTTCTGGGCAGTCGCTATGGGCAGAAACAGCGCCATGGGCCGGCTGGCAAGCGGCCGAAAACCGAAGCGCCGGTAAAACGCTACAGCGCGATCGTTTTTAGCATCGACAAGTAGCGCAAAGGCCGCCGCCGGAGCCTGCATGGTCCGTTGGGCCGCGTCGGCCAGTAGCGCCGCGCCCAGGCCGCGCCCTTGGAAACGCGCGTCGACGGCCAGCCTTCCGATACGAACGGCGGGCAACGTGGGGTAGCGCGGGAGCCGTTTGGTTTCCTCCGCGGGAAGATCCGCGAGCGGAATGCTGGCCGCAGACATGGTGTAATAGGCGGCGACCTGACCGGTCACAGCCTCAACGGCCACAAAGCAATTGGCGATGCGGCGGCGAATATCCTGGGTTGCCTGGGTTTGAAAATACCGGTCCAGGGTTCCCTCACCGCAGCGAAACGACTTGCGGTCATGCTCCGAGTGCAGCGGCTCAAGGCGGAAGAAAGCCGCGCTCATTTCGCGCCGAACAGATCGCGATGCCGCCGGAAGGCCTTCTTCAATGCCGGAGTCGGCGCGGGGGGATTCAGAATCGCCCTGGCGATCCGCCGTTGATCGTCGACGGAGAGGCGGATGATCTGGGCCTCCTCAATGGTCTTGCAGGCGGCTTGCCGCGCGGCTGTCACCACAAAATCGGTAAGTGTACGTCCCTGGATTTCCGCGGCGCGTTTCAGCAGGATATGCACCTCGTTGGGCAGGCGGGCTTCCAGCCGGGCCGTAGGTTGGGCCGCTTGTTTCATCGTATTTTAACTATACGGCAAATTGCCGTACTCGTCAATGGTAATCGAGGCTGCGCTTAGCCGCGGGGACAATCTCGCGGTATGCGCGTGCGGCTGCTTCCAGTCCCTCGACCTCCTTCAAATCGACGCTTCCTTCGCCGTTTGTCCACGTTGTAAGAACGTCTTAGGATACGGTCCGCGGCTGCAGATTTTGAAGGAACCGAAGTCTTTGTACCAATCGCCTGCCGGGACTTCCGGCTTGGACGCGATCCAGAGCCGGAGTTGGTTGAGATCCGTCATGCCGATTGACCGATCTCGTATCCGTTCGATGAGATGCCGGCGCAATGCGACCGGGAAATGGTCCCATGTCTCAAGCTGCGGCATCAGCCGCCAAACACCATGCGCCCAAGCTGATCGCCGAGACGCTTTGCTTCTTTCGGATCCGTAGCACCGCGAAAACGCTCGGCCAACTCGAAGAATTCCTGCTGTTTTCGCTTCTCGGCATTTATCCCGTCCTCGATCAGTTCCACGAGCATCCGGTTTGCGCTGAGCCGACGGGTCTTCGCCATGATGCGGACCTGTGCGGCAATGCCCGCGGGAAGACTGACGCTTTGCCGGACCGTCTTGTTTGCCGCTCTCATAGCACCATTGTGCAGCATTTTGATGGATACTGCATGAACGAAACGAGTGCTTCAATTGGGCAGAACTTACGCCGGCGTGACACGCCGCCGGTG
>JBEKUO010000676.1:0-4128 GCA_049514955.1 Bryobacteraceae bacterium | reverse complement strand
TTCCCAACGCTGCGTCCTCGATTTTCCCGCAGCACCCATAGATCGCTAATCCACTCTTCACACGTGAGGGCCATCCCGACAATGTTTGTTTCGAAGATAGCGACCCAGGCGAGAGACCAGTCCTCTTCATCGATGTGTACCGGGGCTGGAGCCCAGAGACCGCCATAGATTTCGTCCACGACGGTCTGCACGACTGATCGAACAGAATCCCGTTCACTGGCCCGGGCCCTTCGTATGAGCGCCCCCGTCATCACGTGCAAGTATAGCCAAACCGCATCGGTCGGAGGGCCCGTAAACAAGATACGGCTACGCTGGCGCCTCGACCGACGACCACACAGCCGCCCTGCGGCGAGCCGCGCTGGCTCAGGCCGAATGCCAAAAATTATTAGAACGAGCGAATATCAGTAGCCACGTGGCGTGAGCGAGGCGTTGCGCACGTTCGCGGCCGGTCGCCGGTGCGGCGGCCAGCCACCTCAGATGCCCGCGGGGGACAGCCGGAACGCGGCCATCTCCTGGCCGTTGCGAACCAGCAGCACGTCGCCGGCCAGCACAGGGTGGTTCCAGGTTTTGCCTTCGATCGCCGGGAAGTGCGCGAACTCCTTGAACTGATCGGGGGTCGCTCCGACCAGCGCCAGCTCACCCTCTTCCGACAGCACCAGGAGCAAGTCCTGATCGGAAAGCAGGAGGAGTTGGCCGTTGCCGTAGCGTCCGCCTTTCCACTTGCGCGCGCCGTCCTTGAGGTCGACGCATGCGAGGATGCTGCCGTCGAAGCCGAAGGCATAGCCATTGTGAACGACGAAGTCGTTGAAGTAGGGCTTCAGCCCGTGCGAGGTCCAGCGCTCTGCGACGGTCCATCCGCCCGCTCCATGCGTCACCGCGAGGCGGCGTATGCCGCTGCTGTCGCTGACGTCGATCAGGATATCGCCGTCCGCGGTCAGGGCCGGCTGCACGATGGGGTAGCCTGGCCATGCGTGCTCCCAAAGCAGCGCGCCATCGGCGAGCGCCACGCTGGTCACGCCGGCTTCGCTCAACAGCAGGACCTGCTGGACTCCGTCGATGGTCGTTAGCTGCGGCGAGCTGTAGCTCGCGCCGTGGGCCGGGCCGACCCAGTGCCGGGCTCCGGTGGCAAGGTCGTACGCGATGAGTTGGCCGGCGGTGGCGACGACGACCAACTCGCCGGCCACCAGCGGTGAGCTCGCGAAGCCCCAATGCGGACTCTTCATGCCGGTGTCGGACGCCGCGTTGTGCGACCACACGACAGTGCCATCACGGGCGTTGAGCACGTTCAGAATTCCAGTCGCGCCAAATGTGTATACGCGGCCATTGCTGAGCGTCGGCGTGCCGCGCGGACCGGGGCCGCCATTCGACTCCCAGAACCGGGCGGGGTCGCGGTGTGCCCACACGGGCTCGCCGGTGGCCAGTTTGTAGCAGGCGACGATCTCGTCGGGGCCGCGCTGCTCTTGAGTGTAGATGAGGCCGCCGCGGACCGCGAACGACGACCAGCCCGGTCCGATCGGCCGGCGCCATAGCTGGACCGGCGGCGAGGCAGTCCAGTCGGTCTTGATGCGCACGCCGGGGACAACATCGTCGCGATGGGGTCCGCGAAAGCCGGGCCAGTAGGCTCCCGTCTCCGCTTCCGCGGGAGCCGACGGGAGCACCGCCGGCCCTTTTCCGGCTCGGGCCATGAGCGGTTTCTCAGGAGCCGGCGCGGCCGGGGTGTGCGCCGCCGGGGCGTTGCTGGGTTCGGCCACAGGCAGTTTCTCCGGAGTAGCCGGGGCTGCCGGAACCAGCGGAAGCGCCCCCGGCGCGTTGCCGGACTGCGCCACGAGCCGGTCCTCGGGAGTCTTCGTCCACCGCCAATGCAAGTCTTGATGGAAGCTGCTGGCGGTAAAGCCACCGGTCCGGACGAGCGCCCACGCTCCACACGCGAGCAGGATGGTCGCGACCATCGACACGCGCCGGGGGCCGTCCGGGAGGCGGCGGGTGGCAACGGCCCACACGACCAGGGCGACGCTCACGAGTGGGAGCGCCAGGATGGGGAACAGCATCCCTTGCGCCCCAGTAGCAATCGACACGTCCACGATGCGCCTTGTCGCGAGCAGCGCGACGATCATCAGGCCGACGGCGCCCAAACGCTCGGACCAAGCCGCCCGGCTAAAGAACAGCCACCATAGGATGACAGCCAACGCGCCGATGGGTACCGCCATCACCGCGATGAGCAACGCATCGGGTGCGACGACAGGGACGGCAAACCGAAACAGCAACTGCAGGATCACGATGACCACGCCGGGCCACACCCGGAGCGGCTTCCTAGCTGGATTATTCATTTTGGGCTCCAGAGTCTCAGTACTCCCGGCATTGGTCGACCTGGTATCACCATGGCAATCATACGCAAAAGAACGGCGGATCGTTCCACGTAAGTCGCGATGCGCGCGCCAACAAGCTTCTCCGGAAGCGCACAGCCCATTGGGGCAAGGTCCCAACCCCGCTCTTTGACCTCAGCCAACAGGCTTGCAAAACCATATCGCGGGCGCCTTCCCTAGTTTGACATGTCCGGCGGAGCCAGCGTCGACGACGCGGGCGCGCCGCCATCTACAGGCGAAAGCTGCCACGGGGAACGCCATTGGGGCGAGGGTAGCGCGGCGATATGGAGCGCGGCGGCTGGGAACGATTGGCCCACGTTGTAACGTCTGGCGTTCATCCTGCACAATTCTTATTGGGACGATTTCGCCGAACTGAATTAGAATTGGAGCCATGCGCTTGACGCACACACTATTCGGCCGCGCGTTGCTGTCGGCCGCGCTGGCCCTGGCGGCGACATCCGCGCGGGCGGGCGCAGCGGATTGGCAGCCGGTGGACCCGGCCGATCTCGCGTTAAAGGCGCCGCGCGTGGAGAAGGATGCCGATGCGGAGGCCATCTTTTGGGAGATCTGGGTCACCGACGAGATTGGCTTGCAGCCCCGCAGCATTTTTACCCAGTACATCCGGATGAAGATCTTCACCGAGCGCGGACGGGACCAGCACAGCACCGTCGAACTGCCGTTCGGCATTTCCACCAACGTCAGCGACATAGCCGGCCGGACCATCAAGCCCGACGGCGCCATCATCGAGCTGAAGAAGGACGCCGTATTCGAGCGCATGGTGGTGAAAGCCGGCGGTCTGAAGGTGAAAGCCAAGTCGTTCGCCATGCCCGCCGTAGAGCCGGGCGCCATCATCGAATATCGCTGGCGGGAAACTCGCCAAAACCAAGTCGCGAACTATGTACCCTTACCCTTCCAGCGCGATGTTCCCGTGCAGATGGTGCGCTATCACTTTAAGCCGCTGGCAAACACCCGTTACGAAATGCGCACGATGACTTTCCACTGCAAGCACTCGGACTTCGTGCGCGAATCTAACGGCTTCTACACGACGAGTGTGGCGAATGTCCCCGCCTTTGTCGAAGAGCCGCAAATGCCTCCTGAAAAGGAGGTACTGGCGTGGATGCTGGTTTTCTATTCCGAAAACCGGAAGTTCACCCCGGAGCAATATTGGAAGGATTACAGCAAGCGGAGCTACGAAGCATTCAAGCCGTCCATGAAAGTGAGCGCGGATGTCCGGAGCATAGCCGCATCCATCGTGAACGGCGACGCGGATGACGAGGCCAAGCTACGGCATCTGTTCGAATATTGCCGGACTAAGATCAAGAACGTCCGCAACGACGCCGTGACCGCCGAAGAGCGCGCCGACACTACCCAGAACAAGAATCCGGCGGACACCCTCAAGCAGGGCGCTGGCACGGGCTTCGACATCGACATGGCCTTTGCGGCGTTGGCCACCGCGGCGGGCTTCGATGCGCGCATCGCCCGCCTGGGCGATCGCGGCGACTCGTTTTTCGATCCGGGATTCGCGGATTCGTATTTTCTGCGGGCATACGATATCGCCGTCAACGTGCAAGGTGGATGGCGATTTTTCGATCCGGCCACCACGTATGAACCCTTCGGCATGCTGCGCTGGCAGGAGGAAGGCGAGCAAGCGTTGATCGCGGATCCCAAGGGGGCCGTATTCGTGCCTACGCCGCTATCCCCGCCGGAGAAATCCATGAGCAAGCGGCGGGGCGCGTTCGTCCTGGCTGAGGATGGCACACTGGAA
>JBEKUO010000675.1:0-4135 GCA_049514955.1 Bryobacteraceae bacterium | reverse complement strand
GATTGGAAACCATTACGAACTCCTGCGACTGCCGCGCGGTCACGGCGTGGTTCAGAGCGTACGCCGTGGGCACCGTGCCGATGAGGATCAGCATGATCAGGCCCATGCCTTTCTGGCCATCGTTGGAGCCGTGCGCGAAGCTCACGCCCGTGCAGGTCAGCACCAGCAGCGCGCGGATCCACAGCGGCGGGGGCGCGTCCCCCACAGGAGCGGTGTACAGCCGTTTGTCCGGGATCACAACTTTCATCAGCAGCAGCAATAGCGCCGCGCACACAAAACCCACCACTGGCGAAATCAGGAGCGTCTTGCCGATATTCGTCGCCTGCGCCCAATCCACGCCGCTGGTGCCCGTCTTGACGGCCATGAGCTGATTGGCGATGCCCACTCCGATAATCGAGCCGATCAGCGTGTGCGAGCTCGACGAGGGCAGGCCGAAGTACCACGTGCCCAAGTTCCAGATGATGGCCGCCACTAGCAGCGCGAAAACCATGGCAAACCCGGCGCCACGGCCGACTTGCAGAATCAACTCCACCGGCAGCAGCGAGATGATCCCGAAAGCCACCGCGCCGGTCGAAACCACCACTCCCAAAAAGTTCCAGAATCCAGACCAGACCACCGCTACGTGCGGTTGCAGCGAGTGCGTGTAGATGACTGTGGCCACGGCGTTGGCGGTATCGTGAAAGCCGTTTACAAACTCGAAGCCCAGGGCGGTCAGCAGGGCCACGCCCAGAAGCAGGTAGGCGAATGCCGATGCCGTGCGCACGCCCGAAAGATCCGAAAGAAGATTGATGACGGCGTAGAGAATGCCGGCCAGCAGGATCACGCCGAAGACCAGCATGCCTGCCTTGCCCGGCGACTTTCCAAGCTTCGATTCGATTGTGGGAGATGCTGCGGTTGCGGGTGCTGCCATGTGGGTCCTCCTGGGGTCTTCAGCAGGATACACCACGGCCCGCTCATTTCAGATTACAGAACGGTTACGGTTGAGTTAAAGCTGTGCGGGATGTTTCAGTTCACCCACGGACCGCGGCCGGAGCCACGCTTCCGCATATAGACCTGGAACTTCTTCTTGTTGCGCTGCAGTTTGTAGTTGCGGTACCAAAGGCGGAGGTCGTCCAGTCGTAAGGCCGGGAAATGCATCTTAAGGTACACGAAGCCGAAGGCCATGCCGCCCAGGTGGGCGATGTTGCTGACGCCGGTATTAACATGCAAAGCGCCATATAGCGCGAGGGCGCCATAAATCATCACGAAGTATCTGGCCCTGATAGGAAACAGAAAGAAGAAGAGGATGGTCACGTCGGGAAAAAGCACGCCGAAGGCCAGAAGCAGGCCGTAAATGGCTCCAGAAGCGCCAATCGTACTCGTGGACCAGTTGCCCAGCAGCGCATTGACACCCACGTCACAAAGGCCCGCGCCGATGCCGCAAACAAAGTAGTATTTCAGGAATCGCCGCGTGCCCCATTCCCGCTCCAGCGTAATGCCGAACATCCAGAGCGTGAACATGTTGAACAGCAGGTGCAAGACTCCGCCGTGCAGAAATAGGTATGTTCCCAACTGCCAGATCGCAAAGTGAAAGACCACGGCCCTGGGGACGAGCGCGAGCAGGTTGAAGAATTGCCCGTAACTGGTGTTCTGCGCCAGGTCCATCAGCACAAACATGACGACATTGCTGATGAGCAGCCATTTCACCCCGTTCGGGAAGTAGCTGGAGTAGAAACTGGCGGATCTGTACCGGGTGTTGTACCGCATGAAGGCCTTGAAACTAGAATAACGCAGAAGCAGGCCGATCTTGTTCCGGTTACTCCGCGACCGCAGTACTGGACGCGTTCCGGTACAGAGCCGCGACCGTGAGGGAGCGGTTTCCGTCGCAAGTGGCAGTTCAGCGCCGATCACGCCGCAGCCGGGATGCCGATCCCGCTCGCGCTCGGGACGCCGTATTGTCGTCGAGCCGGGACCGTCAAGGAGCGGTTTCGGTCGCCGCGACCGGATCTTCGGCGCGGCCGTAGCGATTCAGAAAATGAGAGCCCGTCTGCAGCAGCGCGGCGGAAGCGAACCACACCTGCCAGTGGGAGAACAGGCCGCTGCGAATGGCGAAGTTGCTGGCCCATTGGAGGTCCGCCGCCAGGCGCCAGATGCCCAGCGCCGCCGTCATCACCGCCGCCGGCGTCAGAAACGATGCGAAGGCCAATGCCACGCGCCGGTTCTTGCGGCGTTTGCGCTCTACTTTGGCGCCTCTGCCAAAGCGGATGCGGACCAGCATATCGAATACCACTCTATCAGCAATTGCGTTAAATTAGACACTTCCGATGGATGCGACGTTTCGCCCTCTCACCTATGAACGGGAGCTGTTGGAGAAGCTCCTCGAACCCGAATTCCCAAGCCGTGACGAACCACGACGTCAACTGGATTTCGTCGCCGCCAAGCAAATCTTAGAGGATGGCACCCTGGCGCTCGAATGCGGTCCATGCCAGCGCGCACCTGTTAATCGCCCATCCAAGGAATCCAAAATCCTGAATCTGCCTGCCGCACGCGATCTGGCGCTTTTCACGCCGTACGGTGAAGCAGATGTGAAATGGTCCATGGAAGAGAGGAAATCATGATACATCGATTGAAAGCTGCGGTTTTCGGCACCGGCTTCGTGGGGCGGGTGCACCTGGAAGGGATTCGCCGCTTGGGCTTCGTCCAGGTATACGCGATCGGCGAGAGCCAAAAAGAGAAGGCCCGGCGGCTCGGCGAAGAGTTCCACGTGGACAAGACGGCCAGCGATTATCACCTGATTCTGGACGATCCCGAGGTGGACGTGGTCCACGTATGCACGCCGAACGCGCTGCACTTCCCGATGGTGACGGATGCGCTGAACGCCGGCAAGCACGTGATCTGCGAGAAACCTCTATCCACCTCAGTCGCGAACGCGGAAAAGCTGGTGGCGCTGGCGCGGGAGAAGAACCTGCGCAATTGCACGTTCCACAACCTGCGCTTCTACCCCATGGTGCAGCAGATGCGCCGCATGCGAGAGGCGGGCGAACTGGGCGAGATCCTGGTGCTGCAGGGCACCTATTCGCAGGACTGGCTGCTCTACGACACGGATTGGAACTGGCGCATCGATTCCAAGTCGAACGGCCCGTCGCGCTGCATGGCCGACATCGGCTCGCACTGGTGCGATATGGCCGAACACGTCACCGGCCAGCGCATCACCTCGGTGTGCGCCGATTTGCAGACGTTCCATAAGACCCGCAAGCGGCCCAAGAAATCCATCGAGACCTTCGCCGGCAAGACGCTCAGCCCGGAAGACTACGAGGAAGTGCCCATCGACACGGAGGATTTCGGCGCGGTGCTCTTCCGCATGGGCGAGCGCACGCGCGGCGCCTTCACCGCCGGCCAGGTCAACGCCGGACGCAAGAACGGTCTGAGCATCGAGATCTACGGCAGCCAGGCGTCGGTGGCCTGGAACCAGGAGCGACCCGATGAATTGTGGATCGGCCATCGCAATACGCCGAACCAGATTATCGTGAAGGACCCGTCGCTCATGCTGCCGGCCGCGCGGCCCTATGCGGATCTCCCGGGCGGCCACAGCGAAGGCTACGACGATACGTTCAAGCAGGTATTCCGCCGCTTCTATCACTCGGTGGAAGATGCCGCGGCGCCCATCGAGTATCCGCAGTTTGCCGACGGCTTGCGGCAATTGCAAATCCTGGACGCCGAACTGGCCAGCGCATCGTCGCGCGCGTGGGTGGACGTGCCGGCCGCGGCGGCTATCGCGGTGTAGCGATGAGCGAGGTGTCCCGGATACTCGACCAGCTTCACCGGGCATATACAGGGCCCGCCTGGCACGGTCCGGCGCTCGGCGAGATTCTGTCGGACGTGACGGCTGAAATGGCGGCGCGGCGTCCTTTGCCCGGCGCGCATACGATCTGGGAACTGGTGGCGCACCTCACGGTGTGGATCGACGTTCCCACGCTGCGCCTGCGGGGTAAAGAGATCCCCGTGCTGCCGCCGGAGGAGGACTGGCCGGCGGTCCCCGAGTCGAGCGAGGCGGCCTGGAAACGGACGCTAGACGGGCTCGCCGAAGCGCAGCGAAACCTGGAGGCGGAGGTCCGCAAGCTGACCGATGAGCGCCTCTACGAAAAAGTCCTCGGCG
>JBEKUO010000674.1:0-4138 GCA_049514955.1 Bryobacteraceae bacterium | reverse complement strand
AGCCACCGGATTATTTCCCCCAATGATGTCGTTCTCATTGGTGTCGCCTGTCCACCAGCTAACCAGTCCGGGCGGCGCAGGTGTACAGGATTGTGGTTGTGCAGTCGAGCAAGAGCAAACCAACAACACGACCAGAGCCGCAACGCACTTTGACCGATCCGTCAAATTGTACTCCTCATCGTCGCTCCGAAATCCTTGTGGAACTTCGTGTTCAGCCGATCTCTCCGGTTTGGCCTTCCGATGCCCCGTATATTATATCCAAAGTTCCGGTTTTTGCAAGGCCATTCTGTGTATCATACTGTCAGCAGATTTCACCATTTAACCGCCCTCTTCCTCCTTTCCTCAATCATCTCCCTGACCCTCGCTATGAACGAGATCGCATCGCCGCCGCCCATCCGAGTTCTTCGTCCAGATGAATCCGGCATTTGGGGCAACGGGCGACATGCTTTTCGGCTCGGAGCATTTCAGCCGGGGAAAGTTATTCGGCTTGATTGTCATATATATAGCGGCCGATACTTGCCCTAACGCAAGCGCGGGCTGATCGCTTGTAAGCGAAAGTATTTCTGCTGGGCTGTGTTTTGGACTAGCAGGCCTCACCACATCCTGCGTGGGCAGCCGTTGCTACGCTGGTCAAGAACGTCACCGTCGAGCCGTGCGGCGGCTTCGCCGCGCAGCCCGCCTCAATTATCCGCTTTCAGCCCATGAATCAGGCTGACTATTTCGTTTGTGAGCTTGTCCGCCAACGGCAGCGTGGGATCGCTATACGAAGCGATCTGTTTGTCCATCGCTGCGGGTACCTCCTTCAGGACATGGTTCATGCCTTCGATCACCACCAGCTTCGCCGCCGGATTGGCTTTCGCCAGCAGTTTTGCGTCGTCGACGCTCACCTGAATATCGGTGCTCCCCTGCAGGATCAGAACGGGCACTTTGAGCTTGGCGATTTCCCGCGCCGGATCGTACTGGAACCAGGAAATCACGTACGGCTGTACGCTCGCACGGAAGACCGCCGCCAGGGCGGGAGGAACAGATTCCACTTGGTGCCCCGCTTCCAGCGCTTTCACGATGTCTTCCACTTGCTTCATAAGTTCGGCGGGCACCTTCTTCGACCGGAACTGTTCCAGAATGATTTGCCCCGCGGGCCGGCCCGCACCGGCGATCGAAACATACGCATTGGCCGCCAGTTTTTGGGCCGCCAGCATGCCGATCAGCGACCCTTCGCTGTGGCCGGCGACGATCAAAGAACCGAAGCGGGGGTCCTTCCGCAGATACTCGCCCCACCGCACCGCATCGTCCACATACATGTCGAATCGCAGATCCTCTTCTTTCAACCCGGTGATTTTGCTCTCGCCGATCAGGCGCTTGTCGTAGCGCAGCGACGCGATCCCACTGGCCGCCAGCCCTTCGGCCAGCATCTTGAGGCTATCGTTCTTGCCCTTAAGCATGCGTGAGTTTCCGTCCCGATCGGTGGGACCGGAACCCGCGATGATCAGGACAACGGGATAGGGCGGCTTCGCGGCGGGCGTCTCCAGCGTCCCGTACAGAATGCCGGTCCCCGTATCCAGGTGGACCGGCTCCCCCGCCAGAACCGCTCCGGCGAACAAAAGCTGGAAAAGACAGATTGCTTTTTTCATGGCTTAATTGTACACTGTATATGTACAAAGTACAAGAATGATTTTGCGCATCGATCTCAAATCGCCGGTTCCTGTGTACCGCCAGATTGTGGACGCCGTCCGCATCTTGCTGGTCAACGGCGAACTGCATCCCGGCGATCCGTTGCCGCCGGTGCGCCGCCTGGCGCTCGATCTGGGCGTGCATTTCAACACGGTGGCGGAGGCGTATCGCACGCTGGAAGGTGAAGGCTGGCTGGAGATCGGCCGGCGCAGTGGCGCGCGCGTGGTCCCGCGGGCCGTGTCGAAGCGCTACGATCCGGAGACCGGTGAAGCCTTCGAGCGCCGCCTGCGAGAGATCGTGGCCGAGGTGCAGTCCCGCGGCCTTTCTCGCAACCGCATCGCGCGCGAGCTGCGCCGGCTTGCAGAAGGCCTGGAAAGGAGTTAACGCATGCCCGCGCAGACAATCCTGTTCGTGGCGGTTCTTCTCTTGATGAGTGGGCTGCTGCAAATTGTTCCGGGGTTGACCCGCCCCGACATCTTCTTTGCCGTGACGGTGTCGCCTGAATTCCGCCGCACCGCCGATGCGCGGCGCATCCTGCGGAAGTATCGCGCCATCGTCTGGTGCTCCGCTTTGGCCGCGATCGCGCTCGAACTAGCCGCCGGCATGGAGCTGGCTGCGTTGCTGCTTGAGGCGGCCGGATTTCTGTGGGCGCTGGTCGGCGCGCACGCCTCGGCGCTCGCGTATGCGGCGGCGCCTGGTTCCGTCGTGGAAGTGGATCTCGCGGCTCCGCGCGAACGCCTGCCCGGAGGCCCCATCGTAGCGGCGTTGCCCGTATTGTCTCTGGTCGCCTTGGGTATCTGGGCAAGTCTGCATCTGGACAGCCTGCCGCAACGCTTTCCGGTGCACTGGGGCATACACGGGGCGGACCGCTGGGTGACCACCACGCGCACTTCGATTTTCGGCTACCTGGCTGTGTACGCCGCCGTGTGCCTGCTGCTTATCGGATTAGCCTGGGGACTTCTCAACTGGTCGCGCCGCATCTCTACCACCGGTGCGGGCGCCGCCGCCGAGCGCCGCTTTCGAATGCGTATCGTCCAATTGCTGATCGTGACCGCATACCTGCTCACAGCTCCGGCCTGGCTCGCCATGTTCCAGGTGACTTCGGCCGCTATCGACATATGGGGGTTGGCGATGGCCGCCGTCATCGGCGCTTTTGTGGTGGCCGTGATGCGTAGCGGCCAAGGCGGCAGCCGCGCGGTGGTCAACACCGGATCCGTGCTCCTGGGCGATCGCACACCGGATGATTGCTGGAAGTGGGGCCTGCTGTACATCAATCCCGCTGATCCGTCGATCCTGATCGAAAAGCGCTTCGGCGTAGGCTATACCCTGAACCTTGGCAACCGCTGGACCTGGGTGGTCCTGGCATTGCTGCTTGTGCCGCTGGCAATCGGGCTCATCTTTTTCCGTTGACGTTGAACTTGCGCGTTACTCGATGATGGCCAGCACTTCCCCCGCCGCCACCCTGGCGCCTTCGCGGGCCGCGAGCGTAACCACGTGTCCGGCCTTCGGCGATTTCAGTTCGTTTTGCATCTTCATGGCTTCCACCACCAGCAGGCCTTGACCCGCCGCCACCGCATCGCCCGCCGCCACCAGCACCCGCACGATTTTGCCGGGCATGGGCGCGGTTACGCTTAACCGGCCCTCAATTCCCTGCCCCGCTGCCTGCCGCGACCAGCGGCGCGGATCCCGGATCTCGATCTCGAAGCGGTGTCCGTCGATGAAGACCACCATGCGTCCGTCGGCCTGCTCCACGCGCGCTTCATAGCTGCGGCCATCCAACAGGATCGAGTAGACGCCCGGCTCCACGGCGGCGATGTGGGCGGCGCTGTGGTCCAGCTCGACTTCACGCGCCGCGCCGTTGATCGCAAGCTGGAGCTTCATCGCAACATCCCATTGCGGCCGATGTCGAGCCAGCGGCTGCGTGGCGCTCGCGAAGTTTCCGTCCGCGCGCCGCCCCCGGCGGAGTGGAAGGCGGCCACCAATGCCGCGATGGATTCCAGATCCGGCGCCGGCGCGAAGGGCTTGCGGCGCTCCAGAAACTCGTCTACGAAGCGCGTATGCAGCCTGCCCTGGCGGAACTCCTCGTCTTCCAGGATCTGGCGGAAAAAGGCGATGTTGGTGCGAATGCCGGCTACGTCGTATTCGCGCAGGGCGCGCAGCATGCGGGCGATGGCGCTCTCCCGTGTGCCGCTCCACACGGCCAGCTTCGCCAGCAGCGGATCGTAGTCGATCGGCACCGTCCAGCCGTCGTAGACGCAACCGTCCAGGCGCACGCCCGGCCCCAGCGGCCGCGTCAGGCGCGTGATTTTGCCGGCCGAGGGGAAGAAGTTGTTGTAAGGGTCCTCCGCGTAGATGCGGCACTCAAGGGCGGAGCCGCGCCAAGCGATGTCCTCCTGCCGCAGGTTCAGCTTTTCGCCGGCCGCCACTTCGATCTGCAGCCGCACCAGGTCGTGGCCGGTCACCAGCT
>JBEKUO010000673.1:0-4149 GCA_049514955.1 Bryobacteraceae bacterium | reverse complement strand
CGAACACCAGAGTGCGGTTTGGCCCTAGCCCCCAGCCCCAGGCGAGCAAAGCTCGCCCTTCCCCGCCGTCCGCGCAGCCGCGAGCGCCAGCAGCCGATTCTCAAACGCGAAATCCGGCTGCCGCCGCTGGTGATTGCGCAGGTACCAGCGCCACGTCTCCTTGAGCCCAGCTTCAAAAGCCACCGGCCGCACACCCAGCACTCTCGCGACCTTGCCCATCTTCTCCGTGATCGGAGGCATGTCGAAGTACACACCGAAATACGCCGGCTCACCCATGGGATTGCCGCCTGCGTGCAAAATAGCCTCGCGCGGGATGCGCACAATCTGGGCGGTCTTGTTGGCGGCGATGGCCAGCGCTTGCACCAGTTCCAACTGCGTCACCGCGCGCGAATCGCCGATATTGAATGCCTCGCCGGCCGCGTTGGGCACTTCCATCGCGCGCACCAACGCGCTCACCAAGTCCTTCACATAGACGAACTGCATCAGGCGATGGCCGTCACCCGGGATGATGATCGAGCGTCCCAGCCGCATGCGGTCCCAAAAGAACGCTTCGCGGTAGAACGGATTTCCCGGCCCGTAGATATAGGGCGGCCGGAATGTCACCACCGGCAGCCCATGTCTCTGATGCAGACGGAACAGCATGCGTTCCGTCATGGCCTTGTTGCGCACGTAAGGTTCGGGATGGTTATCCGGCGCCAGCGCGTCGCCTTCGTAGTGATTCAGTCCGTCGCCATAAGCGGCCACGCTGGACATGAACACATAGCGCGACACCCGGTCGCCGCAGGCGCGCACGGTGGCCTCGACCTGGGCGGCGGTGGTGCCGCGCTCATAATCGTAGACGTTGTCGTAGACCACCTCAAAGCGCCGGCCGGCCAAGGCTTCCCGGACCGCTTGGGGATCGTTGCGGTCCGCCACCAAATTCTCCACGCGCCGCGCCAGACTGTGCTTCGGCTTGCGATGCAGCACCGCCACATCGTGCCCCGCCGCGCACAGCTCCTTGACCAGTTGCTTGCCGATGAACAAGGTACCGCCGATGACTAGAACCTTCATAAGTGGGTATAGGTTGCTAAGTGCTGGGCTCCGGTAGCACTTAGTCGTAGTATTCCAGTCCGAGGTGTGTGATCAGGTCTTCACCTCGCATCCAGCGCAGCGTGTTCTTCAGCTTCATCAACTGGATAAAAATGTCATGCTCGGGATACAGCCCCGGCGCGTGCATGGGCGCTTTGAAGTAGAACGAAAGCCACTCCTGTATGCCGCGCATGCCGGCGCGCTGCGCCAGATCCATGAACAGCACGAGGTCGAGGACCAGCGGCGCCGCCAGGATCGAATCCCGGCAAAGGAAGTCTATCTTGATCTGCATCGGGTATCCCAACCAGCCGAAGATATCGATGTTATCCCAGCCTTCCTTGGCGTCCCCGCGCGGCGGGTAATAATTGATGCGCACCTTATGATAGAAATCCTTGTACAGGTCCGGATACAGGTCGGCTTGCAGGATCTGTTCCAGCGCCTCGAGCTTGGATTCTTCCTTGGACTTGAACGAGCCCGGATCGTCCAGCACTTCGCCGTCGCGGTTGCCCAGTATGTTCGTCGAAAACCAGCCGTGCAGGCCGAGCATGCGCGACTTCAGGCCGGGCGCGATCAACGTCTTCATGAAGGTTTGCCCGGTTTTGAAGTCCTTGCCGCAAATCGGCACCTGCCGCTCGCGCGCCAGTTCGAGCAAGGCCGGCGTATCCGTGGTCAGGTGCGGCGCGCCGTTGGCATAAGGCACGCCCATCTTCAGGGCGGCGTAGGCATAGATCTGGCTGGGCGAAATCTCTGGGTCGCTCTTCTGCAAGCCGCATTCGAAATCGGCGAGCGTCTGGTGCACGGCGGCGGGCTTATGGAAGACCTCGGTGGAGGCGCACCAGATCATGGCCAGGCGGGCGGCGCCGGTCGCCTCGCGGAAGTTGCGTATGTCCTCCATCAGCATGGCAGCGTGGTCCATTTTGGAGCCCTTGGGCTTCTTGTTGGGCCCGTCAATACGGCGCACGTACTCATGATCGAAGACCGCGGTCATCGGCTGGATCGCGGAAAGCGGCTCGCGCAGCTTCTCCAGGAGAGGCATCTCCAGCACGCCGGCCTTTTCGGCCGCTTCGTAGCAGTTGTCGGGGTAGATGTCCCAGGTTCCGAAGACCAGATCGTCGAGCTTGGCCAGGGGAACGAAGTCTTGTATACGGGGACTACGGCCGTCGGTGCGCTTTCCCAGGCGTATGGTGGCCATCTGGGTGACCGAGCCGATCGGCTTGGCGAGGCTGCGCCGGATCGCCTCCACGCCCGCGATGAACGTGGTGGTAACGGCCCCCATGCCGGGGACCAACACGCCGAGCTTCCCTTCGGCCGGCGCGATGGACACATTCTCTTTGTTGGGCAAGTGCTTTGCTCCCTTCATGCATGCCGGGCCGCACAACGGCGGAACTGCCGGTGCGGATCGAAATGCTATAATACCAACTCGATGCGAGAGCGCGCGACGGCAACTTTGACCACCGTCATCGTTGACGATGAACAATTGGCCTGCGACGAGCTAGCCTACCTGCTGCGGGATTTTCCGGAAGTGGACGTGGTGGCCACCGGCCGCAACGGGCTGGAAGCCGTGCAGTTGATCCAGAAAGCCGAGCCCGACCTGGTTTTCCTGGACGTCCACATGCCCGGGCAGGATGGCATGGCCGTGGTGCGCGAATTGCGCGAATCCGGCATGGATCTGCCGCATTTCATCTTCGTCACCGCCTACGATCAGTACGCCGTGGAGGCTTTCCGGCTGGAAGCCATGGACTACCTGCTGAAGCCTGTGGACAAGTCACGGCTGGCGGAGACCATCGATCGCGCCCGGCGTTCGGTGCAGGAGAAGAAGGCCGCCCCGGAAACCCCCGCGCCCGCCGTTCCCCTAACGCCGCACCGCACCAAACTGCTGATCCGGAACGCCAACCGCAACTTCATAGTGGACGCCCAGGACGTGATTTACGCCACCATCGACAACGGGCTGATCACGCTCGTGGCGACGAATGTGGAGGGGCATTCCAACTACCGCACCATCGAAGATCTGCAGGCTAACCTCGACAAGGAAACCTTCTGGCGCGTGCACCGCTCGTTTCTGGTGAACATTCACAAGATCAAGGAAGTGGTGCCGTGGTTCAAGTCCAGTTACCAGCTCAGAATGGACGATAAGAAGCACACGGAGATTCCCGTCAGCCGGGTGCAGACCAAGCGGTTGCGAGAGCTGTTGAAGCTGTAAGTTCGGGCGAGCCGCGGCCCGTGGGGAGCGGCTACCAGGAGGGCAAGACGAGAGTGCACTCGTTGGAACGCTTCCCGCTCGTCATTCTGGCTTTGGCAGGACTGCGCGGAACGGCACAGGAGCAGGCCGTGGATCGTTTTTTTTTGACATACCCGAGAACGCACAGATTCCGATTGCCGAAGCTCTCTTCATCTGTGGGCGACGTCTTTCAGGAGTCAGTGAGGACGAGTTCCAGAAAGCGGTCGTCGCACTTCGCGCCTACGCCGCAAATCCTGCTCCAGCCGCCCCTCCGGCGCCACCTGTTAAAGAGAAGCACTGACGGAGGAGGAACGAAATGATGCTAATTCCGTGGGCGCGTGCAGCAGTTCTAACGTAACGGTCTATGGCTAAAGATGAACTGGAAGAACTCATCGGCCAGAGGGATACTGCGGAACAATCCACTGACCGGCTACGCGTTCCGATGCTCGTTTTTGTGGGTATTGTTGCGGTCGGCCTACTGGTCGAACTTTTTGTCATCATCGTCCTGTTCTCCCGCACGCATAATTGGTTGGATCTTATAGAACTGCTCGGCACGTCCCTGGTAGCCCTCGGAGTCACTGGCGAACTGTGTGTTGAGCGGGTGCGCTATAGGCGAGAGAACACATTCCGCGCGGAAAATGCGAAGGTCGAGAACTACTATCCCACGACCCTTACGGGAGCCAACGACAAGATAGCCGAGTTGAAGGCCGAGTTGGCTTACCGCGATCTCACGGAGGCGCAGAAGTTGCAACTTGTCGATGCGTTGAACGCCTACGGCGCACAGCCATTCACGGTTACCGTCTCGACCCCAACTAGCGAAGTGGTGCACGTGTGCCGCTGGCTGCCCAAGGTTTTAGAGGAGG
>JBEKUO010000672.1:0-4150 GCA_049514955.1 Bryobacteraceae bacterium | reverse complement strand
CTGGTCACGCACTCCGCGGTAGTCGCGAACATGGACATGGCGCCCGCGAGGTGGCCCATCGGCCCCAACGATGCCACCATAGCGTTCCTGCCCTCGGCGCACATCGCGCAACGCGTCGTGATGGAAATGCTGACGTTGCGTCAGGGCACGCCGGTGAATTTCGCGGAGAGCCTGCTGAAGTTGCCGCAGGAGATCCGCACGGTGCAGCCCACCATAATGCTGGCGCCCCCGCGCATGTGGGAGCGCATTTACTCCACTATCTGCACCGAGCTTCGGAAACGACCGGCCGTGGCTCGCAAAGCGTTCTACAGCGCATTGGGCCTTTCCTTGGCGGCTGCGCGCTACAAACACCAGGGAAAGCCCGTGCCGGCGCGCATTCGGGCTCCGCTGAAGATTGCCGACCGGATCTTCTTTCAGAAGGTGCGGGCGCGCCTCGGCGGACGCTTGGCCCTGGCGTGTTCCGGAGCGGCGCCCTTGAGCAAGGAACTGGCCGAATTCTACGAGGCGATCGGGATGCCCCTGGTGGAAGGCTACGGGTTGACGGAAGGCGGCGTGGCGACGCTGAACCCGCTCGACCGGCCCAAGGCCGGCAGTATCGGAACCGCGCTGCCCGGCGTCGAATTACGTATCGCCGAACAAGACAGCGAACTGCTCATCAGAAGCCCTTGCCTGTTCTCCGGGTACGTTGACGATCCCGAGGCCACTGCCGAGGTGCTGCGCGATGGCTGGCTGCACACCGGCGATATCGCGTTTATCGACGACGAGGGTTTCGTCTTCATCACCGGCCGCAAGAAGGAACTGATCGTTTCTTCGACCGGCAAGAAAATCCATCCCGCGCGCGTCGAGGGCCTGTTCAAGTTCGAGCCGCTGATCAGCCAGGTGATGCTGATCGGCGACCGCCTGCCTTACCTCACGGCGCTGTTCACCATCACTCCCGCGGTAGCCGAAACGCTTAAGGGAATGGATATGCTCAAGGGCCACACTACCGCCGAGTTGGCCGCCGCCGAGCCGGTCCAGAAGGAGATCCAGAAGGTGGTGGCGCGCGTGAATAAGCAACTGGCGCCCTTCGAGCAGATCCGCAAATACCGCGTGCTCGGACGCGATTTCAGCATCGAAGACGGCGAACTGACCGCCACCATGAAGGTGCGCCGCGCCCGCGTGATGGAAAACTTCCGCGAAAGCATCGATGAGTTATACGCCGGCAAAGAAATGTAGCTGTGGCGCAGGCACTCTTGCCTGCCGCGCCGACACTCTTGTCGGCGCAGGCGAACTTCAGTTAGCCGCTGGTGTTTCTACATTTTCCCAAAGAGTGCCCTGGTGGCAGGTTGTACAAGAAGGTGGGGCAGGCGCTTCCGCCTGCCAACAGCGAACTTCAGTTCGCCGAATGACGAGCGCATTCCCCCGCGCCGGTCACTCCAGTCAACTGCCGTCTGGGAATCCGCCGCGGTGCAAGATCATCGGGTAGTGAGGGAGCCCGGCGGCCCTCGGGACCGCTGCGCGCCACCCGTCGGGGTAAGGCTCCAACCCGCGGAACAGAGGCGAATGCTCCGCCGTGGGCTCGCCCACCAAATGCTCCAGCAACTCCCGAAGTCCGCCGACGGCATCCATGCCGAAGCGTGCCCGCCAGCGATCCTCAATCGACCGAACCAGTTGATGGTATGTCTCTCGGGCGTGCCGGCCCTTGTCGGTGAGCCTTAGCACCTTTACCCCGCTGCCCGTCGATTCCGGCTCGACCGAAGCATAACCGCGCTTCCCGAGAAACCCGACAGCCATGGCGATCGCCTCTTTCGACACAGCCGCTATCCGTGGGAGGTCCCGTACGCGCACACCTCCTTCACCGGCGAGCCGTAGTACGTTGGCGCCAATCGCCAGCGATACCTCCGACTCGCGCTCGAACTCGATGGCGAACGCCAACAGCACCTTCGAAAAGAGGGCCGCCAGAGAGAGGCTGGACGCGCTGTCACGGCCGCGTCCGGCTGGCGCACGCCGCTCCGAGCGCTGAACTTTATTGCTGAACAATCCATACCCCAAGATCGGGAGACAGTCGGGCAACTCGACTTCGATCTGGCTGGCCACCGCCCACAGCGCTTCCCGAAGCCGGCCGATCTGGTCCTCGCCGAAGCGCGCCTGCCAGCGCTTCTCGATGACGCCGAACAGCGGGCGCCATATCTCCTGGGCTTTCCGGCCCGCAGGCGTGGCGCGGATCACCCACTCCGAGCGTGGCGGCTTTGCTCGGCTTCCGGCGGGGCCCGGTTCGACGACAATGTAGCCCCAGCGTTGCATTCCGTCCAAATTCGTCGGTGTGCGGGCGAGCCGTTGCAACTCGCCGATGGTCACTCCGTCCTCGCCAACGAATTGCATGCAGTTCGACGACATCGCGAGCGACACGAGCCATGGCGTGTGGAGAGATCCGGCCGTGGCGCCATGGCTCGTGGTCCGGTGCGGCATCCGATGCTCGGACTCATTGTCGAATTCGATGGTAAAAGCAACCAGTGCACAGGACAGCAGGGTTGGCAGGGGGAAACGGCTCTCCATAGGGGCAATCATAAAGGAAGAGCACTCCCTCACGGTCGTTGCTCCGCTCGGAGGGGCGCGCCAGCAAGCGGTCTCCCTTAGTACACGCGTTCGGAATTACAGTTGTGTATTGGAGCACCGCTTGCTGACGCGCGCGGCTCTGATCGGAGCCACGACCGTCAGGGAGTGGTCTTCCCAACATACGAGACCGTATTTAAGAAATCGCGTACTTAGCTACTCCACCCCAAACGCCAGCAGCACGTTCCCAGACATACCGCCCAACGCCCCGTAGCCCGATTGCACATAGAGCATGCCGCCGGTCACCACTGGTCCGCTGGCGCTCATCGATCCGCCTCTGGCCTTCACGCCGTTGACCGTCGCGAAATCGCGCAGCGTGTCGAAGTCCCAGATCACCGCACCATCCGCCGTGTCGTACGCGCGCAGATGCCCGTCCATGGATCCGGAAAAGACCACACCCGGAATCAGCGTGGCGGGAGCCATCTGCGCAGGCGTACATCCGAGCGTCCCGGCGCACTTGGGTTCCTCGGGCGGCGCATACCAGGCTTTTTCCCCTGTCGCGATTTCGAGCGCAAACAACCCGCCACCCAGCTTGGGGTCGCCGCCTTCTATAGGCCCGCGCATGGTGAAGTCGGAAAGTGGCACGTAGACCTTCTCCGCATCCGCCGCGGGGCCCCACATGATGCCGCCCAGCACTCCGCCCTTGCCAATGCGCTTCTGCCACACCACCTCACCCTTGGCATCCGGGTCGAGCGCCCACATCACGCCGGACTTCTGCCCTACCAGCAGCAGCCGCTTGCCGCCCGTGAGCGAGACTAGTATGGGCGACGCGCCAATATCCGTGTCTTCGCCCGGCTTTTCCGGACAGTTCACCTGGCCGGGAAGAACGCAGGCCACATTCCAGTGATCGGCGAGCGTCAGTTGCTTCGACCACAGCACCTTACCGGTTTCCATCTCAAGCGCCAGCACGGCGTCGCTCGCGGTGGTCTCCGGTCCGGAGTGCTCGTTGCCGGTACCCACGTAGAGCACCTTGCGCTTCGCGTCGACCGTCGGCGCGGACCACACCGATACGCCCGACGGCCCCATCAATTGCGTGCCGGCGGAATTCACGCGGGTGGGCTTGGGCTCCGGAATCGTATAGGTCTTCCAGAGGCGCTCGCCGTTTCGCGCATCCAGCGCCACCACGCTGCCACGCGCCGTGCAGCACGGGTATTTCGGATCGCCCGCCGCCACGAACTCTTCAGCGCCGGTCGAAACCGGCACATACAGCCGCCCTTCGAAAAGCATCGGGCTGCCGGTGATGTGCGCGAACGGGTGCTCTTCCACGCGCGTCTTCCAGAGCAGCGCGCCCGTGTCCGCATCCACCGCGTATGCCGTGGAATGCGCGTCTCCGAAGTACAGCGCGTAGCCTCCTTTGGCGTAAGGGGCCACGCTGATGGCGGTGCGCACCGTCTGGGCTGCCTGGAACGTCCAGTAGGTGCACCCGGTATGCGCGTCGAGCGCGTAGACTGTGCCGCCGGCGCTGCCCACGTAGAGACGCCCTCCCGCGGCGGATGGCTGACCCAGGGCCGAGGTGGCGCCTGGAAATCCGAACGCCCATTTCAGTTTCAGCTTGCTG
>JBEKUO010000671.1:0-4155 GCA_049514955.1 Bryobacteraceae bacterium | reverse complement strand
CGGGCGCGATGCAGGCGCTCGTGGATCTGGCCGCACGCTATCCCCATGCCGTCATTCCCGGCTACACACACACGCGGCGCGCGCAGGCCGTGCTGTGGCCGCACTACCTGCTGGCTTATTTCGAAATGTTCGCGCGGGACGTGGAGCGATTTGGTGAAGCCCGCCGGCGCGCCAACGTGATGCCGCTCGGCTCCGGCGCGCTGGCCGGCAGCGGTTTCCCGTTCGATCGCGAGGCCATGGCCCGCGACCTTGGCTTCGCAGCCCTCACGGCCAACAGCATGGACGTTTCAGCCGATCGCGACTTCGCGTTCGACTTCCTCTACGCCGCATCTGTCACCATGTTGCACTTGAGCCGCCTGGCGGAAGATTGGATTCTCTACTCCAGCGAGGAATTCGGATGGCTGGAATTGGGCGATGAAGTCACCAGCGGCTCCAGCCTGATGCCGCAAAAGAAGAACCCGGATTCGCTCGAATTGATCCGCGGAAAGTGCGGCCGCGTGTTGGGCAGCCTGCACTCCCTGATGGTCACTATGAAAGGCCTTCCGCTGACCTACAATCGTGACATGCAGGAAGATAAGGAACCGCTGTTCGACGCCGCCACGCAGGTGGCCGGTTCGCTCGAAATGGCGCGCGCGGTGATCGAATCGGCGCGGCTGAATCCGGAGCGTCCGCGGGCCGCGGTGGAACAAAGCTGGGTGATCGCGACGGATCTGGCCGAGGCGCTGGCGCGCGCCGGAATGCCTTTCCACCAGGCGCATCAACTCGTGGGGCGGCTGGTGCTCGAAAGCGTGCGCAGCGGCAAAGGGCCAGCCGATTGGACCGCCGCGGATCTGGAGCGTTTCGCGCCGCAATTCACGCCCGACATTGCCCGCCTGCTGGATGCGCGCGAAGGCATGCAGTCGCGCGAGATCCCCGGCGGCACGGGCCCTCAAGCCGTAGCCCAGGCGCTTGCGCAGGCTCGCGCGCGCCTCGCGCAGATGACCGCGCCGGTGACCGCATGAGCAAGAGCTACCGCCACGGCCAGATCCTCAAGCTGATACGCGCCAAGCGCATCCGCACGCAGGAAGACCTGGCGCGCGAGCTGCAGCGCACCGGCATACCCGCCACGCAGGTGACGCTTTCCCGCGATATACACGAACTGCGCCTGGTCAAGACCAACGAAGGCTACCGCGAGATGGAGGCCGAGGAAGTGGGTCCTTCCTTCGAGATGCTGGCCAGGGAATTCCTGCACGACGTGCGCTCCGCGCAGAACTTGGTGGTGCTGAAGACTTCGCCGGGCCATGCCAACTCGGTGGCCGTGGCACTGGATGCCGAGGAGTGGCCAGAAGTGGTCGGCACGCTTGCCGGAGACGATACCCTGCTGGTGATCGCGGCCGACAACGCGACCGCCGAGAAGGTGCGCAGGAGCTTGATGGAGCTGATCGAGAAGGGGTAGGAAGGCTAAAACCCGGCGAACTGAAGTTCGCCGTAGCACGCTGAAGCGTGCGCCACAGACCCCTGAGCGATTTCCCCCACCCGCGAAATGCGTAGACCTGTGGCGTTTCACGCATTAGCCTCTCCCTATTCGCCACATCCACTGAAAATAAACCGCTTGCACGTTGGGCCTCTGTGTGCTTCTCCAATCCAAACCGTGGAATCTGACGCGCTTTGCCTTGGGTAGGTCGGATTCTGTGGTCAAGGAGGTGCACCCTGAAACTACGCCGATTGCCCGGAACTGTGATTCCGGCCTCCATCCTGATTACGCCGCTATTTCTTTCCAGCATCAGCATTAAGAGCTATGCGATTCCAGCTTTCTCCCGGCAGTATGGCACTTCGTGCACGACCTGCCACATCGACTTCCCCAAGCTGAACGACTTTGGCAAAGCGTTCAAAGAGGCCGGCTTCAAATTCCCGAAGGACGACGAGACCTTCATCAAGAATCCACCGGTGATGTTGGGAGCGCCGGCGCAGAAGGAAGTGTGGCCGCATAGCGTCTGGCCCGGCACTATTCCGGGAATGCCCCAGATCGGCCTCCGGATGAACAACTTCTTCCAGGCCACCACCGGACCGCTCAGCAGGTTCAGCTCTTTGGCACAGGCGCAGGGCAACGTTCCGCAGCTCATTCCCACCACGGATTTTGAAACCGGCTTCTTCAGCATCTTCACGGCCGGTAATTTTGGCGGCGGTATTGCATTCTGGGCGGACGACGACATCAGCGTGTCGGGAGACAATTCGGCGGGCAGCCTGGGCGACGGCTACCTGAAGTTCGTCGACCTCGGGCGGCTGATCAAGCTGCCCACGGATTCTCTGAGCGTGCGGGTGGGCCAGTTCGAATTGGACCTGCCTTTCACCCAAGCGCGCAGCATCAATATCAGCCCTTACGACATTTACTCGCAAGCGAACATCGGCGCGATCAACTCCATGGTGGGCCTGCAGCAGAACGTGGCCAACCAGTTCTCCTTCGCGGACGCCGGCAAGGGAATTGAGATCAGCGGTGGTCACACCTACGGCGGCTATCACTATTCGGTGGCCGTCATCGACCAGAACACCAGCGGAATCGATCAAGCAGCCAATGCCAGCCCATTCGTGGGTTCGGCTACTGGGAGTGCCAATGGCGGCGTAGGTTTCGCATCGGATTCCAGTACGAAAGATGTCTATGCGCGCTTCGCTTACCGCTTCAATCTGGAGCGGGACCCCGAGAGCCGCCACGCCGTACAGGCGGCGGGGACCACCGGGCCGCACGACCACACGTACCTTAGTCTGGGCACGTATTACTATCACGGGAACTCCCAACAGGGCTTGTTGGGCGTGAATGCGGGCGGCAGCCAGCAAGTGCTGTACGCGCGCGAACCGTTCTACCGCGCGGGCGGCGATTTCAGCTTCAACTACCGGACCTTCAACCTCTACGGCCTGTACATGTTCGCGCGGGACAACAACCTGCTGCCGGTAGATGCCAATGGAGTGCTGATCCCGCTGCCGCTTTCGCCCGCTAGCCCGCCGCCGGCAGGATTCATCACTAGCGTGCCGGCGAAGTTCAACGGCGGGTTCGTGCAGGCCGATTACCTGGTGCTGCCGTGGATCATGGCCATCGCCCGCTGGGACGGGGTGAATTCGACCGCCGACCGCATCAACGGGCTGGATCTCCTCCCAGGAACGCCTTACTTCGGCCCGTTCCGCTCGACCCGCAACCGGTTCACGCCAGGCATCCAGTTTTTGATCCGTCCCAACGTCAAGGCGTCGTTCGAGTACCAGATACGTCCTCAACAGTCGGTCATGGCTGTTACTAATCCTGCGAACGGCGCAACGCAGGCGTTGAATCCATTTCGCGTGAATACACTCGTGTTCGCGCTGGAGTTTGTGTACTGATTTAAGGAGAATTGAACATAATGACGAGACTTGTAGTCGTTTTGCTGGCTGGTGCAGTGGCCATTCAGGCGGCGAACATCAGCGGAAAAGTGAGCGCCGGCAAAGGATCTTCAGTGGTGTACGTGGATGCCATTGCCGGCAAGACGTTTCCCGCGCCCACCAAGAATTACGTGATGGATCAGAAGCAGTTGCTGTTCGTGCCGCACATCCTCGTAGTACAAGTGGGAACCACTGTGGAGTTCCTGAACAGCGATAAAGTTGCGCACAACATCTTCTGGCCCAACATCGGCGGCAACAAGAAACTGACGCACAATCTGGGTACCTGGCCCACAGGGCAGAAGCGCGACTTCAAGTTCGACAATCCTGGGGTCGTGCCGCTGCTCTGCAACGTGCACCCCGAGATGTCCGGGTTCGTGATCGTGTCGCCTACGCCCTATTTCGCAGAAACCGATGCCGACGGCAGTTTCAAGATCGCGGATGTACCGGCCGGCAGCTACACGGTGGTCGCCTGGCATGAGGGCTCCAAGACCCAGTCGAAGCCTGTAACCGTGGGCGGCGATGTGACAGTAGATTTCACGCTCTCGAAATGACGTGGCGCACGCTTTAGCGTGCTGGAGCGAGCTTTAGCTCGCTCACCCGTGGGCTGAAGCCCACGGCGGCACGCTGAAGCGTGCGCCACGCGCACCCTAACCCATGCTGACGCGCTTTCGTGACAAGAAAGTAGACCGCGCCTGGCTGAACAGTAACTTCCCCTGTATGATGGCGTGTCCGGCCGGCACCAACGCCGGCCGGTACGTCGCGCTCATCGCG
>JBEKUO010000670.1:0-4161 GCA_049514955.1 Bryobacteraceae bacterium | reverse complement strand
TAAACGCTGGCCGACGCTCGTTACTTGCCGGCGCGACTACAATAATTGCAGCATGAATGCTGCCCAGCGTGCCGCTGTCATTGAGCCGCTCATTCCACGGCCGCCGGCCGACGTTGCTCGGCTGCGGAATGCCTTTTCGAGCATTGTGGCCAAGCAGTGGGATATGTACCTGCCATCCGCGACCACCGGCGACCTGACCGGCACCCGCCACGCGCAATCCGTCAAGGCCCGTTTTATTGCGGAGATGTACGCGCGAGCGTGCTATTCGATGTTGTTGTTGAGCGCTGGTGGTCCCGCGTTACTGCGCTTCCCGGTGCGAGCCGCGGCAATGCTGCCACTATCCAGAGGCATGGCCATCGCTCTCGGCGGAGCGTTGCTTTCGGGCTTGAATCAGTTGGTGCCACAGGCTGTACACCGGCAACTGCTGTTGACCGCCGCCTTGATGGGCGCGTTAGATGTCGTGTTGGATGAAGCCGCGTCCTCCGGAGAAGCGGCGGTGCTGCGCATCGCTTCGTCGATCGCCTCGCACCCACCGACAACGTTACTACCAGCAGAGCAACCAGTGGCAACCCTGGCCAGGATGATCCGTCGCAGCGAAAGCAGTTGGCAATCCGGCTATTGGGAAACGGTCCTTGTCCCAGCAGTGCGCGCATACTGTCTGGCGGAAGCGCTGGCTGTCGCCCAAGCTCCAGATCCAAAGGGCATGGGGCACCGGTGGGCTGGAATTGACTCCGCGATCAAGGGCATGTGGTATGTGGTGGGTCCTTGCATGGGATTAGGCGGCGATCTGTCGCGGTTTGAAAAGACCGAATGGAATCGTGAACAACAGTGGATGGCCGATACATCGCTGCTGATGCAGATGATCGATGATTGGGTGGACCAGGACGAAGACCGCGGCGCAAGGGTGACGCCGGTGGTAGCCGGACATTGGAACACAGCGTCTGTGGAGCATCTGTATCGCAATACGACCCGCGATCTGGCCACGATGCTGACCGAGAACCGGATTCGGAATCGCGTACTGCAAGAGCTGTTCCTGGATCTCTACAACGACTATCTGCATGTGGCCCTGGAAGCGATGCGCACGGGAGTGGCAGCGTAGGCCAAACCCGTGGTTGGGCAAATGGCTTCCCCCTCATGCCGTAGCGCTTACCTGAACGTCAAACTGACCCACAGATTCCTCCGACGAGTCACTATCTTCAGGCGCGCGCGGCTCTCGCCGATGGAACTTCCTCGGCCGCGAGCCATGGATAGGCCAGTCCGGCCAAGGCTCCCCCCACAATCGGCACTACCCAGAATAGCCAAAGCTGTTGCAGCGCCCAACCGCCTACAATCACCGCCGGGCCGGTGCTGCGCGCGGGATTTACCGAGAGGTTCGTGACCGGGATGCCAATCAGGTGGATGAGCGTCAGGCCCAGGCCGATGGCGATAGGCGCGAAACCGGCGGGAGCGCGCTTGTCCGTGGCGCCCAGAATGATCATCAGGAACATGAAGGTGAGCACGCCCTCGGCGAGAATAGCCGATTCCATCGAGTAGCCGCCCGGGGAGTGCTCGCCGAATCCGTTCGCCGCGAAACCGCCCACCTCGAATCCCGGCTTGCCGCTGGCGATCCCGTACAGAACGCCGCCCGCCACCATGGCGCCCAGCACCTGCACCACGATATAACCGATCACGTTGCTCCAGGGGAACCGCTTGGCCACCGCCAGTCCTATGGTGATTGCCGGATTTAAGTGGCATCCGGAAATGTGACCGATGGCAAAAGCCATAGTCATCACGGTCAGGCCGAAGGCCAGCGCCACACCCACGAACCCGATCCCCAACTGCGGGAATGCGGCCGCCAGGACAGCGGCGCCGCAGCCGCCAAATACCAGCCAGAACGTGCCAAGAAATTCGGCACTCAAACGCTTCTGAATAGACATCTGTTTGCCTCCGCGGCCCATGATCGCACAGAATGGGCCAGGACGGTGGGCGGGCGAAAGCGTCTGACAACAGGCTTCCAAGATCCCGGAGGCAAGCAGTTGCCAGGCGAAAGCGCCTGGCCCACAGCGGTTGGCAGGCGAAAGCGCCTGCCCCACTGGCACAGCGGTTGCCAGGCGAAAGCGCCTGGCCCACAAAGGTGTAACATAGGAAATCAGCCGCATCGGCGGCGAAGGGAGGAGCACCATGAGTCCCGTAGAAACCATGGAAAGCGAAGGCAATACGATGCAACAGGTGACACCGGAGGAACCGAAACCCCGCACGGCGGCCGAGTCCACCGGCGCCGGCAATGTGGAGAAGATCCGCGACATCCTCTTCGGACCGCAAATGCGCGATTACGAGCACCGCTTTGCGCGCCTCGAAGAGACCCTCATGAAAGAATCCTCGGATCTGCGCGAGAGCACCAGAAAGCGCTTCGATGCGCTCGAAACCTATATCCGCAAGGAATTCGAGGCGCTGGAGAGCCGGATCAAGTCCGAGCGCGACGAGCGCGGCAATTTGGGCGAAGCGCTCGTAAGGAAGATCGGGGAGTTGCACGACCAGACCTCCGCGGCGCAGCGCGATTTGCGGGGCGCCATCCTCGAACAGTCCAAGGATCTCCGCGAGGAGATGGAACGGCGGCACCTGGAGATCTCCGCCACTCTCGAAAGGCGCTTCCAGGAGCTCCGCAAAGACAAGACCGATCGCGCCGCTCTGGCCGCGCTGTTCAACGAAGTCGCCCTGCGGCTGAACGACGAGTTCCACGTTCCTGGCATGGACGCCTGAGCCTCGGGCGGCTGCCCGCCATCGCATGCCAGACGATCTCAAAGGCAACGGCCACGCCCCGGCGAATGCCTTCGCCGAGCTGCGAAGGCTGCTGGTCGGTCCGGAGCGGGAAGATCTCGACGACATCCGGCAGAGGCTGGACGACCCTGCCCGCGTGCTGAAGGATCTGAGCCGGGTGCTGCCGGAAGCCATCCACCTGCGCAGCAGCGACCACAAGCTGCGTCTGGCGCTGCACCCCATCATCGAGGAAAGCATACGGGTTTCCGTACAGCGCGATCCGCGCATGCTGGCCGACGCGCTGCATCCCGTCATCGGCAAGGCTGTGCGGAAGGCCGTAGCTTCGGCTCTCGAAGGCATGCTGCTTTCGCTCAACCAGATCGTCGAGCAGAGCGTCTCTCTGCGCAGCATGAAATGGCGCCTGGAAGCCTGGCGCACGGGCAAATCGTTCGGCGAGATCCTGCTGCTGCGCAGCCTGCTGTATCGCGTCGAGCAGGTGTTCCTCATTCATCGCAAGACCGGTTTGGCGCTCTTACACCGGGAGGCGTCCGCTGTGGTAGCCAAGGATGCGGACGTGATTTCGGGCATGCTGACGGCCATTCAGGACTTCGTGCGGGATTCCTTCGACGCGGACGAGGGCGACGAGTGGGAGACGGTTCAGATGAGCGGATTCAGCTTCTGGATCCAGCATGCACCGCAAGCCAGCCTGGCGGGAGTGGTGCGCGGCGCCGCTCCCAAAGAGTTGCGTGCCCGCTTCCAGGAAAACCTGGAGCGCATCTGCCTGGAACGCGCCGCCGATCTGGAGCGCTTCGACGGAGACGCCACGCCGTTTCTGGCCTGCCGGCCCTACCTGGACGCGTGCTTGCTCGGGCAGGCTCCGGCGAAGGCACGCCGCTCCATTCTGGTGTGGCTGTTGCCGGCGCTGGCGCTACTCGCCCTGGGAGCTTGGCTGTTCCTTGCGATCCGCGGGCATCAGCGCTGGGAAAACTACGTCCATAAGCTAAGCCAGCAGCCCGGAATTGTGGTGACTGCTGCCGAAAAACGCGGCGGGCAATATCTGATTTCTGGGCTGCGCGATCCAGAAGAGAAAGACTCCGCGAAGCTCCTTGCGGCTAGCGGCCTTCCCGCGGACCGCGTGCGCTTCGACTGGCAGCCCTATCTCTCTCTTAAGACGAAATTCGCAACGGACCGCGAATTGGCGGAGCGCCAGGCGGCGCTGGAACACCAGGCCTTGTACTTTGCCAACAATCTGTCGCGGATCACGCCGGAGCAACTGAACGCGATCGGGAATGTGGCCGCCGACATGCGAGGTCTTTTCCGCCTGGCGGATGCCGCGCACAAACACGTCAGCACCGAAATCCTGGGCCACACCGACGATTCGGGCTCCGAGCTGCGCAACACCATGCTGGGGCAGGAGCGCGCGCA
>JBEKUO010000669.1:0-4180 GCA_049514955.1 Bryobacteraceae bacterium | reverse complement strand
GTCCCAGAAGACGGGGGACTCGGCACGTTGTGTAACTGTATCCAGCGTGAGGAGCCGGTCGGCGTCAAAACCGGTGGGCCGATGGGACAACCGTTCAAATGTGGCTGCAAACAGGCCGGCCACGAACAGCACTAGAAAACAAAAAGCGACCTGCGCCGCGATCAGCGCATGCATCATGCGGCGCCGCGAGTGGGGATCTTCACCGCCTTTGAGCGCGCGGGCCGGCTTGATTGCCGAAGCGCGTAGCGCGGGCGTCAGACCGAACAACAGCATCACGCCCAGGGTCAGCGCCAGGCCGAATCCCAGCACCCGCCAGTCCGCCGGCAGAAACAGGCGCGCCGGGTTGTCGGGCGGATTGATCCTGCCGACAACGAACGGCGCGGACCACCATGCGAACAACCCGCCCATCGCGGCTGCGAGGAAGGCCAGGATAAAGCTCTCCACCAGGACCAGTTGCACCAGGCGCCAGCGTCCCGCGCCGATCGAGACGCGCAGCGCCATCTCGCGCGCCCGGGCCGCGGCTTGGGCCGTCATCAGGTTGGCCACGTTAGCGCACGCTATCAACAGCACCAGCGCCACCAGCACACCCAGAGCCACCAGCGAACGGAGGTACTCATTCTGCATCTCGGAGGCGCCCGCTGCGGCGGGCTCCAGCACTAGCCTTTGGTCCAGAAACTTTTCAATGTCTTGCTTGCTCATGCCGGTGAAGCCCTTGGCCCTCTCCTCCTCGAAGGCGCGCGAGGTGGCGTTGAGTTTCGCGCGAACCGGCTCGATGGCAGCGCCCGGCTTCAGGCGCGCCAGCGTCCGATGCCAGGTCCAGTCATCGTGAGTCACCGCGGGATGCATCATGGTGGGCACGAATATATCCGTCACGGTGCCGGTCTCGGTGCCAGTGAAGCGTTCGGGGCCCACTCCGGCGATCTCGCAAAGACGGTCACCCATGCGAAATGTGCGCCCGATTATTTTCGTATTCCGCGCGAAACGGCGCGTCCAATAGTCGTAAGAGAGCACGGCGTATGGATGCGCCCCTGGCTGGAGATCGTCGTTTTCAGTCAGCAGCCGCCCCAGGGCGGGCCGCAGCCCCAACGTGCCGAACATCCACCCCGACGCGTATTGCACATACGCTTTCTCCATCTCCCGATCGGACTTGTAGGTCAGATCCATCCGCTGCGCGTACGAGATGGCCAGCAATTCGGCTTGGTCCTTCACCGCGGCGCGCATCAGGCGGAACGCCGGATAGGCCCAAACATCGACGGTTCGGACCTGGCCGTCAAAATCGATTCCCTGGCGGACGACCGCGTACAGATGTTGGGGATCCGCCACCGGCAACGGCCGGAGCAGCAGCGCGTCGATCAGCCGGAATGCCGAGGTGCATGCGCCGATCCCGAGGGCCAGCGACAGGATGGCCGCGGCCGAAGTCACCTTCCGCTTCATGAGCTGCCGCCAGCCGAAGACGGCATCGGCGCGCAGCGAATCGAGCCAGGCGATCAGCCGTATATCGCGGCTCTCCTCGCGCCGCCGCAGCACGGAACCGAACGCGCGGCGGGCTTCGCCGGGGTCGCGGCCCTGGGCGATGGCTTCCTCAATGTGCGACGACAGCTCTTCGTCGATCTCGCGGCTCAAACGCTCGCCGCGGAATACGTTTGCGATGCGCGACCACCATGCCATGTCAGACCATCCTCAAAACGCGGTTTACCGCCGAAGTCACCGTCTGCCACCGCGATTCTTCGGCGGCAAGCTGCTTCTTGCCCGCCGCCGTCAGTTCGTATAGTCGCGCCCGCCGCCCGGTGTCCCGCGTGATCCATGCGGCCCGAATCCACCCGGCTTCCTCCATACGGTGCAGCGCCGGATAGAGCGAGCCTTCCTCCACGCGCAGCACTTCGCCGGATCTGGCCTGGATCGCGGTCATGAGGGCGTAGCCGTGCAGGCGCGGCTGGCGCGAGAGGATCTTCAACACCAGCAGATCGAGCGAGCCTTGGAGCGAGTCGGGTTTGGGCATATACTCAGACCTCATATTATATAGACGTCTGAGTATCTGTCAAGTTAGCCTCGTGGCGCACGTTTTTAGCGTGCCGCGGCGAACTTGAGTTCGCCGTACGGACTTGACCCAGCCATACAAACTGTTGCACCTTGCTCCAGTCCACCTTTCCTTGCCAAAATTCCGAACCCTGACGCCGGAAGAGGCCACGCATATTTCCCGACCAAGGATGTCGTGGCCCAGATGACGCTTCCAACTCGCAGGATGTTGCGGGAGGAGTCGGCGCCGCATCAAGGTCGCTCGGAAGAAGAAGTGGCTGATTACAGGCTCGCCAAAGAAAGCGCTTTGGGTAAACCCATGCGTCGAGTACGTGCACTCAAGGAGCGGGTAGCCTCCCAGCCGTGTCCCTCGGAACCAGGGCCATCATCGGAATGCCCTCCAGCACCCTGAGATCGGCCGCCCGGCAGACTGCAAACTGGTTTGAGGTAATTCACTACATGCACGATCTGGGCGTTATCGTCGTTAATATACATATGCGTCTGCTGGCGGAGTTCGTTCAGGATGCGCGGTACGCGGTGCGTAGCATGCGGCGCACTCCAGGGTTTACAGCCGTAGCGGTGATAACTCTGGCGCTCGGAATCGGAGCCAACACAGCGATTTTTAGCGTGCTCTATGGAGTGTGGCTTTCACCGGCGAGGTATGCTCGGGCAGAGCGGTTGGTTGATGTCAGCAGGCAGCAACTGACCGGCCGTAGGTTCCTGGGCGGCACATCCTATCCGGACTTGGCCGACGCAAACGAGGATGATCGAGGATTTCGGAGTTCATCGGTACGCCCACCAGGTGAATATCTCGGGAGAGCAGGGGGCCGAGGAGGTGATCGGCCATCGTGTTTCGGCGAATCTGTTTAGTCTACTGGGCGCATACCCGGCACTGGGACACCCGTTGGACGCTCAGGCCGATCGGGGCGCCGGCCCACGGCAAGCGCTGATCAGTTACGTGTGGTGGAAGCGGCGGTTCGGTGGCGACGCTCGTGTGGTCGGAAAAGAAATCCAGGTAAACGACGAGGCTTTCACGGTAGCGGGGGTAATGCCGCAAGGATTCGAATTCCCACCGATGGGTTCGGCAGAGTACCGCCCAGTAATCTGGATGTCCCTGAATGTGCCGGCTGAGCAGGAGCGCAGCAGGGCGTCTCATTCGCTGGCTGCGATCGCGCGGATGAAACCTGACGCTGCTATCCAGCAGGCGCAAGCGGAGATGAATGCCCTTGCGGCCCGACAGGCGAACGCTTATCCGCAAGAGGATGGCGGATGGGGAGTCGAGGTCACCAGGCTCAACGATGTCAGGCAATTGGACGAGGCAAGGCCGGCACTGTTGCTGGTCATGGCCGCGGCGTCGTTGGTGCTGCTGGTGGCGTGCGCGAACATCGCAAACCTGCTGTTGGCACGCGCCTTTGCGCGTGAGCGCGAGATGGCGGTGCGGCGGGCGCTCGGGGCGACGTGGCAACGTTTGGCGCGCCAAGTTCCGACTGAGAGCGGGATACTTGCGCTGGGCGGCGGCTCTGCGGGGGTGCTCCTGGCATATGGTGCGGCGCCGTTTCTCAAGGCTGCCTTGCCAGCGGCTATGCCACGAGTGGACGAGATCGGAGTGAGCGGCAATGTGTTGTGGTTCGCAGCGGGAATCTCTCTGCTAACCGGGTTGCTGTTCGGCGGAATACCAGCGTGGCGTACAGGGAGGGACGCTAGTCGCGGTCTGGGAGGGCGAACGGTTGCAGCACGCAACCGTGTCGCTCAAGTGTTGGTAACCGTCGAAGTAGCGCTCGCACTCGTGCTCCTCGCGGGCGCGGGCCTGCTCATCGAGAGTTTCCGGCGGGTGGCGAACGTGGACTTGGGTTTCAGCAAAGACCACGCCCTCACGATGCGGCTGCAATTGACGAAGAGGCGCTATCCCGATGGGGCGCGAGTAGCTGCATTTCGCGCGGAGTTGCTGCACCGGGTCCAGGCCTTGCCCGGGGTGCAGTCTGCGGGCACGGTCTCCTCTCTGCCCATGGGAATCGTCATGCAGGGCACGGAATTCGAAATCGAGGGCCAGCCTGAAACAGCCCGGAACAAACCATTCGTCGATTATGCAAGCGTCAGCCGGGATTAACCTGCGTGCTATGGGCATCCCGCTGGTCCGCGGACGGTATTTCGATGCCGGAGACCG
>JBEKUO010000668.1:0-4194 GCA_049514955.1 Bryobacteraceae bacterium | reverse complement strand
CGCGCCGGCTCGGTCAGTTGATACCGGCTCACGCCCAGGTCGGCCAGCAGCCCGTTTACCTTCTCCGCGCCACACGCCGGCAACGCTCGGGCGAGCTGCGAGAAAGTTCCCTGGTGATAACAAATCCGATCGGCCCATGCGGCCGTGTTGCGCCGCGCCATTTCGAGCGACTCCGCGTCGCGGTCGTTGGCAATCGCTTTGCCTGTCGTCAAACGCCGCGCGATTTCCGCCGTGTGCCCGCCCAGTCCCGCCGTCGCATCCAGGTAGACCCCTTCGGGCCGGATCGCCAGCCATTCGATCGCTTCGGCAGCCATGACTGCGAAGTGCATAAGTCATCACTTGAGCCCAGCCTTTTGCAGAGCCATCACATCCGTCTCGGGAGACTTGGCGGACGCTGCCCGGCGCGCTTGGTAGATGGCATCGCTCAATACCTGAATGCTGCCATTGAAGGCCTGCAGGCGCACCGGCTGATTCTCGATCCCCAGCTCGCGGCGCAACTCGGTCGAGAACTGGATGCGTCCTTGTGCGTCCATTTCCCCCTCCGAGCCCAAATCAGCCGCCGTGAAAGCCACATTCCGGGCTTTCTCGGGATCTTCGGTATAGCTTTCAAAGAACTTTTCGTTTCCCTTCCAGACCTCGATCGGGTATATTGTGGCTATGCGGCGATCCAGGCTCGTCACGAATAATCGCTTCTCGGGCAGGCCGCCGAGGTATCGCTGGAATTCGGCGGGCAGCTTGAGGCGGCCTTTGTCATCCAGGCGAGCCGGATACATGCCTCGGGGAGGTTCCACCGGTTGCACGCCCTGAGAGTTTTCCCCAGCCACTTTTACTCCACTTTCGGGCCATTTTGGGCCACAACAAATTGTGGCACGACTCCTTCATTCAACGCAAGAGAATTCTCAAAGAAAGTATTGATCGCATTTGAGTTAGTGGTCCACTAGCTCGGCTACCGAAGTAACGGCACACCCCAACATCTTGTTTTCTTGGCGAATATAAGGCGAAGCTAGCCGCGCTCTTAAGAATCAACGGCTTGGGCTTTGATCGTCACGATGCACATGACCGGGGGTTAGCACTGTATCGGCATGCGACCTGCTAACCAGTCTGCAAGTATCGGCAACTACGAGGGTTAGTTAACTCGCCATAACCAAAGACATTATTGAGGTGACAAGGTCCCCGGTGTAATTGTGGTTACCGAAGGCGTCACGAGCTGGGGGGCATCACATGGCGAAACGGAAGAAGAAGGACGACGACATCGATCGGCGCACGAAACGCCGCTTCAACATCGAACAGGCGTTGCGGTATAAGCTCCTTTACGGAAGCCGCGTTGCCGAATCGGGGACTGGCCGCACATTGAATATCAGCAGCAACGGTGTGTGGTTCACGACGGAGGGCATCCTGGGCACCGGTTTGCCCGTGGAATTATCGATGGCCTGGCCCGCGCGGCTGAACGATGTCTGCCCCATGAAACTGATGATCTACGGGTGTGTGGTACGCAGCGACAGTCACGGCGCGGCACTCGCCATCGAGCGCTACGAATTCCGCACACAGGGCTCCGCGGCCTTGCCGCTTTACGAAGAAACAGGCATCCGCTTGCCGATGTAGTCTGTCGGCCCGCGCTTCCTGACGTTCGCGGCTGTGTAACGCAGCACGCCAATCGTCTTCTGAACTCCGGGTTGGCTGACTAATCCGCGCCATCACTCTGTTGGCAAGCGTTCGAGACGCGCGGTCGAGCCTAACTAAGAGCAGCCGGCGCGTCGTATCGATTCGCGCAGCGACTTCGCCTTCGTCGGGCAGATTCAGGTGGTACTCGCGTGCAAGCACCTAATTCGAAAGATTGCCGAGGGCATAATGGGCGACAGCCGCATCCTTCTCAGAGCAGAGGATCAGGCCCACCGGCGGGTTCTCATGCGCATGCGTCCAATGTTCACGTGCGTAGTTGGGATGCAGGTTCATCTGGCCGGCATCGGCGTGAGTGAGTTTTCCGAGCTTCAAGTCTACGATGATGAGACATCGAAGCCGACGGTGGGAGAAGACCAGATCAACCCGGTACCACTCCGTTCCTACTCGCAGTCGCCTTTGTCGGGCGACAAATGCGAAGTCTCCGCCTAACTCCAACAGGAACTGCTCAAGACTTTGGATTAACGCTTCTTCGAGTCGACTCCGAATACTCGTCCTTCAGATTCAGGAACTCGAGGACGAACGGATCCCGAACGTGCGCGTCGGCCGGTAACGCCTCTTCCTTGGCCGGGACGGATTTTGCGCTACGGGTCCGCTGATAGGCGAGACTGGCGATCTGGCGGTCAAGTTGGCGGACCGACCAGCCGCCTTGCAACGCCTCGCGCTCGTAGTACCCTCGTGCTTTGGGATCCGCAACGGAGTGCAGCCGGACGTAAATGGGGCAGGGCAAGGGGGCCAACCTAGGTAAAACGAGCGCATCTGCTCGAGGTTGCGTTCGGAGAACCCGCGGCCGAGCTGGGCCGTGAGGTCTTGGGCCAGCCGCTTTACCAGCAACTGTCCATAGGCGGCGCGCTCTGAACCCGACTGCTCGTGTTCGACTATCCTCTGCCCCACCAACCAATACGTGGATGTCAGCGCGACATTAACGGATCGGACGGCGGCGAGCCGCGCTTGTTCAATCAGGCGTACAACACGGCTAAGCAGGTTGCGGTAGGGACCGTAGGGTCCCTTCGGCTTTCGCGAGCCAATCTCGCGCGAATGTTGACCGAGCTTCCTCATGAACAAAGGTTGGTCGTGCTGACCATCTCTGGTGCCCTGCTAGACCGTAGCGGCCAGCGCAATCGCGCCCAGCACGCCCGCATCCCCGCCCAGCGCGGGCGGCACGATGTACTGATCGATGTGCTCGAGAATCTCGGGCGCCTGTATGTAGCCGTGCAGCAAGTCGAGCACCTTGCCGCGCACTCGGAAGAACAGGCCCGCCTGCCGCATCACGCCGCCGCCCAGGATGATCCTCTCGGGCGAGAGCGTGCAAATCCAGGTAGCTAGCCCGTAGGCGATGTACTGGGCTTCGAGGTCCCAGGCGGGATGGTCTTGCGGGAGCGTCTCGCCGCGCAGGCCCCAACGAGCTTCGAGCGCCGGCCCGCACACCAAGCCTTCCATGCAGTCGCCGTGGAAAGGGCAGCAGCCGGGGAACGGATCCGCGCCGCGATCGTGCGGCACGCGGATGTGCCCCATCTCCGGGTGTACGAGGCCGTGAATCAGCCGGCCATTCGCCATGCCGCCGCCGCCCAATCCTGTACCGATCGTCAGGTAAAGGAAAGTGTCCAGTCCCTGTGCGGCGCCCCACCGAGCCTCGCCTAGCGCCGCCGCGTTGACATCCGTGTCGAAGGCCACCGGCAGGCCCGTGGCCCGGCGCACCGCGCCCACAAACTCGGTGTCGCGCCAGCCGTTTTTCGGGGTTGACGTGATATAGCCGAATTTCGGAGACGCCGGCTTCAAATCGACGGGTCCGAACGATCCGATGCCGATGGCCTCCAACGGGTGCGGCTGCGCTTTGAAGAACTCGATGGCGCGGCCGATGGTCTCTAACGGTGTCGTGGTGGGAAACTCCGTCCGCGAGAGTAACGAGCCGGACTGCTCTCCCGTGGCGCAGACGAACTTGGTGCCGCCGCCTTCAATGCCGCCGTAAATAGGCATGGAACTGTTATAGCGCAGGGCGTGCCGGCGGGCGAGTTTGCTGAGAACAAACGCTGGGCGGCCGCACGGTCTAGCTGAAGGAGCATTTCATTGTGAGACGTTTTTATTACATCGGCATAGCCTTGTTTTTTCTGACTGTCGCCGCACAGGCAGCCACCAAAACGGCGGCGCCAGCCGCGCACGCGTCGACGGCAACCGCGGCACGCCCCAAGCAAGCCTCGATTTCGGACGCAGAACTCGAAAAAGCCATTCGCGCCCGTTTTGCAAAATCCAAGATCTCGAGTCATCATTTTCAGGTGCACGTGCAAGGCGGGGTCGCCACTCTGGAAGGCGAGACCGGCGTGCTCCAACACAAAGGCACGGCGACCCGCTTGGCCAAAAGCGCCGGCGCTATCAAAGTGGTAAATCGGATCGCGGTGAGCCAGGAGGCCCGCGACAAAGCGGCAGGCAACCTCACTCAAGGCCGGAGACGCGCCCAGGTCAAGCGCAGCGAAACGACCGCGCGGAGCGAGAAACGTTCGCTTCCGTAAGTCGAGGGGC
>JBEKUO010000667.1:0-4203 GCA_049514955.1 Bryobacteraceae bacterium | reverse complement strand
TACCGTCGCCCTGCATCCGAAAATAAGAGACGCGGATCGTGGCGTCCTTGCCGATGGGGAAGCTTACGATGGCACTCGGGGCCGACTTGCTTTTGCCCAGGGAATCCAGATCGGACGGATCGGTGTTGGTATCCGCATGTCCGGTTATTAGCGCCGGGTGCCCCATGGACATCCAATACAAAAGCGTGATCGAGAAGCCGTCGCCGGTATAAGACTCCTCGGCCGGCGATGCCTTAGGCGGCGTCGGGGCCGGGGCCTGTGCAGGCGGCTGCTGGGTTGGCTGCGGCGGTGACTGCGGCGCCGCCGTTTGCTGTGGTGCGGTTTGCGGTGGCTGCTGCCCAGGGCTTTGCTGTCCCAACAGGACGCACAACAAAAGACAGACAAAAACAATCCTGGCGGCCGATCTCACGGCGTTCCACATCGAATATAGGCTCCGAAAAATTGAAGTTGAGACGGCAGGGCTTGCTGGCACGGGTGTCCGATTCCTCACCCGCTCTACAGCGCCAGTTCTTTATGATACATCATGTCCTTCAGATTGAACTTGGTCTTGATCTCCAACTTTCCCAGTTGGGTGGTGAAGGTGACCTCCTTGTCGTCAGGCGTCAACACCAGCACGTCGCGAGGAAATCCGAACAACAGGGTATTGGTTCCTCCGCTGCTGATGGAGGCTTTCTGCACGACGGCAGGCTGCGCCGGAGACTTGCCCTTCGGCTCCAGATAGGTCAAATTCTTGATGCGGTCGAGGACCTCATCGCTCGCCCCCTTCGAGACGGTGGTTGGCGAATCTCCGTCGTCGGCATGCTGGGTGCTTGCGGCGAGAATCGGAATGCCGCTCACACTGATGACGTAAGCCTGGGCAAGGCCCTCCGGAAGAGGCGTCTTCAGGGCCTCCTGCAGCGGCTTGGCGCTTTCCCAGCGGACCACTCCCTTGTACTGTATGGGCGTCGGAGCACCGCCACCTCCGCGTCTGCCACCGCCCCCGTATCCGCCACCACGGCCGCCACCACCGGGGTAACCTCCGCCCGGGTATCCTCCGCCGTTGCCGCCGCCGATGCCCGGGTCGCCCATGGTGGGACCGCTTCCACCACCCCCGCGGTTTCCGTACGGGCGCTCCGTCAGGGGCGCCGAAGCGGTGACCTGCTTGGCCCACGGCGATTTGGTCGACAGTCTATCGATTTCCTCGCTGGACCACTGCGACGGCTCTTTCTTGTTCCAGAAGTCGGAGTCTCCGCCATACAGCCGAAACCACGGCTGCACGCCGGCGCTTGAAGCCAGCGCCAGGAATCCCCGCCGGCTAAGTCGGAAAGTTTGACGCATCGTTTGTCCTAATTAGCTTGAGACGTGAGGGAGGCGACAAAAGGTTGCATAACCACTGCCCAGTTCTGCGAAAATAAAAACTGGTGCGGACCATCGCCATCTTCGCGGCGCTCTTGGTGCTTCTGCCGGTACTCTGCCCGGCGCAGGGCGGCTATTCCCGTCGCCGCCCATCGACTGCTACCGCCACGGCGGGGCCGTACACTGGCCCTGCGGTCACCTTCCACGGCACGTTGAAAGCGCTGACCAAAAAGGAACTCATCATGGACCTGGACGCGGCCGATCGCACCCACGATCAGGCAGAGCAGACTGAGGACCAGAGCATTACCTTCCGCGTCTCCAGAAAAACGAAGTTTCTCAAGAACGATCAGGAGATCAAGCCCGCCGATATCCCAGTGGGCACACACCTGACGCTGGACGCCACCAGGGACGGCGACCTGAAACTCTCGGCCCTGAACGTAATGGTCGCCGTGCCCCCAGCCAAACCTGAGAAGTGAACCATCAACCCTTCAACTTCTCCAGTTCCCGGTAGACCTCGCGCTTCGATAGACCCCTGCGGTGAGCCACGGCTTTAATCGCCTCCATACGGGGCATGCCCTGCTCCACGCACGCATCCACGGCCTCGTCCAGCGGCGTATCGTCTTCCGCCACGCCGGAGCCTCTGCCGATCAAGAGCGTGATCTCGCCTTTCACCGATTCACGCGCGGCCAGCGTCGCCCGAATCTCAGCCGCGGTGCCCCGCAGGATCTCCTCATGCACCTTGGTCAGCTCGCGCGCCACCACCACCGGCCGGCCGCCCAGCGTCTGCTCGACCGCCGCAAGCGTGTCCAGTATCCGGTGGGGAGCCTCGTAGAAGATCAGCGTGGCCGGCGCATCTTTGAAAGCCTCTAACGCTTTCTGCCGTTGGCCGGACCGGGCCGGCAGAAACCCGCCGAAATAGAGACTGTCCGCCGGCAGCCCGGATGCCGCGAGCGCGGTCACCAGCGCGCACGGGCCGGGAACCGCTTCCACGCGTATGCTGCTCTCGATGGCCGCGCGCACCAGCCGGTAACCGGGGTCGGAGATCAGTGGCATGCCGGCGTCGGAGACCAGCGCCACAGTAACCCCCTGAAGCATCTCCGCGACCAGTTCACGGCTGCGCTCGGCCTCGTTGTGCTCGTGATAGCTGACCACGGGTTTCCGAATGCCGTGGTGGTCCAGCAACTTCCGCGTCTGCCGGGTGTCCTCGCAAGCCACCACGTCCGCTTCCTTCAGAATCCGCACGGCGCGAAAGGTGATGTCTTCCAGGTTGCCGATGGGCGTGCCCACTACGTATAACGTGCCTAACGTGCCGCTCAGCGCTTCTCCTCCTTGCACGGCGGAGCGGGCAGCGGTACCGATGGCATGCGGTCGATGTTCTCCGGCGCGGCGCTCGGGCGGAAGCTGGGCATCGGTTCCACGTTCTTTGCGACGGGCACTTCCGTGAGCGGGATCGTGCAAACCGCCGCCCTATTCTGCTGGCTATACTTCTTCATGAATTCGCGCAGCGCGCGCGTCGTATCCGGGCCGGCGCCCGGCCATGGTGACGCCACGTTGACTGCCGGCAGCGGCGCCTGGGCCGATGCGACCATCGCCCAAATTCCAGCCACTACGACTCCGATTGCTCTCCAAGACATAGCTCTCCTTTCGTCACGATATTCCCCGAAACAGCGTTTCCTTTCATCGCTGCCCCAACAGCCCCGAGCGCTCCAGCAGCGCATTCGGATCCGGGTCCCTCCCCATGAATCGCCGATACAGCTCGGCGGGATCTTCGCTGTCGCCCCGCGAGAGAATCACGTCGCGGAATTGCGCCCCCACCTCCGGGCTGAAGATGCCGCTTGCGCGGAAGCGCGTAAAGGCGTCCGCGTCGAGCACCTCGGCCCACTTGTAAGAGTAGTATCCGGCGCCGTAACCCACTGGGCTGGCGAACAGGTGCGTGAACGCCGCCGCCATGGCATGCTCCGGCGGCAGCGGGGCAGGTGAATACTGCTGCAGGATTCCCCGCGCGTACGCGATCGCGTCGCCATCGCGCTCGGGCGCATAATCGATGTGCAACGCCAGATCCACGAAGCCGAACCCCAGTTGCCGCATCTGCGCGTTGGCGCTACGGAAATTGCGGGCGCCCACCATCTTCTGGTAGAGGTCTTCCGGAATCGGCGCGCCGGTCTGGTAGTGATGCGCGAACAGGTCCAAAGGCTCGCGCTCCCACGTCCAGTTCTCCATGATCTGCGACGGCAGCTCCACGAAATCCCACGCCACGTTGGTGCCCGCCAGGCTGCGCACTTCCACGCGGCTGAGCAAGTGATGTAGCAGGTGCCCGAACTCGTGGAAGATGGTGGTCACTTCCATGTGCGTCAGCAGCGCGGGACGGTCCGCCAGCGGTGGTGTCAAGTTGCCGCAGATCAGCCCAAGATGCGGCTGGAAGCCCTGGGGCGATGGATATCCGGTGATCAAGGCATCCATCCAGGCGCCGCCGCGCTTGTTCTCGCGCGGATACCAGTCCGCGTAGAATCCGCCGATGAAAGTGCTGTCATGATCGTACACGGCGTAATACCGCACCTGCGGGTCCCAGACGGGAACGCCCGGCTCCGCGACGGCGCGCACGCCGTATAGCCGCCGCACGGTCTCGAACAGCCCGTCCACCACGTGCTCCAGCGGGAAATAGGGGCGCAGCGCTTCTTCGTCGAAATCGTAGAGCGCCGCGCGCTGCTTCTCGGCGTAATAGGCGATATCCCAAGGCTCCAGATCCGGTGCGCCGGCGCCCTCCAGGCTGCGCCGGAATGTCAGTAGCTCGCGGTTCTCGCGCGCGAAATGCGCCTCGGTCTTGCGCTTGAGATCTTTCAGGAACTCCTCGGCGCGCTCCCCTGTATG
>JBEKUO010000666.1:0-4226 GCA_049514955.1 Bryobacteraceae bacterium | reverse complement strand
GGCGTGCGGTATACGGGGCGTGCGGTATACGGGGCGTGCGGTATACGCGGCCTTGCGTGATTATCCCAGACGCGCGAAAATTGATTAGGGAATAAATCTCTGGGGAACCCGGGATCTACATTAGTGGCGAGGTTCGCAATGAGGAAAGCGCTGCTTTGGCTGGGACTGGCCGTGATCATTCTGGGAGACGATAGGATGCCACAGCGTCAGCCCATCCTTGTGGAGCTGTTTACCTCGGAAGGCTGTTCGACTTGCCCGCCGGCCGACGCGTTGCTCGCAAAGCTGGACCGGGACCAGCCCATCGCCGGCGCCCAGATCGTCGTGCTCAGCGAGCACGTGGATTATTGGAACCAACTGGGGTGGACGGATCCTTATTCTTCGGCTGCATTCAGCGCCCGGCAGGAGACGTATGCGCGCCGCTTTGCGCTGGACGGGCCTTATACGCCCGAGATGGTGGTGGATGGCGCTACGGAGTTTAATGGCAGCGATGCGCACAAAGCCCAGTCGGCCATCCTGGCAGCCCTGCGCGAGCCGAAGGTGGACATCCGGATTCGCCCCGCGGAGCCGGGCGATTCAGCCGTGACGCTCGAGGTAGATCCTTTTCCGGCCGGGACGAAGCACAAGGCCAATGTCTACGTGGTGGACGCGGCGGATAGTGGCGCCTCCGATGTGCTGCGCGGCGAGAATCAAGGCCGCAAGCTGCAACACGTATCCATCGCCGGAGAGATACAACAGGTGGGCAGCATTAGCGAACGTTCGGGATTCACGAAGCGCCTGCCAATCCGCACCGGCAGTGCGCCGGCTGGTTCCCGCCTGATCGCCTTCGTCCAGGAAAGCGGTAACGGCCGCGTCTGGGGGGTCGCTATGTATCCCATCCCGAAGTAGCGCCGCCGCGGCCGGGTTCGTCACCGCTCCAACCGCTATCCGCTCCGGCAACCAGCGGCGTCATAGCTTCGATGGTCATGCCCGGGCCGTGCAGAATTCTTTCTTCGTTTCCCATCCCCACTTAGCATTCCAGGACGGATTAGTCTGAAATCATCTGCACGGCCGTAACTCTTGGGCCCCTTCCGGATATTCTGTTTGTGGATATCGAATCCATGCCGGGAGATGTCAAGGCCACCAGCTTCGTGGAATTGTACGGCGCCTACGCGCGCGATGTATTCCGGTTTGCTCTTTATTTGAGCGGAGACACCGCGCTGGCCCAGGACATTACGTCCGAGACATTTCTGCGTGTCTGGCTCGCGGAACAGCCGATACGTCCGGGCAGTGTAAAAGCATGGTTGTTCGTGATTGCCCGCAGCCTCTACCGTCACGAACTGCGGCACCTGGGCCGGACGATGCCGCTCGATCCGGCGATGCCATCGGCGGATTCGGTCTCGGCGACTCCTGAAGCCGCCGTTGAAGCGAAGGAAAAACTGGCCCGTGTTCTGAAGGCGCTCGCCGCTCTAGCGGAGGTCGACCGTTTCGCATTGCTGTTGCGAGTCGTTGAGGGATTCTTCGGGAGGGGCAACGATGCTGACAAAAGGCTGATCGACGCGAACGAATCTGATGGTCGGGGCGGTCAGATTTGAACTGACGACCCCCTGCGCCCAAGGCAGGTGCGCTACCGGGCTGCGCTACGCCCCGACATCGACTGCTCACTTGATTCTAGCCCACCGCGCACGGGTGATGCACTCCACACGCCCGCTCCCAATGCAGTACATCCCGGCGGCGTTTCCGGGACGCCCTAGGTCAGGCCGGGGCAGCGCGAACTCCCATCCAGCCCAGTCGAGTCGCCCGGCGGCCGGATAATCCATATCCAAAGTCAACATTCATAGACCTTAATGTATCTTTCGTTGCTAGTGCCATACGCCGCCTAAAGGCTTAATCTAGGAGACGCACTGAGGAACCCTGCCTGCATCAAAGGGAAGGCGGGCGCCTCACGAGCCGAATTCGGATGCTCGGCTCAGACTACAGATTGGGATCGCACAATGCCGGCCGGCTGGATTCAAGGGTGAGGATCGGACAGATGGACAATCGACAGATCAGCGGCAGTCGCATTCTCGTTGTAGACGACCATTTACCGAATATCGAGTTACTCGAGTTCATTCTGAGCGGCGGCGGGTATGGCAACCTCCGGACCACCACCGAGGCCCGCGATGCGATTCCGCTTTTCATGGAGTTTGAGCCGGATCTGGCGATTGTCGATCTGAGGATGCCTGAAATCGACGGTTACGCGCTCATCGCGCAGTTCAGATCGCTCACGCCAGCCGGCTCCTATTTGCCGATCCTGGTCCTCACCGCTGACATCTCCCGGGAGGCAAAGCAAAAGGCCCTGGCGATCGGGGCCAACGATTTTGTCATCAAGCCGTTTGATGCGAGCGAGGTCCTTTTGCGGGTTCACAACCTGCTGCACACGCGTCTGCTCTATCGTCAGATTCAAGGACAGAACCGGTTGCTCGATGAAAGGGTGCGCGAGCGCACGCGCGAAGTCGAAGAATCGAAGCTCGACATTCTGCTCCGGCTGGCGGTGGCTGCCGAGTATCGGGACGATGCCACCGGTGCGCATACGCGGCGCGTCGGAAGCATGTCGGGCCTGCTGGCACAGACGCTGGGCCTCTCGGATTCCGAGACCCGATTGATTCGACTGACGGCGCCGGTGCATGACATCGGAAAAATCGGGATCCCCGATCACATCCTACTCAAAAGGGGCAAACTCACACGCGAAGAGTTCGAGACGATCAAGTCGCACGTTTTGATTGGAGGCAAGATCTTATCGAGAGGCAAATCCCCCCTCTTGCAGATGGCGGAAAGCATCGCCCTGTATCATCATGAACGCTGGGACGGCTCGGGCTATTGCGCCGGATTGGCCGCGGAATGGATCCCCTTGCCGGCCAGGATCGTGGCCGTGGCGGATGCCTTCGACGCGCTCACACACGAACGGCCCTACAAACCCGCCTGGGCTCCGGCGGAGGCAATGGCCGAGATCCGCCGCCAGAGGAACCGGCGGTATGATGCGCGAGTCGTGGACGCTCTGCAGAACCTCATTATGAGCGGCCAGATCATGGTTGACGAGGCCGTGCGACGCGGCGCTGCCAGTGAGCGATGGGCCGAGAATGCCTTTCCCAGTTCGGTCGCGTGTTAGTCGTGGCGCACGCTTCAGCGTGCCGCGGCGAACTTCAGTTCGCCGAACGCCCGTAACTTATTGAAAAATTTGGCCGTTGCCTAAAATCCTGAGCCCCGCCAAGCGGACCCCTCCTTGCAATTCCTGAACCACGCCGGAATGCCATTGGACATTCGATCTGCCGTTATGGTACATTCACAATGTCCCCAAAAGACGCTCAATGGGAGGTCTGTGCTTCTAGCGCGGATCGTTTGCACCAGTGAGGAGTTATGGCACATCAATCAGGAAAACAATATCAAGCCGCGGCCAAGCAGGTCCAAGCGCGCGAGTACCCGCTTGAGGAAGCCGTGCCGCTGCTGCAGAAGATCAAGTACGCCAAGTTCGATGAGACCGTCGAGGTTCATCTGCGTCTGGGTGTAGACCCCAAGCACGCCGACCAGATGGTGCGCGGCACGGTGGTGATGCCCAACGGCTTGGGCAAATCCAAGAAGGTGCTGGTGATCGCCGGCGGCGACAAACAAAAGGAAGCCGAAGAGGCCGGCGCCGATATCGTAGGCGGCGAAAACATGGTGAACAAAATCCAGTCGGAGAATTGGACGGATTTCGATGCCGTGATCGCTACGCCGGACATGATGCGCTCGGTTGGCAAACTCGGCAAAATCCTCGGCCCGCGGGGCCTCATGCCCAATCCGAAGACCGGTACTGTGACGCAAGACGTAACCAAGGCCATCAAAGAGATCAAGGCCGGTAAGGTCGAGTTCCGCGTGGATAAGACCGGAATCATTCACGCGCCAGTGGGAAAGATCAGCTTCACCTCCGACAAGCTGGTGGAAAATGCGTCCAGCCTGATCAGCGCGGTGGTAAAGGCCAAGCCGCCGGCGGCCAAAGGCAAGTATGTGAAGAGCGCGACCATCTGCTCGACCATGGGGCCGGGCGTACACCTGGACGTGGCGGTGTTCAGCGCCAAAGCGGCCACATAGTTTCTGCGAGTGTTGACATGAAGAAGAAAGAAGATAAGCAGAAAGATCTCGAAGCCCTGCATCGCGAACTGGAGCAGTCCCCGAACCTGTTCGTCACCGGTTATGAAAAGCTGCGGGTGGAGCAGGATTTCGAGCTGCGCAAG
>JBEKUO010000665.1:0-4234 GCA_049514955.1 Bryobacteraceae bacterium | reverse complement strand
CCTCAACATTCGATTTGCAATTCATTGCGGAGGAGAGGCTGTACCGATTTGGTCTCAAGGTCGACGATGAGCGAATCACCGACGAATGGCTTTTTCAGGTTGTCGGCAATCGACAGAAGCTGCTCTACGAGCGCACAACAGACCAAAACGGGAAAGTGGTCATAGACGCCGAAGGCCTCAAAGGCGCCGGCGAAAAAGTGATCGCTCTGGCGACAGTGGGTGGACCCCAAAACCAATCGTTTCTTGCAACTCTCAAGGCAACGCTAGACGCACGGGACCTTGGCGTCGAGTTGTGCCGTGTTCTGAATTGGTTCCGCTGGGGCCTAAACCTCATTGGCCCGGACGAGTCTACTGGGCCGCTTGAGCACCTTATGGAACGAGACTCAGACTTCCTATCCTTTGCGGGTGCTTTTCTCAAATCGGCCTCAACCGGGGTCGACCATTTGGAGGTCCTGAAGAAAGAGATCTCCGAAAATGAGCTTCGCCGCTTGCTAGCCGACGATGCAGTTTCCTTGGCACATCGAGATTTGGTCGAAGGCGAACGGGTACAACTGCCCGACGGCAACCACCTGCTGCTTGAGCGCGAAGGCGTGTATCAGATCGGCATTCAGGCGGCGCACGAACACGAGGCTGGAAAGGTCGTTCGGCTGGAACTGACCGAAGAGTCCGATGGTACCCGCAGGCTCTTGAACCTGATTCCTGCACTGCACTACCTGCGAACGACAAATGCGGTCTACGTCATAGACGAAATAGACCGCAGCCTGCACCCGATACTCGTCAAAGAATTCCTGGAATTCTTCCTAAAGTCGCACGATCGTGCCTCCCGCCAACTAATCCTCACAACCCATGAGTCGAATCTGCTGGATCAGGATCTCCTGCGTCGAGACGAGATTTGGTTCGCCGAAAAGGACCAAAGCGGAGCTACGAGGCTGTACTCTCTTCTCGACTTCAAAGTTCGCAACGACCTCGAAATCCGTAAGCACTACTTGCAGGGCCGTTTCGGAGCGGTGCCGTTCTTGGGAAACCTGGAGAATCTGGCGGCCAAGACGGATCATCCGGAATGACCCTCGTCCCGCGGCAGCCTCGCCCGCTTACGCGGGATGCCACCAGCCTCCGCGACGACCGCCTGTTTATCGTGGCCTGCGACGACACGTTCGCGCCGAAACAGTACTTCAATTTCTTCCGGCTCACGCGCGTGCAAATCCACGTTGTCGCGACGCCTGACGGCTCCTCTGCCGCATCGCACGTGTTGGACCGTCTGTTACGCTTCGAGCATGAAGGGGATGATGAACTCTGGATGCTCCTGGACACCGATCACTGCGTACAAGGCGCCCACCTAGCCAGCTTTGTCGAAACTTTACGTGAAGCCAAACGGCAGGGAGTTCACGTCGCCCTCAGCAAGCCCTCATTCGAACTCTGGCTGCTGCTCCACCACGTAGAGGAAAGCGCCCTGGGCATGCTTTCGGCAGCGAAGGACGTCGAGGACGCATTGCGCGCCACGCTTGGACAATATAACAAAACGAATCTCAAGAGAGGCCATTATCCGCCAGCGTCTGTGTACAATGCCTGCATCAGAGCTGAGCGCTTGGACGCCACGGTCGCAGGTGGCGATATCCCGAGTGACAACACAACCCGGGTCTATCGGCTGTTGAAGGCCATTGTTGCCAAGGCGCTTCCGCAACAGCTTCCTCTCGAACTCCGCGGCTTGCTGGGATAGCATACTCGTAACGAACATCACGGAAACCGCCCAGTCCCGTGCGCTACCCTGGCACAATGGCAGAGTTTAACAGCGCCCAACAGAAAGCCCTGAAGATCAACCTCGACGCGCGCAGATACGGCACCTTTGCCGAGATCGGCGCCGGCCAGGAAGTGGTCCGCTGGTTCTTCCACGCCGGAAAAGCCGCCGGAACCGTCGCGAAATCCATTTCAGCCTACGACATGGCTATCAGCGATGGCATCTACGGGCTGGCCCCACGCTACGTCAGCCGGCAGCGCCTGGAGGCCATGCTGAACTACGAGTTCCAAAGCCTCGTCGACCGGTTGGACGGCACGCGCGGTGAGCACACTGCCTTTTTCGCATTTGCCGACACGTCCGCCACTCAGACGCACTCGAAGCGTCCCGCGGGACATAGCTGGCTGGGGGTCCGCTTCCAAACCGCGCCCAGAGCGGCGCCTTCGGAAATCGTTATCCACGTCGAAATGTTGGACCCCTTCACTATTGCCCAGCAGGAAGCGCTGGGGTTGGCCGGTGTGAACTTGCTCTATGGCGCCTTCTACTACCTCGACGATCCTGTACACCTGATCGGTTCCCTGATGGAAGACTTGGACCGGCGCCGCATCGAAGTGGACATGATCAAGTTCTCCGGTCCGGCATTCGCCGCCGTGGACAACCGTCTGATGAGCCTGCAACTCGTGGAACAGGGGCTCACCGATGCGGCCATGTTCACCGCGGACGGCGAGGTGGTGCAACCGGCGGAGGTGCTCTACAATAAACCCGTCCTGATTGAGCGCGGCAGCTTTCGCCCGGTCACCAATGTCACGCTGGACATGCTCGATGGCGCCATTCGGCAGTATCCGCAAAACTCCACGCCTGCCCAGGACTTGGTCGTGCTCATGGAAATGACTATGAATAACCTGCTGACCGGCCGCGGCGTCGATCACCAGGATTTCCTCGCGCGCGTCGACATATTGGCCGCACTGGGCAAGATGGTCATGATTTCGAATTACACCAGGTTCGGCCGGGTCACAAGCTACCTGCGGCAGTACACGAAGAATTGGATCGGAATGGTTATGGGCGTACCCACGCTGCGCGAGGTTTACGAGGAAAAGTATTACAGCGATCTGGAAGGGGGCATCCTGGAGGGCTTGGGGAGACTCTTCCAGGGGCAAGTCAAGCTGTTGATCTATCCGACGCGGGAGACGGAGACCGGCGCGCTTGTTACAGGCGAGGAACTCGACGTGCCGCCCGGGCAACAACACCTGTACAGGTACCTGGTCGAAAACGGGTTTATCGAGTGCGTGCGCGAGTTCAAGCCGGAAGGCCTGCATGTCACTCCCGGCCAGGTGCTGGCAGCCATCCAGTCGGGCGATGCCGCATGGGAGAAGCTTGTGCCGCCGGAAGCCGCCGCGGTGATCAAGCAGAAGAGCCTCTTTGGCTACCACGCCAGTAGTTAACCTGTCTCGCCTGCATGAAAAATACGGCCTCCACGGGATACCACCCACGCGGCCGTACCTTTACCCTAGACACAGGAAAACTTTTCCTCAAGAGGTAACTACCAGTGAAGCTACTACTATGCGCCACATTTGGAGCAGTCTGCCTCATCAGCGCCGGCTGCGCAAAGAAAGAAGCACTCAAGGCTCCGCCGCCGGCTCAGGCGCAGCCCGCCCAAGCCGCGGCTCCGGAGAAGCCCGTCATCGCGCTGTTCGCAGCGTCTCCTGGAACCATCGACAAAGGCGCCGACACTACCCTGCGTTGGACCGTATCGCATGCCAACAATGTTCAGATCGCGCCTGCCCTTGGCTCGGTCCAGGAATCCGGGAGCCGGCTCATATTCCCCAGCGCCGATACCGTCTATACTTTGACGGCCACCGGCCCGGGCGGAACTGCGTCGGCCACGGCCAGCGTGAGCGTGCTCGTCCACACTGCATCGACAATGCCGGACCAGGCGACTCAAAACCGTATCCAGGACCTGCTCAACCGCATCCAGGATGCCTACTTCGACTACAACAAGCACACTCTCCGTCCGGACGCGCAGAAGGCGCTGGAGGCCGATGCGCAGACCCTGGCCGAGATACTCAAAAAGTATCCGGACTATAAGCTCACGGTGCAGGGGTATTGCGATGAGCGCGGATCGGAAGAGTATAACCTGGCGTTGGGCGATAAGCGGGCTACCGAATCCAAGGAATATCTGGCCTCGCTGGGAATTCCAGCTCCGCAACTGAACACCGTCAGCTACGGCAAGGAGCATCAGGTGTGCAGCGAGCACGACGAGGAGTGCTGGCAGAAGAACCGCCGTACCCACATCACGCAGGTGCAGTAAAACCGGCGCGGCGCGCGCTCTCGCAGTACAATAGTTGGACATGAGCTTCGCGAGGGCGGCGCGCCCGTTGGACCAGCCAGTCGTCACACCGGCGAAGCGCGGGCTTCCGCCGGGCCCCCGCGGTTTTTCGTTCCTGTGGAATCTTCTGCGCGCGCCGGATGGATGGCTCGATTTCCTGCTCCGTTGCGCTCGAG
>JBEKUO010000664.1:0-4252 GCA_049514955.1 Bryobacteraceae bacterium | reverse complement strand
GCCAGCGCTCTGCGGGCGAACTAACCGGGCGCCCCTATGCCACTATTCAGCCGCCTGGCCAGTCTCCGCCGCAATCTCTTCATGCGGCCGCGCGTCGAGCGGGATCTCGACGATGAGCTGCACGCTTATCTCGACCAGTTAACCGAAGAAAAGCGCGCGGCCGGTATGGGCGCGGCGGAAGCACGGCGAGCCTCCCGCATCGAGTTGGGCGGCCTGGAACAAGTCAAAGAAGAAGTCAGACAAGTGAGGACCGGTCAAATGTTGGAAGAGTTTCTGCAAGATCTTCGCTACGGAATGCGCATGCTCCGCAAGAACCCCGCGTTCACGGTCGTGGCCCTGCTGGCGCTGGCCCTGGGCATCGGCGCCAATACCGCGATGTTCAGCGTGGCCTACGGCATCCTGCTGCGGCCGCTGCCTTACGCCAATGCCGATCGCGTGGCGGTGGTCTTCATGCGTTACTTCCCGCGAGACTTTGCGTTCGGCACGATGTGCATGCGCGACTACCTGATGTGGAAGGAGAACAATCGCGCGTTCGAAGATCCCTCCCTCTTCACCAGCCGGCGCATGGATATCGGCGGGAAGGAAGGCGTTCCGGAACAGGTGCAGGGCGCGTCCGTCACCGCGGGCTTCTTCTCCACGCTGGAAGTGCGTCCGCTGATCGGCCGGACTTTCGCGGCGGGGGAGGACCAGCCCACCACCGGTTCGCTGGTAGTGATCGGCGAATCGATCTGGCGCCGACGTTTCGCCGCAAGTACCGGCGTGCTGGGCCAGAGCATTCTGGTGAACGGCGCTCCGGCCACCGTGATCGGCGTGATGTCCGGCGTATTCCAGTTTCCGCGGCGCGAGACGGAAGTCTGGACTAACCTGCTGCTAAATCCGCCTACGCGGTACGGCCCGTGGTTCTATCGCGGCGTGGCGCGCCTGAAGCCTGGCGTGACGCTGCCGCAGGCGCAGGCGGAGCTCAACAACATCGGGCTGCGCATGATGCAGCAGAACTCTTTCTACAAGCGCCTGACGCTACCGGTGCTCGGCCTGCGCGATGCGCTGCTGGGAGTCACTCTGAAGCCCGCGATTCTGGTGCTGGCCGGCGCGGTGGGATTGGTGCTGCTGATCGCCGTGGTCAACGTCGCCAACCTGATGCTGGCGCGCGCCACGGTGCGCGAGCGCGAGATGGCGTTGCGGCTCTCGCTGGGCGCCGGCCGCGGCCGTCTGGTCCGCCAGTTGCTCACCGAGAGCGTGCTGCTGGCCGTGATGGGCGGCGCGGCGGGGCTGGCGCTGGCTTGGGGAGGCATCGCCCTGATCCGCGCGTGGAATCCGGGCAACCTCCCGCTCATCGATTCGGTCCGGCTGGATGCGGGCGCGCTGGGTTTCATGATCTTCGTCTCGATGCTCACCGGTGTTTTGTTCGGGCTGGCGCCGGCGCTCGAAAGCGCGCGCGCGGATCTGAACTCGACGATCAAAGAGGGCGGCCGCGCCGGTGCCGCCAGCCAAGTACGCGGGCGTACCCGGGCGGCCCTGGTGGTCTGCGAAATCGCGGTTTCGTTGATGCTCCTGGTGGGCGCGGGACTGCTGCTCCGCAGCTTCGCGAATCTGCGGCGCGTAACCGGCGGGTTTTCCGCGCCTCCGCGGCAGATCCTGACGATGCTGATTTCGCCCGGCGACCGGAAGTATAAAGACGCCCGCGCCGGCCTGGCCTTCTACGATGAAGTGCTGCGCCGCGCCCGCAATGTGCCCGGGGTGGAAACGGCCGCGGTCACCGACTCGCTGCCCCCCGACCGGCAGGGCGACGCCGACACCTTTGGGATCGAGGGCCAGCCTTTGGCGCCGGGAGAGATCAATCCCATTATTTCGGACGTCACCGTGAGCCCGGACTTTTTCCAGACGCTGGGCATCCCGCTGATCAAGGGCCGGTACTTCACGGCCCACGACACGCAGGATGCGGCGCCGGTGGCGATCGTCAGCGAGGGCTTTGTGCGGCGCTTTTTGACGAACCAGGATGCCCTGGGCAAGCGCGTCAGACAGAGCGGGCTGGGGTTCGGCAACAATTGGATGGAGATCGTGGGTGTCGTCGGCAATGTGAAGTATCTCGGATTGACAGTCGACACGGACCCGGCCTACTACATGCCGCTTGCCCAAACCTATGGTCCGCGGTTGTACCTGGCAGTGCGCTGTTCGGGCGACGCCGCGCGCCTGGCGGATGCGCTTCGCCGCAACATCCAATCGATCGACCCAGGCGTAACGCTGGCGCAAATCGGCGCCATGGATCAATCGCTGGCGCTGTCCGTCTCGCAGCCGCGTTTCGATACCATGCTGCTGTCGTTGTTCGCGGGAATCGCGCTGCTGCTGGCCGCGGTCGGAATCTACGGGCTGATCGCTTATTCGGTGGCGCAGCGTACGCATGAAATCGGCGTGCGCATGGCTTTAGGGGCGGCGCGGGCGGACGTCGTGCGGATGGTCGTTCAGCAAGGCGCGTCGCTGGCGGCTATCGGAATTGTGCTCGGCCTGGGTGGAGCTTTCGCCCTGACGCGACTGCTCAAGACGCTGCTATTCGGTATCGGCGTCACGGACACGCTGACGTTTGCGGCGGCGCCTGTGGGATTGATGCTCGTGGTGCTGGTGGCCACGTTCGTTCCCGCGCTACGGGCGACGCGCATTTCGCCGGTGGTGGCGCTGCGCTACGAGTAAGGGCGGTCCGGGGCGGCCCGTGGCGCAGGCACTCCTGCCTGCCGCGCCGGCACTCTTGCCGGCGCAGGCGAGTTTTGCTCGCCTGCGGCACACGCAATCGATGGAGCAGAACAACGCCGCTGGCCAGCATGAGTGGTGAGGGCAATGTGCCTGGCTCCATCCAGGACGCCCCCAAAAAACCGCGAAGAAGATAACCATCGCGAACGCCACCAGCCAGATCAGATTGAACCCAAGAAAGCGCGGAATTTCACGCTGCTCCTTACAGTCCTGTTTCCATGCCAAACAAAACGGCCTGCCGTGGTGCGCTGTGCGCACGGAAGGCCCGTAAACATTGGCTCTGGCGAAGGGCAGCGCTCTGGCTTGGCGGAACGCTATTGCTCAGTTGAGTTCTTGTGGGCAGTATACATTCGTACCGCTGTGGCTTAATGACCGGCTACTTGCACCAGGAAATAATTGCTGAAGCCGGTGGATCCAACCTGCAATATGAGCGGCGCCCAACCGCACCCGAAGGCGCACGCATAAGTGTCCGGGACCACCATATTGATCTGGCTGAAACCCGCCACCGCGAACGGCGCTGGACCCGCGTACTCAGCAGGCTCGGATCCGAAAATCTCTGGACCGATGCCGGTCGGTATTTGCCAGTCAAGTTGGGTCGAAAGCACGTCGGCGGGCAACGGGAGTTCGATGATGGAACCGTCGGGTTGCGCTGGATGGATCGGCCCCAGGCCGGTCGCGTACAGCGACACGATCGAACCAACCTGAGCGGGATTCGACGCCGAGTTACGGGTGCCATCCAGGCTGAATGCGACCGCATAAGTGCCGTCTTCCGTAAAGACGCCAGGGTGAGCATCCAGGACCGGCCGCGAGAGGCAGTTGGTGGGCGCGGCGTCGTAGACCACGCAAATTTGCGCGGTGTCGCCGCTTTGGAGCGACCACGGCGCGATGGCATTGATCTGCGCGTCCTGCACGTACAACAATGGAGCCGGAATGCCGTTGAAGGTCACCTGTACACCGGCCAGTTGCTTAGGGAACCCGCTCTGCGCATCGACCTGCGGCTGCGCACCCACGGCCGGCCCCAGTCCGTTCCCGAACAGGCTCACGATCTCGCCTGGTGAGACCGCTGCGCTAGCGTAACTCGCCGAATTCCCCTCGCACGCGAGTGATACGACTTGGGCCGCGGGGCTCTGCACGAAGTGAGCCAGAAACCAAAGTCCGCCGGCCGATTCCGATGGTTCGGATGTAGGGGTGTAACTTTGAGTAGGCGCGGCCAGCACATAGGCCGACGAGTTGGCGCCCGACACAACCGCCGCCGTCGAAAGTTCAGATCCCGGAATGTAAGTAGCCTGTAAGATATTGCCATTGGCGTCGAGCGCAGCCAAGGCAAGCGATGCGTTGGGGTCGCATGTCGCCAGGCTGTTCTTCACCGGAAAGTTGGCAGCCCCTTCCGTCCCACCCCCACCTATCGGAATGCCGGCGGCCAATACAGCGTATATGTTGCCGGCGCTATCCAAGGCGAGATTCCTCGGCGCCGAGGCAGGTATAGCCGTGGAAAAGAGGACGGCGGTCC
>JBEKUO010000663.1:0-4259 GCA_049514955.1 Bryobacteraceae bacterium | reverse complement strand
AAGCAGGCGGTCGAGCGGCTGTTCAAGGTGAAAGTGGCGGAAGTCAGGACCGCCAACCTGGAAGGCAAGATGCGCCGCCGCGGCCGGTTCGTGGGCTACCGGCACGATTGGAAGAAGGCTTACGTGAAATTGAAGGCGGGGGAAAAGGTTCCCGACTTTGCCGAGATTTAGTTTGCGACACGGCGACACGGCGATGGGGCGACACGGCGACGGGATTGGATTCGCCGCGTCGCCGCGTCGCCGCGTCGCCGCGTCAGCCGGAGTTATGGACAATGCCAATTAAGAGTTATCGGCCCGTAACCGCGACACGCCGCTTCCAAACGGTCGTGTCGCGTGAGGACATTACCAAGGAACGGCCGGAGAAATCGCTGCTGGAGTCTAAGAAGGGCACGGGCGGCCGCAATTCCACGGGCCGCGTCACATCGCGCTTCATCGGCGGCGGCCACAAGCAGGCGTACCGGCTGGTGGATTTCAAACGCGACAAGCACGGGATTCCGGCGGTTGTGGCGGCGATCGAATACGACCCCAACCGATCGGCGCGCATCGCGCTACTGCATTACAAGGACGGCGAGAAGCGCTACATCCTGCAGCCGGACGGCCTGAGAGTGGGCATGACTGTGATGTCCGGTCCCACCGCCGACATCCTGCTCGGGAACACGCTGCCGCTGAAGAATATGCCGGCTGGCACGGTGGTCCACAACGTAGAACTGCGGCCGGGGAAGGGCGCGCAGATGGCGCGGTCCGCTGGCGCGCAGGCGCAGTTGGTCAACAAGGAAGGCGACATCGCCCTGCTGAAGCTGCCCTCGGGAGAGATCCGGCGTGTGCCGCTCGATTGTATGGCCACCGTAGGCCAGGTGGGCAACGTGGATCACGAGAACGTATCGCTGGGCAAGGCCGGCCGCAAGCGCTGGATGGGCAAGATGCCGCACAATCGCGGCGTCTCCATGAACCCGGTGGATCATCCGCACGGCGGCGGCGAGGGCAAGACTTCCGGCGGCAGGCATCCGGTGACTCCCTGGGGTCAACCCACCCGCGGTTTCAAGACGCGCAACAACAAGCGTACGGACAAGTGGATCGTCACCAGGAAGAGTAAGAAGAGATAACTATGGGGCGTTCAGTCAAGAAAGGGCCGTTCACGGATGGCCACCTGGAAGTGAAAATCGCGGCTCTCACCGTGAAGAACGAGAAGCGCGTGGTCCGCACGTGGTCGCGCCGCTCGACCATCCTTCCGGAGTTCGTGGGCCACACCATCGCCGTGCACAACGGCAAGAAGTTCATCCCGGTCTACATCACCGAGAACATGGTGGGACACAAGCTGGGCGAGTTTTCTCCCACGCGGCATTTCAAGGGGCACTCGGTGAAGGCCGCTACGGAGAAGGCGGCCAAGCCGGCTTAAGAGGCGATTATGGAAGCCAAGGCAGAAGCGAGATATATCAGGGTATCGCCGCAGAAGGCGCGGCTGGTGGTGAATCTGATTCGCGGCAAGAGCGCCGATCAGGCGCGCACAACATTGCGTTCCACCAACAAGCGCATCGCGCCCCAAGTGCAGAAGGTGCTGGATTCGGCGATCGCCAACGCGAAGGACCGCTTTGAGGATGTGGACGTGGACCGCCTGGTGGTGTCGGAAGCGTATGTTCACGAGGGACCGAGGCAGAAGCGCATACGCCCAGCGCCCATGGGCCGCGCTTATCGTTATCAGCGGCGGACGGCGCATATCGTGATCAAAGTTGCGGAGAAGGCGGAGCAGGCGGAGAAAGAATAATCGAGCCGCAGATGCACGCAGATGCACACAGATCTTTGCGTGCGTTCGCGGCGGTGGTTGAGGCGGAGAGATTTTTGACGGAACTGCGGATAGACATGGAGAGCACGGGCCGGTTTCATCTGTGTGCATCTGTGTGCATCTGTGGCTAAAGGGTATTGAATGGGACAAAAGGTTCATCCTTACGGTTTCCGGCTGGGCTTTAACAAGCCGTGGCGATCCCGCTGGTTCGCCAAGCAGGGTTATTCGAAGCTGCTGCAGGAAGATCTGGAGCTGCGGGAGACGTTGCGCGAGCGGCTCAAATCGGCCGGCGTCAGCGCCATTGAAGTGGACCGGCCTGGCAATAAGCTGCGTGTCACCATACGCACTTCGCGTCCCGGCATTATTATCGGCCGCAAAGGCGCTGAGATCGAAAAGCTGAAGCAGGACCTGGCCAAGCGCACCAAACGCGAAGTTTTCATCGACATACAGGAAGTGCACAAGCCGGAGCTGGACGCGCAACTGGTCTCCGAATCGATCGCGTTGCAGCTCGAGAAGCGCGTGGCGTTCCGGCGGGCCATGCGCAAGGCCGTGGATTCAGCGCTGCGCTTCGGCTGCAAGGGTATTAAAGTGCGCGTATCGGGCCGGCTGAATGGCGCGGAAATCGCGCGCAGCGAATGGTATTTGCAGGGCCAGCTTCCGCTGCACACGTTGCGCGCGGACATCGATTACGGTTTTACAGAGGCCAACACCACGTATGGTGTGATCGGCGTGAAAGCCTGGCTTTACAAGGGCGAGATTCTGGACGCCGGCAACCGCATGCGAGGGCTCTCGTCGGAGCCGGAGCCCCGGCGCGAGCGCAGCGAACGGCGTGACCGTGGCGATCGTGGAGATCGCGGAGATCGTGGCGACCGCCGCTCGCCGCCGCCGCGCCCGCACGAACCATCCGCGCACGCTCCCGAGCCCAGTGGTCCTGCCATCCAGGCGGCTCCGCCTGAGATGGCGCGTCCCGCGCGCACCGGCGGTCCGATCCTGCCGCCGCTGATGGCGCCGCAACCGCAATGGAAGCAGGAAGTGCGGCACGAGCCTGAGCCCACGGCCGAGCCCGCGGCCACGGTCGAGCCTACGCCCGCGGTCGAGCCCGCGGCCGAGAAGCCCGAGGGGGAGAAGTAAGCCATGATGATGCCTAAGAAAGTCAAATACCGCAAGCAGCAGCGCGGGCGCATGACGGGCAAGGCGTGGCGGGGTTCGTCCATTTCTTTTGGCGACTGCGGCCTGAAGGCTTTGTCTTGCGCGTGGATCACCGACCGGCAGATCGAAGCGGCCCGTATCGCCATGACCCGCTCGATCAAGCGCGGGGGCAAAGTATGGATTCGTTTGTTTCCGGATAAGCCCATCACCAAGAAACCCGCCGAGACTCGTATGGGAAAAGGTAAAGGCGCTCCAGAGCAATGGGTGGCGGTGGTCCGGCCGGGCAAGATCCTGTTCGAGATGGAAGGCGTACCGCCGGAGGTGGCGGCTGCCGCGATGCGCCTGGCGGCGCACAAGCTGCCGATCCGGACCAGGTTCGTCACGCGGGAGCAGGCGGAGTAGACTATGAAGTCGCAGAAGATCAGGGACCTCGACGAAATCGAGCTGCAGCACCAGTTGCGGACCATCGAAGAACAGCTCTTCCGGCTGAATTTCCAGATGTCCATGGGAACGATGGAAGGTCTGAAGAAGGCGCGCGCCATGAAGAAGGACCGCGCCCGCATTTACACCATCCTGCGCGAGCGGGCCCAGGGAGCAGCGCCCCTGGCGGGAGCGAAGAAGTAATATGGCCGGGCAGACCGAGAAGCCGTTGAAGAACGAGAAGGTGGGCGAGGTGGTCTCCGTCAAAATGACCAAGACCATCGTGGTGGAAGTGAGCCGCCGCGTACCGCATCCTTTGTACAAGCGGATCGTGAATAAGCGCAAGAAATTCTACGCGCACGACGAAGCCGCCAGCGCCAAGCTGGGCGACGTGGTGCGCATCATCGAGTGCCGGCCGTTGAGCCGCCTGAAGCGCTGGCGCCTGGCCGAAGTGATCCGGCGGGCCGCGCAGGTGGGCACGCAGCCGGAGGAGTTGGACATCAAAGTATAGGTGCTGGGTTCTGGGTGCTGGGTGTTGGCAAACTCTCGAACGGTTTTCGATGAGTAGGCCATAACCTAGAACCTAGGACCCAGAACCGGGAGCGAGAGCGACCTATGGTAGGGATGAGGACGATTTTGGAGGTGGCCGACAACAGCGGCGCGCGCCGGCTGGCGTGTATTCTGCCGCGCGGCGGCGATCTCGGCCTGCGCGCCGGCTTAGGCGATGTGGTTACCGCGAGCGTGAAAGAGGCGGCTCCGGATTCGGCGATCAAGAAAGGCAAAGTGGTCCGCTGCGTCATCGTGCGCATGCGCAAGGAGACCCGGCGCAAAGACGGGACCTATATACGATTCGATTCCAATGCCGCGGTGCTCATCACCGAACTGGGCGAGCCGGTGGGTACGCGCGTGT
>JBEKUO010000662.1:0-4263 GCA_049514955.1 Bryobacteraceae bacterium | reverse complement strand
GGGTCTTCACTAACAAGGTCATCGCCGCGATAATCTGTCCATCCTCGCGCGCCGACTGAGCATAAGGCATATAAACCGCGCCGGGAACCCAGTTAGGCAAGCCTTGACTCAGGCTATACTGCCGCACATCGCCCACCACACCCACCACCGTCCTCCATTTCTCCTCGGTCGCAATCTTAATGTGCTTGCCAATCGGATTCTCGCCGGGCCAGAAATGTCTCGCCGTGGATGCCGTAATCAAGAGCACGCCAGCCGACATGGCGCCATCCGCCTCCGTGAATCTCCTGCCGGCAACCAGCGGAATGCGCAGCATGTCGAGATAACTGGGACTGACTGCGTTCAACCAGAGAAGCGGCGCCGGATGATCGACAGTTTTGGGGTGTCCTTCCACATCGACTGGAATCGTCGGCCGATAGCCATCCAAAGGCACGGCATTCGCGACCGCCGCATCCGCCACCCCTGGGACGCCGCGCGCCCGCTCGAGAAGGCCCTCGTACAGTGCGACGCAAACCGCGCGCTCTTTGCACGCGGATTCGTTCGGGCTGATGCGCAACGTGAGGATGCGCTCCGGCTGAAAACCTGTGTGACCTTCCGTCAGGCTATACAGGCTTCTCATCAGAAGCCCCGCACTCACCACCAACACCAGCGTCAGTGCGACTTCTGCCCCAATGAGCCAGCTTCGCAGACGGGTCCACGCGGTTGCGGTAGACCGCTGGCTGCCCGTCCTGATCGACGCCGCCAGATCCACCTGCGACGCGCTAACGGCCGGCGCGAGACCAAACGCCAACCCCGTAAACAGCGCCAGCGCTGCTACCGCCCCCGCCACTTGCCAGTCGATCGCCGCTTGCGACAAGCCGGGCGTGGAAGACGGCAGCACGGATCTGAAGATGGCAAGAGCGCTCATTCCCAGGAGAATGCCCAACCCGCCACCCGCCAGCCCCAGCAAGACACTCTCCGTCAACAATTGGCGGACGATTCTCAAACGCCCCGCGCCCAAAGCCACGCGCAGCGCGATTTCCTTCCTCCGCGTCGTGGCGCGCGCCAGCAGGAGACTCGCCACATTCACGCATGCGATCAGCAGCACGATGCCAACCGAGGAAAGCAGGATGATCAGCTTGCCTCGTATGTCGCCCACCAGATCCTGTTGGAGGGGAATCGCCGTCGAGTCTGCGTTCCAATCGCGCGCCATCGGATACGGGAACGTTTTTCTGAACTGCGCGACAAGGGCCCGCACCTCGCTTTGGGCCTGTGGAATCGTAGCGCCGGGTCGTATCCGCCCCACTAGCGGCACAAACTCGCTTCCCCAATATTCCAGAAAGTTCGAAGGATCCAGACGCAGCGGTACCCACGCTTCCACCTTCGACGATGGGTAACTGAACCCCGGCGGCATGATGCCGATAATTTCGCGATCGATGCCGTTCAACTTGATCGCGCGGCCCACAATTGCCGGGTCGGCGCCGAACTTATCCTTCCAAAGCGAATCGCTGAGGATCGCGACCGAGTCGCGGCCGGGCAAATCTTCTCCCGCTTCGAAGCTTCGCCCCCTGGCTACCGGCGCTCCCAGCACCGAGAACAGGTTCGCCGAAGCCGCGCATCCGAATATGCGCACGGCTTCTCCTTGGCCTGTGAGATTGTAGTCGGAACCCGCGCTCACCGCGGCCACGTCCATCGTCCGGCTCTGCTGCTGAAAAACCGGCACCGCCGCACGCGGATAGATGCCGGTAACACGAACTAAACGGTCGGGTTCGAAATAGGGCAGCGGTCGCACCAGTAACTTGTCCACCAGGCTGAACATGGCTGCGTTGCCGCCGATTCCGATCGCCAGCGACAGCACTGCGATAGCCGTAAATGCCGGGGTTCGCCCAAACAGGCGAGCCGCGTAACGCATGTCTTGCAGAAACCTCTCCAGTTTCACGAAACTCCACATATCCCTGCACTCTTCTTGTGCCATCGTGATGTTGCCCATCTGCCGGCGGCTCAGGTCGCGAGCCTCTTCACGAGCCAAACCCCAACGGCCGTTCTCAGCCTGCTTCAGCAAGCGATGAGATTCAATTTCCTCCGCCAGTTCACGGTCGAGCCGCGCGCGCCGAAATCGAAACACCAGCCGCCGCCAGCCGCGCACCAGCATCGTTGGGACATGCGGGCTCATGCCATGTCGAGGACCTTTTGTATTGCGCCGATCACGCGGCTGAATTCCTCGCGTTCCGCCGAGAGTTGCTTTCGCCCGGCCGCGGTCAACGTGTAGTATCGTGCGCGCCGGTTATTCTCGGAACTGCCCCACGCCGCCTTCACCCAGCCGTTGAGCAACAGCCGTTGCAGCGCCGGATAAAGCGAGCTCTCGCCGACCTGCAATACCTCGTTGGAAATCTGCTGCAGCCGGTGCGCGATTCCGTACCCGTGCATCGGTCCAGTGGCCAACGCCCTCAACACCAGCATGTCGAGAGTTCCTGGAAGCAGTTCGCAAGATCCGCTGCGCTTTCCCATCGTCTATCGATGGAAGTATCGCAGATCTCCGTTTCCGCTGTCAATGTCCCACTGTCCCACTGTCCGGAACTGTCCCACTGTCCAGAACTTTCTTCGCGCGTGGGGCAGGCGCTCTCGCCTGCCAACTGACTTTTTCACCCTTCCTCGCCGCAAATGACGCCCGCCGAAGACGTGGTATAGTTAAGAGGCCTTTTAAAAGTTCAGCCTGAACTTGGCCGATCGGAATCTGCCTAGTCTAGCCCACACAATTGAAAGACAAGAAGAATTAGAAGTACACCGTTGAACTCTTATCGTCCTCTTGCGCTGGCTGCGTAGCTGGCCGCTCCGAAAGGAGGCACTATGGAAGTCAGGTACCTGGGATTCGACCAGCAAAGGAACGCGCGCGTTTACCGGTTTGACGTACTGGAGAAGGGCCTGCCCTCCCGGCGCTTCATCGTCACCGCGGATATGGCGCTTTTCCTCGCGCACCACGTCGGCATCCAGGAAGGGCCCACTCTCTCCGCGAGTAAGCTTACCGCGGACCTGGAGAAAAACTTCGACGGCGCGCACGAGCTTACGGGTGAAGATCTACGCCTGCATGTTTCTGCTCGTAGCTTGGCGGAAGCGCAACGCGCCGAGGGGCGAAAGGCCGCCCGTCGCCGCCCCACACCGACCGTGGCGGCGGAACGATCGCCTTGGAGAGGCTTCGGCCTCTGAGCGGTTTTGCGGCCTCGTCAGAGACTCAAAATTTCCAAACGAACCCAAATCCCCCCTTTGTTTGCAACAAAGCTCGAAGAAACAAAGCCAAGTCCGCCTTATCCCGCGGGTCTAGCCGTTCCCCAGCCCAATCAGTCGACTAGCGCCTCTCGAAACATCAAAAATACCAAACGAACCCAAAACCTCCCTTTGTTTGCAACAAAACTCCAACCCCAGAGCCACAAAGCCAGCCGCAGCCGTCACTCAACATACCCCGCCCGTCCTACAATGTAACTATGCCCGAAACCCTCACAATCGCCGGCCGCGACTTCCGTTCCCGCCTGATCGTAGGTACCGGAAAGTATCGCAGCTTCCAGGAGATGGCCCGCTGCCACGAAGCCACTGGCGCCGAAATGGTGACCGTGGCCGTCCGCCGCGTCAACCTCACCGACCGCACCAAGGAATCCCTGCTGGACTTCATCGACCGGGACAAGATCTTTATCCTGCCCAACACCGCCGGCTGCTACACCGCGGACGACGCCATTCGCACCGCTCGCCTCGCCCGCGAGGTGGGTCTCTCTAACTGGATCAAGCTCGAGGTCATCGGCGACGAAAAAACGCTCTTCCCCGATAACGAAGGTCTGCTCCAAGCTACCCGCGTGCTGGTGAAGGAAGGCTTCGTGGTGCTGCCTTATACCAACGACGACGTCGTGAACGCGCGCAAACTGATCGATGCCGGCGCTGCGGCCGTCATGCCGCTGGCCGCGCCGATCGGCTCCGGCATGGGCGTGCAGAACACCGCCAACCTGCGCATCATGCGCGAGATGATTACCGCCGTCCCCATGATCGTGGATGCGGGCGTCGGCACTGCCTCCGACGCCGCCATCGCCATGGAATTAGGAGCCGACGGCGTTCTCATGAATACCGCCATCGCCGCCGCCGAGGATGCCGTGAGCATGGCCCGAGCGATGAAACTCGCCGTCGAGGCCGGCCGCCTCGCCTACCTCGCCGGACGCATGCCGAAGAAACTGTACGCCAGCGCCAGCAGCCCCCTGGCCGGCGTCGTCGGAACTTAGGTCTGTGGTGCTTGGTCAGTGTGGTGGG
>JBEKUO010000661.1:0-4269 GCA_049514955.1 Bryobacteraceae bacterium | reverse complement strand
GAAAGTACCCCCTTTTGACTTCCGCGGTGTCGGCAGCCTTCTGTTGAATCAACGCTAGGGCAAGCCCGGTTCCTAGTGCATAAAATGGAATAGCCACCAGTCTGAGGACTGACTCTGCTCCCCAGCCTGATTGACCGCAGTAACGCGCCATCGTCCCCAGTTAGCACCTCCAAAAGTAATTTGGCAGTGGTTAGTTGCTACTTCTTGCGGCGGTAACGGCGCCCATTCAGCACTATGCTCGCCAATAATTGCCACTTGAATCTCAGTTTCGACTTTATATGATTTGGCCCCCGCAACTTTTTCCCACGCCAACTCCAATACCCTTGGGTAAAAGTCGTGCTCCGAACGGTCTTCCGGGGACCTTAGAATCGGTTTCTGCCGTGTAAAGCCGCCATCTGCATCAGGTCCTGCCACGGATACGCGACTCTTGACGATCTCGCTGCCGAATCCAAGAACCGACAGGAGGAACGCAAAAAGCATGAATGAGTAAATGGCCCGGATCATCGATGTACGGGGTTCCGGTCGCCTTTGTTCGCCCGCTAAGAGCAGATATGACAGGAAGGCCAACAAGAAGCCTAGACCTATTGCACCGTAGCTGAGCAGCCTCGCAGGATCAACGTGGTTCATCGCGACTTAACGGTTGACGATGATAGAGCGAACCATCTCTGCTTATATCACCTCTGTCGCTCCTCCGCAACGATGGATTAGGCTCGATTGGGCCTGCATGGATCATATCATGGGAGACCGATTCGGCACGTCGAAGCGACGGCCAAGGTAGGTGGTGGTTCGAATCCGCACTGGGGGTCAGCAGTGCTCGAACTGGCAGGTTCGAGAATGAGCAGGAGAACTGCGACTCGCAAAAACTGCGTTGGCTCGCAGGGATGGATTCGAACTGGGGTTCATTTCCGCAGCAGTCCTATCTGCTTCAATCGAACTCCGTGGGCCATCCCGGATTGCGTAAATGCTCGAAGAACCGGTGAATCTGCACCGGCGTGACCCGTGAGATTGACAACGTCGGCAACGAGTCCTCCGCAAACCAATCCACGCCCTCCGTTTCGACGCTGAGAGCCGGAGCGCCGCCGATAATCTCGCACCGGAAGAACAGCTTATACGCATGGAACGGGATAGGCGTGTGGCCATGGCGATTGCGGTCGTACACCGCTAGCAGTTTCACGGCGCGAGTCTCGAAGCCGGATTCCTCGCGCACTTCGCGCACTGTGGCATCAGCCGGGGACTCGCCCACATCCGCCCAGCCGCCGGGCAGCGTCCAGCCTCCGTCTTCGCGCTCCTTCACCAGCAGAATTTGGTTTTCACGGAACACCACTCCCCGCACGTCCACCTTCGGCGTGGCGTAGCCCGTCTGGCTTGCGAACAGCCCGCGGATCGTCGCGAGGTCGCCGTGCGAGCCCTCCGCCATCATCTCAGCCGCGATTTCCCGCACGGCTACATAGCGCTCCACATCGTATTGATTGACGGCGTAGGCAAGACCGGTCTGGGCAATCGCCTGCAGGCGCTGGGCCCAGCTCAGCCACCCGGGTTCCATCAGTATTCCTTCCAAAACAGCTCGGCGTCCGAGCGGCGCACATAGTTGGCATCGATGGCGGCAGGGTCCGCGGCCCGGCCGGCGCGCCAGCGTTCGCACGCGATCCTGCCCACCGCGGCGGCCAACGAGCGCGGGGCTGTCACGATCCGCGCTTTCTCGAAACGCGTACCCACCAGCGCCGCCGCGAACGGACTGAAGTCCGTCGATATGAACTCGATCTCACCAGCCGGCATAGTTCGCAGCCAGGCCGTAAACGGCATCACGGTCTCGGGCAGAATCGCTTCGCTGCGCCCGTTATATACCGCGCCATATATTTCGCCGCGCCGCGCGTCCAGCACCACCGCGCGCATCTCCGCCGTGCCGAATGTCGCCAACGCCTCCAGGTTCGATACCGCCGCCACAGGCTTGCCGGTGGCCTCCGCAAGCCCCTTCACACAAGCCAGGCCGATGCGCACTCCAGTGAACGATCCCGGTCCGGACGCCGCCGCGAAGCAGTCCACATCCTGCACCTTGCGGCCTTGCCGTTCCAGCAACTGCGCGAGGCGCTCGAAAAGAATCTGGCCGAATCCTTCGGGAGAATGCAGCAGCACCTCCTCCAACACCTCTGTGCCTTGCAACAGAGCCAGGCTGCCGAATTCGTGCGTGGTGTCCACGGCCAGGATGAGTTCAGTCACTTGTCGAGCTGGTAAGTTTTGTCCATGCTATACACTTTGCCGTTGGCATTCATGCCGTAGAGCCGCAGGTCCATCACCGCGGGATAGTTCAATGCGATATGCGGAGGGAATTTGAACGTGCCCTTCGCGCCGGTTCCCATCACGCGGTAGCCCTGGCCATCCACGGTAGCCTCGCCGGTCCACAGCCACATCATGCTGCGCGTGGCGCGTGTCTCGCGCTTGATCTTCGCCGCGAACGCCGGAGGCTTTCCCTCCGAAATCGTGGAGTCCTCAGGCTGCGCGATTTCGAAGGGCACCTTCTGCGTATTCTGCTCGATCACCTGCATGGCGATGCGCCGCGACTCGAACTTGTAAGACTTCAGCATGCCCTCCTTGTGGCCTTCGCGCGAAACGTGCAACACCCAATCGTGCGTCCTGTCTGGCGGCTCTCCGGTGAAGTGCTCGCCGCGGTACCCTTTCTTCTCCTTAATCTCCTCTCCGTTGATGGGGTTGATCCAGGACACGTCGTAGCCGTGGCTTTCCACCTGCAGTTCCACCGGCCCCGGATTTTCCACGTAGACGATGTACTCGACCTCTTCGAGCGCCAGCGCCCTGCCGCCGTCCACGTCGAAATAGGGCTCCAGCTCCCAGTGCCGATTGCCCGCGAAAAAGTTGTACCAGGCCGTCATGGCTTTGGCGCCGGGCGAGTCCAGGTATTGCGCATCCACCGGGATCTTGCCAGCCCCCGCCGTGCCGGTGTTGAAATAGGTCAAATAGTCGCCATCCATGGCGGCGTTCCACAAGCGATGGCGGAAGGCGTCGCTATCTACATCGTCGGGCTGCGACTTGCCGGCGCCGCTGTCTTCGCCTGCGAATTTCAGATTCACAAACGGCGTCGCGAAGAGCTGATGCTCGATGGCGCACACTTGGTCGTCGCCCGTGTGGTGCGCTACGAAATCCATCCAGCCGTCATCCAACAGCCCGCCTGACGTCGCCAGTGTGCCGCTGGTCCGGGGATGCTGGTAAGGGTCCATCTCCTTAAGCAGCCCGCCGATCTCTTTCATCAGCGGCCGTCCGTCCTCGTAAGTCTCGTACTCCCGCACTCCCTGCCAGGTGATGTTCATGGGAGCATAACGCGCCACCAGGTAGCTCACGTAGCGTTTCCGCTGTTGCCAGTTCGGAAAAAGCCGCGTCAGTTGGTCCTCGGAGCCGGCCACGATCAGGTCGGCCACGATGCCCTTCTGGTTCATGTAGCGGATCGATTGATCCACGCGCTGGAAATGCTCCGGATTCGGCTTGCCCGGAGAAAGAAAGACGCGCGCGGTTTCTTCCTCCGATCCGAGCACCAGTCCGCGGATGTGGTTGAACTTCTGCTCCGCCCGCTTATCCACGATGCGCTGAAACAGCGCTTGATCGAGAAACGCGAAGCGGTACAGCGTGTCTCCCATCCAGAGGTGCGGCTGGTTGCCGTTGCCCGCGGTCCAGGCCCAATGATGCACGTTGGCGGTGCGTACGAATCCGGGCGCATCGGACTCGGCTGCGGTGAAAGAGCCGGTCTGGCCCTCCCACCGCTGGATATTGCTGCTGGTGCGCCAGAGCCATTCGCCACCCTCGGTGGGTGTGAAGCGGATCACCAGCCGCTGGCCCCCATCCCAAAACGCGGGCAGCTTGAAAGTGTGAAAATGAGGCGACCGAAACTCGGCGGCCAAATCGACATCGGCATACGGATTCGGATGCGCGGCAGCCTCCTGCGCGTTGAGCTCGAAGACGAACTCGCACGGCGTATAGGCCGGAGTGCCTGCGCACGGCGCTTGCGCGAATAAGGGCAGCCCGCTGCCGGCGATCAGCAGAAGGCGGAAGAGAGTCATGTTCCTAGTGTAGTCAAAGCCTGTCCATCGGAGCGGCGGAGCGGGGTGCGCGACAAGAAAGTGGAGACCGGCGCGATTCATCGACAGTACGGGTGGAATCTGAGCGTATGTGTACGCAAGGCCCAGGTGCCATTGTGGGGCAGCTTGGTTAGCTGCGGCCGATTGTCAATCGGCCACCTGCCGCGTTTGCACCAGACAGCGGCGG
>JBEKUO010000660.1:0-4271 GCA_049514955.1 Bryobacteraceae bacterium | reverse complement strand
GTTGCTGTTCACCAATGCCGGGCACCTGCCTCCACTGTGGTATCGGGCTGCCACGAAAGATTGGAGCCTGTTGGTCGATTCGACGCCGTATAGCAAAGACATCGTCGACCTGCCCCTCGGTTTGATCGAAGGAACCTCCTACAGCCAGACCGCCGTGCAATTAGAAGTGGGCGACCTGCTGCTCTTGTACACGGATGGCATCAGCGAATCCTGGGACGAGTCGGGCGAACAGCTCGGGCTGCATCGCCTGCTGTCCATCGCGCGCGGCCTGCCCGTGGATTCCGCCGCGGCTGCCGGCCGGGGCCTTCTGTCGGCAATTGGGCGGTTCCGCGGGTCCGTGCCGCCGGCGGATGATGAAACCGTGGTAGCGCTCGAACGGCGAGGGGAGCCAGCGTGAAGATCTTCAACTGAAGTTGCCATGCCGGGCGACGTGTGCACACACTCGGTGCTATACCGTTTCCCATACAACTCTGGGATGTCGGGTAGCCAGCCGATTCAGGGGTTTGGACGGTATTCCGGGCTGGTCTTGACGCAATCCCGCAGGGTTTCGATCCGGTTCGACCAGTCCACAAGCTGCTTCCAATTCGCAATGACTGGGACCCCCCAATGCCGGCAGGCCTATTCGGATGCTGTCTGGACATCGCTCGCTCGGCTGCGGGCTATCGCGCCCTTGAGGCCCACAATGGGGCCGGCCTGGCTGCCTAGCCGCCTTGTCTCACGCGCGCAGTTGGGCCGGAGAAAACGGCCTGAGCGACACACACGGCCCGGGAATAGCTTTATGGCCGCGTAAGCGAGCAGGTCGTCTCCTCAATCGGCACCTCGTGATATCCCATTTGGTCTAGCAACAAGCGGACGCTCACTTGGGTAGGCGCATAATTGTTGCCCGGGCCGATCACGACTTTCGCTATCGGCAGCAGCGTCGAACGGCGCTTCACCCAGCTCGGGGTATCCAGCGCAATGTAGCGGGCGAGCATCGTTTCCTTCTGCGCGAACCTGACAAGAGGGAATTCCGCCACTTTCAGCTCATGAACAATCCTATATTCGTTCTCCGCTTTCCACTTCCATGCCTTCGCCAGCGGAGCGAGCCTATAGACCATTCGTCCCACGCCGCCAGGAACTCGCGCGTCCATAGTTCAGGGTCTCCCATTCGCTCCTGATTTAGTCCTTCAAAGTAGAACGTCACCGTCGCTTCTGCAAGCTCTTTTGCCGCTCTTTCTTGTTTCTCGCTGTCGTAAACAACCCGGTAGAGCGTACTGCTAGGCTCCCTCTGGAGTCCACGCGCGTAAAACCCGATTGCGTAGCCATTTGGCTTCCCGTACCTGTCCCACTGCGTTACGTCATCCTCTTCACCGCTAAACGACGTCACAAAGAATTTGCTGATGTTGTGGGAGCCGGAATTTTCGTTGGAAAATCCGAGAAGCGTATTGAGGAAAATCATCACTTCTTGCTCGTTCACGCGCTCAACGATGAGTTGTTTGACTGCCTTTGTGAACAGGTTGGACGCGTGCCGGGTTTCGTTCGCGTCGTTCAATGCTGCGACTTGGGTGGCGTAGAGCTGTGACGACTGGAGTATTCCGAGAAAGCCGGCCCCATCTGTATAGTGCCAGACGATTTGGTCAGGCGTGAAGTCGAAGCATCCGCTTTCTCGGGCTACGCGGCTTACGAATTCCCTGTATTTAATGTTCTCCTCAAGGGTCACGGGCAAGGTGGGGCCTCACACGACACAAATTATTGCACCAGTTTACCGATTCCGTCGCCTGACCGCGTAGTCGCCTCCCTGACAGATGGCGGTATCGCCCGTCGATCACAACGAAGTCATCGGAATAGCTGAGCGTACCTCTGAACCCTGTACCAACTTACTCCTCTGGCGCATCCCCCAAGTCCGCCGCCCGGTTCTCAAACTTAGTGAACTCGTGCAGAAACACGAGCTCAATCTTCCCCACCGGGCCGTTGCGCTGCTTGGCCAGTATCAGCTCGGCCTGCCCTTTCAGGCTCTCGTCGTTGGGCCGGTAGACCTCTTCGCGGAAGATGAACGCGACCAGGTCGGCATCCTGCTCGATCGATCCGCTCTCGCGCAGGTCGCTGAGCTGCGGCCGGTGATCGCCCTGGCGGGTCTCGGGGGCGCGGTTGAGCTGCGACAGCACCACCAGCGGCACGTTCAGCTCCTTCGCCAGCAGCTTCATGCCGCGCGAGATGGTGCTGATCTCCTGATTGCGGTTCTCGAAGCGCCCGCGGCCCGACATCAATTGCAGGTAATCCACCACCACCAGTCCCAGACCGTGCTCGGCCTTGAGACGGCGCAGCTTGGCGTGGATGTCCATCAGGTGTATGCCGGCGGTGTCGTCGATGAACAACGGCGCTTCCACCAGACTAGAGGCTGCGGCCTGCAACCTCTTGCGCTCGTCGGCGTTCAGGTAGCCGGCCCGGAATCGCTGGCTGTCCACACGCGCCGTGGCGCAGAGCATGCGCGTCAGCAACGACTCTTTCGACATTTCGAGCGAGAACACCGCCACGGTCCGCTTGGCCTTGGTGGCCACGTGGTGCGCGATGTTCAGCGCCAGCGCGGTCTTGCCCATGGAGGGCCGCGCCGCTAGAATGAACAGATCTCCGGCATGCAGCCCGCTGGTTTTTTCGTCGAAACGGGAGAAGCCCGTGCTGACGCCTTTGATGCGCTTGCTGGGGTCCAGAAATGCGTTCAGGCCGCCCTGATATTCGTCGATGACCTGGCGCGGGCTGAGCAAGCCGCTCTTGACGCGGGACTCGCCGAGCTTGAGCAGCGTCTCCTCGGCGCCGGAAAGAATCTCGTCCGGCTCTTCTTCGCCGATCAGGCAGCGGTTCATGAGGTGCTGCGAGGCGAAAATAATGCGCCGCAGCACGGCTTTGTCCTTGACGATGCGGATGTAGGCGTCCAGGTTGAGGATCTGCGGCAGGCCGTCGTCGAGCGAAACCAGGTAGCTGAGGCCGTCGCAGGATTCCAGCTCGTTGAGGCGCATCAGCTCGTTGGCTACGGTGACGCGGTCGATGCGTTCTCCGCGTTCGTGCAACTCGCCCATGCGGCGGAAGATGCGGCGGTGCTTCTCCAGGCTGAAGTCGTCCGCCTCAAGCTCGCCCGCCGCCTGGATGTACAGGCTGTCGTTTAGCAGGATGGAGCCAAGCACGAGGCGCTCGGCGTCGACGTTGCTGGGCAGGCCCTTGTCCAGGGCTATGGAGGTCGCAGACATGGCGGATTCTTCAGGTTACCGGCGGGCGACGCTCCCCGCACCCACTTTCTTCGGGCCGTGTTTTGATGCGGTTGGACTCTGTATAAAACATGGCACGCGCGCCGGTTTTGCCGGCACGGTCAAGTCGTTCCGAATCAAGTGGCCGGACTCCGCGGCGGACACTTCTGCAAGTTTTTGCACACCCGTTCCACAGGGTGGCCCGGTCCGCTAAAAACAATGTGTGTCTCTTCTGTTTTTACTCTATTTCCGCGCGGATGCCAAGAGATTTCCTTCGAAGCACACGTGAGTGCGAGCTAAAGCTCGCCTGCGCCGGCAGGAGTGCCTGCGCCACGTGGGTGGAAGCGCGCGGTGAAGTGGCGCAGGAACGGGGGCTCCTCTACAATCTCCAGCCCCCGAATTTCGTCCTTCCGCGAGTTCACTTCCAGAATGGCCTCCACCACATAGTCGATGTGGCTCTGCGTGTAAACCCGCCGGGGAATGGCCAGCCGCAGCAGCTCGTGACGCGCCTGATCGCCGAACATCACCGATCCTATCTCGACGGAGCGTATGCCGGCGTGCCGGTACAACTCCACCGCCAGCGCCTGCCCCGGAAACTGCTCGCGCGGGATGTGCGGCAGCATACGGGCCGCATCGATATAAATAGCGTGACCGCCGGGCGGCTCCACTATGGGAACGCCATGATCCGCGATGTGCCGCCCCAGGTAACCCGTGGAAACGATGCGGTAGCGCAGGTAATCCGGGTCGAGCACTTCTTTCAGACCCACGGCGATGGCCTCCAGGTCCCGCCCGGCGAGTCCGCCGTAGGTTGGAAAACCTTCCGTCAGGATGAGCAGGTTGGTCTCCTGGGCCGCCAGCCGGTCGTCGTTCGTGGACAAAAAGCCGCCGATATTGGCGAAGGCATCCTTCTTCGCCGAGAAGGTGCAGCCGTCGGCCAGCGAAAACATTTTTTGTGCAATCTGTTTCGGCGTCCAATCCGCGTAGCCCGGCTCGCGCTGCCGGATGAACCAGGCGTTCTCGGCGAAACGGCACGCGTCCAGATACAGCGGAATC
>JBEKUO010000659.1:0-4276 GCA_049514955.1 Bryobacteraceae bacterium | reverse complement strand
TATCGAAGTAGAAAACCCTGGGCTGATGCGTCCGGGAATGTTCGTGACCGCCACGTTCCATGGCCCGCAAAAAGAAACACGGGCTGCTGTGCCCGCTCCTGCAATCTTGCACCTGCATGATCGCGATTGGGTCTACATACCACTGAACGACAGGCGATTCAGGCGTGTGGAAGTTGTCGGGGGCGATATGCTTCCCGGCAACATGCAGGAAGTCATTTCAGGCATCGCACCGGGTCAACAAGTGATCGCTAATGCGCTCGAATTCCAGAACACGGTGCAACAGTAATGATTCGCTCTATTGTTGACACAGCTTTGAACAACCGCTTTATCGTGCTGGCGCTCGCGCTTATGCTTTTGGTCGCGGGGCTAATCGCTTTCAAGGCTCTTCCCGTAGAAGCATATCCGGATGTTGCCAATACGTGGGTCCAGGTGATTACGCAGTGGCCTGGCCGGGCAGCGGAAGAAGTCGAGCAACAGATCACGGTTCCGATCGAAATCCAGGTGAACGCGCTTCCGCATTTGTTGCACGTGCGGTCGGCGTCGCTCGCGGGGATCTCGGTCGTCAACCTGATTTTCGACGACGGTTCCGACAACGATTGGGACCGCCAAAAAGTGCTCGAACGGCTTACAGCAGTTACACTGCCCCCGAACGTGACCGCGCAGATTGGCCCTGATTTCAGTCCGATTGGCTCGATCTACTGGTATACCATCGAGTCCACAAATCCGGCATATGACGTCATGGAATTGAAGACTCTTCAAGACTGGGTGGCCGCTAAGTACATACGATCGGCGCCGGATGTGGTCGACGACTCGTCCTTTGGAGGCATTACCCGCGAGTACCAGGTGCGTATCGACCCTGACAAGCTGATCTCATATGGGCTGAGTCTGGCACAGATCGAGCAGCAACTCTCCAATAGCAATGCGAACGCCGGCGGAAGTTTTATTGAGCAGGGCGCGCAGCAGGTAAATGTCCGGGCGGTGGGGCTCGTCACCAACGTGAAGGACATCGAAAAGACAGTGCTCAAGACGCAAAACGGTACGGCCGTCCGCGTGAAAGACATTGCTGTGGTCGCGCAGGGCCCGAAGATCCGCCTGGGACAGATCGGAAAAGCGATCCACCGGAAGGATGGCGTAGTCCTTGACGATAACGATGTAGTAGAAGGAATCGTATTCATGCGCAAGGGCGCGGGTACGGCCGCCACTCTGGACGGAATTCACGCCGCGGTTCAGCGGCTCAACGACCACATACTGCCTCCGGGGGTCAAGATCGTTCCTTATCTGGACCGCGACGACCTGGTCCAGTACACCACGGACACCGTGCTGCACAACCTGAGAGAAGGCATGATCCTGGTAGTGATCGTCCTTTTCCTTTTGCTTGGCAATATCCGCGGCGCTCTTATCGTCGCGATAACTATTCCCTTTGCGCTCCTCTTCGCTTCCATTTGCCTGGACCTCCGGCATATCTCAGCCAACCTGCTTTCCTTGGGCGCGTTGGACTTCGGCATGGTCGTGGATGGTTCGGTGGTCATGGTAGAAAATATCGTGCGCCACCTGAACCGGAGGGGAGATCCGAGAACGCCGATGGAACAGATCCGCGCGGCTGCGCACGAAGTGCAGCGGCCCGTATTCTATGCCATTGCTATCATCATCACGGCCTATCTTCCCATCTTCACGCTGCAACAGGTCGAAGGAAAGTTATTCAAGCCCATGGCCTGGACGGTGGCCTTCGCATTGCTCGGCGCGCTGATCTTCTCCATGCTGGTCGCGCCGGCATTGGCGAGCTTCTTTTTCCGGAAAAACGCTCATCAATGGCGCAATCCGGTGATGGACTTTGTCACTGCCCACTACAGGCGTATGGTCGCTTGGTCCGTGCGCACACGCTGGCTGACGGTTGGAGTAGCGGTGCTTTCATTCGCGGCTGCCATTTACCTGGCGTTCAGCGGAGTGATCGGATCGGAATTCCTGCCGCACCTCGACGAAGGCGCCATTTGGGTGCGCGGCACGTTGGCCCCGAGCACCGGGCCGACGGAAGGGACGCAGATCATCGATCGGGCCCGCCAGGTGCTATGTTCCTTTCCCGAAGTCCCTCAGGTTGTTACCCAGGTGGGCCGCCCGGATGACGGCACAGACACCACGGGCTTCTTCAACACCGAGTACTTCGTCGACCTTCTGCCCAAGGAGAAATGGCGGCCGGTTTTTCATCAGGACAAGGAGCGGTTGATCGCCGCTATGAACCGCGAACTCGAGAAGATTCCCGGCGCGATCTGGGGGTTTTCGCAACCCATCTCCGACAATCTGGAGGAAGCTGTGAGCGGCGTCAAGGGCGCTCTTGCCGTCAAGATCTACGGGGACGATCTCAAAGCGCTCGAAGCGAAGGGGGATGAAATCGTGGACGTCCTGCGAGGCGTCCGGGGCATCGACGACCTTGGCTTGTTTCGCTTGCTCGGCCAACCAAATCTGGACTTCGCCGTCGACCGGGACCGCGTGGCCCGTTACGGGCTAAATGTGTCGGACGTGCAGGACGCTATACAGACAGCGGTCGGGGGAAATGCCCTCAACCAGGTGCTGATCGGGGAACAACGATACGATCTCGTCCTGCGTTATCTGCCCCAGTATCGCGATACGAAGGAGGCCATCCAGAAAATTCGCTTGTTGGCGCCGTCTGGCGAGCGTGTTTCGTTGGCACAGTTAACCACAGTGAAAGTATCGGACGGCGGCTCGGAGATCTATCGCGAAGCAAATTCCCGGTACATCGCGGTCAAATACAGCGTGCGCGGCAGAGACTTGGGCAGTACCGTGGAAGAGGCCATCAGAAAGGTGAATGCCGCTGTAAAGCTTCCCACAGGATATACAATCGACTGGGCCGGCGAATACGAAAACCAGAAGCGGTCGGAGCGGCGGCTGTTGTTAGTGCTGCCAGTAACGATCGTCTTGATTTTCGCTATCCTCTACACCATGTTCCAATCGGTGAAGTGGGCGCTCCTGATCCTCACGAACGTAGCCATGGCCCGCATCGGCGGACTGCTCGCATTGCTGATCACACACACAAACTTCAGTGTCTCGTCGGGAGTGGGTTTTCTGGCGCTTTTCGGTGTGTCGGTACAAACCGGCGTCATCATGCTGGAATACATCAATCAGCTTCGCCGCAGAGGATACACCATTGACGAAGCTGCGGTGGAAGGCGCCGTGCTGCGCCTTCGGCCGATCATCATGACCATGTTAGTTGCGACATTGGGGCTGCTTCCTGCCGCCGTCTCGCATGGCATTGGATCGGATTCCCAGCGTCCTTTTGCGATCGTCATTGTAGGAGGTCTGATCTCCGACTTGATCCTGAGTATCTTTTTATTGCCGACCCTCTATGCCTGGTTCGCTAGGAGCGGCGATCGGCTTCCAGCCGCCGAAACTGAAGAATCCGTATAAAGGAAGGACTCCGCGAAATGAAAAAAGACGACGTTTGCGCTCTCATCAAGGAAGTAGCCATCATCCCAGCCATTCGGGTGTCCTCCGGCGCAGACGCGCATTTCGCGGCGGAAGCGGTCACACGTGGCGGGATACCAATCGTGGAAATTACCATGACAGTACCCGGAGCCGTTGAGCTGATTTCCCATCTCGCCCGGCACGATCCAAAAACGATAGTTGGCGCCGGAACCGTGCTCGACACGGACACGGCACGTCGCTGCCTGGACGCCGGCGCAAGTTTCTTGACCGCGCCCGAGTTCTTTCTCGAAGTTGTACAATTCGCGGCGAAGGAAAACGTGGCGGTTCTGCCGGGCGTGCTGACACCAACCGAGGTGGCCGCGGCGTGGAGAGCCGGCGCGGACTTCGTTAAAGTCTATCCCTGTGCGCAGATGGGCGGGGACAAGTACATCAAGGCGCTTCATACGGCTCTGCCCCAAATTCCGCTGGTCGCAGCGGGAGGCGTCAATCAGCAGACCGCGGCCAACTTCATCATATCCGGGGCTACCGCAATCGGTATCGGCACGGAATTGATCCCGACCGAGGCGATTGCGCGGCGCCAACCGGAGCGAATTCGCGAGTTGGCGCTGCGTTTCGTGGGGTTCGTGAAAGAGGCCCGTGAGCGTGTAGAAGAAATCAAACGGAGTGCCGTCGCGGAAAGGTATGAAGGTACCGAAAGGTGTGAAGTATAAGAATTCTGGTTATCGCTCGCAGCCTCGGTTCGCAGCCTCACCTCTCCCCAGCTTCCCGCCCAGCGCCCGACGCTCAGACCCATCCCCGGATCCACACCCAGTCGCCGCGCGCCCCCATCCCCCAAACC
>JBEKUO010000658.1:0-4282 GCA_049514955.1 Bryobacteraceae bacterium | reverse complement strand
GGGTGCATGAGATGAACCGGGGACGCCTGATGCTGGATGCATGGCTCTACCGCGACCTGCACTTTCCGCGGGAAACGTTCGACGAACAGGTGCTGCAGGATCTGCTGAGGAGCGCGCCGAGCAGCGTGCGCGTGGATAGAGGCACGGTGGTTCTAAAGCATGTCTACGCCCAGCGGCGCGTGCAACCCCTTAGCACGTTCTTCGATGAGACCCGCGATCGGGCCGCGCGCGAGCGGGCCGTCGATGCTCTCGGCACTTTTATCAAGGACTTGGCCGGGATGGGTTTCTTCTTCGGCGACTGCTACGGTTTGCCGTTCAATACCGGGCTAACGCATGCGTCCAACGTCGCGCTGTTTGACTTCGACGACCTGGGGCCGATTCTGCGCCACCGCTTCCGGGAGACGCCGGCGCTCAGCGAACGCGACGAATTGCTGTGGAACTCGGAGACCGACGGCGCCTGGTTTTCCATCGACGAGAATGACGTCCTGGTGGATGAATGGGAGCGCTATCTGGGCGTTCCGGCCGATCTGCAGGACTATTTCCGCCGGAAGCACGGCGATCTGTTCACCGTGGGTTACTGGGCCGAAGTGCAGCGGCGCATTATGGCCGGCAAGCTGCACTTTGTCCTGCCGTATCCGGCGGAGCGGCGGCTGGTGAAGGAGGGTTAGCGGGGTAATCAGTGCCGCGCCGGCGTTGCTGGAGTGCGTGCAGATGCTCATTGCGGGCAAGCCATACGCCGCCGTTTGCGCCGCCTTGTCCAGTGCGCTAAGCTGACAGCGTTAACCCGAATTACGGAAGCAAGCACAGGGTTGCACTGCCTGAAGAGCGAGACGGATAGAAGGCCGCGCCGCTCCGTGCTACAAACAAACCGTATGGACAAGACCATTCGCAAATATACGAGCCTCGAGGAGATGAAGGCCGACGAGTATCGGTACTGGCAGAGCCGGCCCGTGTGGGAGCGGACGGACGCAGTTTCTGAACTTACCCAAGAACACTACGGCATGAAGGGCCAGGCTCCGGATGTACCCAGACTTCAAAGAACTCTTGTCCGTGTTGAACGCGCACCGCGTTAAATACCTGGTCGTCGGAGCTTACGCCGTTTCTATCCATGCCCAGCCACGGGCCACAAAGGATATGGACATTCTGGTGAAGCCCGATGCCGAAAATGCGACGGCGGTCTATGCTGCATTGGCGCAATTCGGCGCACCTCTTGAAGCATTGACCAATGCCGACTTTGCCGCCCCCGGCTCATTCTTCCGGATGGGGCGCGAGCCGGTAGCCGTCGATATTCTTTCCGAGATCCCCGGTGTGGATTTCGATGCAGCATGGGACCGCCGCGTTGAAGATGTAATCGACCAAGCGACCGGCACAACGGCGAATTTTCTTTCCCGCGACGACCTCATAGCCGCTAAACTCGCATCCGGAAGGCCGCAGGATTTGGCGGACGTGGAGGCTATCCAAAAGGCCGCAGAAAGCCGCGCGCCACAGGGCGCAAGAAAGAAGCCCCCGGGGACGGAACCGGGCGGCCCTAGCCGGTAGAAGAAGCTTGCGCCCCAGGCAGCCGGGCCATTATCATGGCGCTCGACGGGGCCGCGCCGGCCTCGCGTTGTCGAAAAATTGGGTGTTTCTCTCTCCGTGGCGGGTGTCGCCGAGCCGAGAGCGCCGCTTGCGAGAGCTTTGCAAACTAAAAAGCCCTCGGCTGATCGGCGGCCTCGGCGCCAGGCAAGAGTGATCCATTTCCGCTCACCAATCGATCCACACTGAGAACGCGATTTTGCCGCTGAAAAAAAGGGGACGAGCGATATCATCCACGCCGGAGGCGAGCGGGCTGCTGTTCCATCCAGGCCGCGCCGAAGGCGTGTAAACTGCTCAGCGTCCAGAAGGACATCCGTGCGCTACTGAAACCGATAAACCACCGGAGCGTGGCGGGTTCAGGACGCCGAGTCGCGAGGGTCAAGGTCCGCTTCACAGCATTTCTCGCAGGTCATCGAATCTCAGGACCGACACGCCTTCCTCCAACAACGCGGCGTATAGACCTGAATCGTTTGTAACTACCGAGCAGCCTCGCTGCTTGGCGGCAAATCCGATCGCCGCGTCCGTCAGACCAAGTCGGCGATAATAAGTAGACGCGCACGCATCGCGGCTGGCGATGGGCAGCTCTTCCAACAGAGAAATAGCGTTACGAAGTATCTCTCTTGCGATCTCGAGGTAGGGCCCTTTCAGGTCCGTGAGGGTGCTAACCTCGGCGAGGACGTGCGCAATAGAGTATCTGCGCGGGATTTGCTCCAGAATTCCAGTGAGCAGATCCCAATCCGCGGGTGTGTAGCTGCTGGTGCGCTTAAATCGTGGAATACGATCTCGATTCACTGAGCCAACGACTAACAACACAAGCAGGTTGGTGTCAATCAGAATACCGTTGGAACGAGCGTTCCGATCAAATCGCTCAAAGGCGGTCATCAACTTGCCAGCTTCATGGCAATCGCCTCGCCCGTATCGGCATCCACCAGGAAGGTCTTGTACTCCAGTGGCAATCCAGCCCCAAGCGAACGAACCAGATCGGGTGCGGTGGGCCGTCGCTTCGGGAATCCAAGGGTGATGCGCCAGACCTTTCGGCCCTTGTAGGAGTCTTGCTCCACTTCTTCCAGGGTGTACGGCATATCGCCAAGCACTCCGCGGGCATACTCTTGGGCCCGTGTAAACGCCTCCTGCACGGTGACCATAAAGATGAAGGTAACACAGCGGTTCACCGGAATCGACGCCGCCTTCCGACCCAGAAAAACGACGGAGTGTACCAAAATCCGCGGCCGCCAGCGCCCCGTCCCCGGCCGCCAGCTATATTAGATACATGCATCGCCTTCTGCTATGCTTCGCACTGGCCTGCGCCGTGTTGGCCCGTGAGCCGGATGTGATTGCCAGCCACTACGCAGCCTCCGATTCCCCCGTCACGGCGGATCCCCACGCCCCCGAATGGAAAAATGTCCCTGGGGTCTTCGCCGAAAACGGCCCGCGCGGCGAGCGCGTCGCCGGCCATCGCACCGAGATCCGCTCCCGCTGGACGTCCGAAAATATTTACTTCCTCTTCATCTGCCCCTACCAGGAGTTGAATCTGAAGCCCAATCCTTCCCAAACCACCGAAACCAATCACCTCTGGAATTGGGATGTGGCGGAGGTCTTCGTCGGCAGCGATTTCGAGCACATCACGCGGTACAAGGAGTTTGAGATATCTCCGCAAGGTGAATGGGTGGATCTCGATATCGACCTCGACAACCCCAAGCCCGAGGGTGGCTGGCTCTGGAATTCCGGCTTTGTCTCGAAGGCCCGCATCGACGCCGAGAGGAAGATCTGGTACGGCGAAATGCGGATTCCTTTCAAATCCATCGATAGCCGCCCTCCCGCGCCCGGCCTGCAGATGCGCATTAATTTCTACCGGGGGCAGGGCACGGCGCTGCACCATGTGGCCATCGCCTGGCAGCCCACCGGGCAACCCAGTTTCCACGTGCCGCAAGCGTTCGGCCTGCTGACGCTCGTCAAATGATCTCTCAACAAGCCGCCAAATCGCTGCGTATTTCGCACGTCGGCCTGCGGGGCGTGGTAGGCTCCGCGCTCACAGCGTCGCATGTCCTGGATTTCGCCGCAGCTTTCGGCACGTTTCTGGAGCCGGGCGGCGCCGTGGTAATCGGACGCGATCCGCGCGCCAGCGGCGTCATGATCCGCGAAGGTTTGCTGGCCGGTTTGCTGGCTTGCGGGCACCACGTCATCGACCTGGGCATCGCCCCGACTCCTGTGATCCAGCACTCCATACGCCGCCGGGATGCAGCCGGCGGCGTCTCCATCGGGGCCAGCCACAATAGCGCCGAGTGGAACGCGCTGAAGTTCTTCGGACGCGAGGGAACGTACCTCTCCACGGCGGAAGCCGGCGAGTTGCTGGATATCTATCATCTGAAGAAATTCGCTTTTGTGGACTGGCGGCAGATCGGCAACGTGGTGCCCGAAACCCGCGCCATCGACCGTTATCTCGACGATCTGGCCGCCAACTACGATTTCGCCGCTCTGCGTAAATTCCGCGTGCTGGTGGATTGCTGCAATGGCACGTCATCGTTGATCCTGCGGCGGGCCAATGAGCGCTTTGACACCGGGTTCATTCTCATCAACGAGAAAATGGAGGCGGTCAACTTCGCGCACGAGCCCTCCACCACGCGCGATGCCGTCGCGCTGCAGCTTGCGCCTTTGATGAAGCCTCTGCGCGCCGACGCCGGTTTTCTGTTTGATGTGGATTCGGACC
>JBEKUO010000657.1:0-4300 GCA_049514955.1 Bryobacteraceae bacterium | reverse complement strand
CGACGGAGTCGTTAAAACTGGGCTTCAATCCGGTCGACGTCCATCGCTCAACGGTGGTCCAACCGGCGGTTCCATGGGCAACCGCGATGCGGCGCATCCCGACTCCACCCATTGCATCGCCCGCAGTGAATAGAAGGTCGCCATCCGCCGTGACGGCCGGCTGCATAATGCGGGTATCGGATTTCCACAAGTATTTCCAAAGCAGCTTGCCGTCCGCCGGCGCCACGCTCGTGGCGCCGACCGCACTCATCAGCAGAATCTGCGGGATTCCGTCGATGGTCACGAGATGTGGCGAGCTGTAGCTATCGCCGCCATCGGGGCCGGTCCAGCGCGGAGCGCCAGTGGCGAGGTCGTAGGCGACCAGCTTGCCGGAGGCTGCCACAATTACCATGTCGCCAAACACCAACGGCGAGCTCGCGAACCCCCAGCCTGGAACCTTCACGCCAGTGTCGGATGCAGCGCTCCGCGACCATAGCACTGCGCCATCGCCGGCATCGAGCGCGTTCACAATTCCGGTTGCACCAAATGTGTACACGCGGCCGTTGTGGAGGGTCGGTGTCGCGCGCGGGCCTGCACCGCCATTCGACTCCCAGAACCGGGCTACGTCGCGGTGTGCCCACACAGGATTGCCGGTAGTCGCGTTATAGCAGGTGACGAACTCGTCCTCACCACGCTGCTCCTGTGTGTAGAGAAGGTCGCCCCGGACCGCGAAGGACGACCAGCCCGGTCCGATCTGCCGGCGCCAAAGCTCAACCGGCGGTGAAGTGGACCAGTCGGTCTTGATCCGCACACCGGGGATGATGCTGTCGCGGCCGGGTCCGCGAAAGCCAGGCCAGTTGGCGCCTGTTTCCGCTGCGGCGTGAGTCGCCGCCGGCACGGGAGCTAGTGGAAGCGCAGCCGGCCGGTCTTTAGCTTTGTGGGCTACGGGCTGTCCCTCGGGAATTTTGGCTGGCGCCGGAGCCACCGGCAATGGCGACGGCTGGGCGGGAAGCACAGGGAGTTGGCTGCCGGTCTGCGTCAGGAGCCGCTCCTCGCGTGTCTTCGACCAACGCCAGGCGAAATCCGCACGGCCCGCGCCGCTTATCCCATTAGTCCGCAGGAGCGTCCAGAAACCGCAGGCGAGCAGTATAGCCGCGACCATAGACGCGCGCCGAGGCCCATCAGATAGGCGGCGGGTGGCCACCGCCCAGGCCACCAACGCGAGGCTCAGGACCGGGATGGAGCAAATGGGGAACATGAAACCCATCATCCCGGTGGCAATCGACTTGTCGATCACGCGCGACGTCGCGAACGACGCGACGATCATCAGAGCGATTGCGCCCCAGCGCTCGATTTGCGGCGCCCGGCTAAAGAACGCCCACCACAGCAGGACGACCAATCCGCACGCGAGCCCGCCAAACACTCCGTAGAGCGCGGCCTCCGGCCCGAAGATCGGTACGGCAAACCAGCCTAACCATTGCAGTACAACGGCGACAACGCCCGGCCACACCCGGAGCTGGCGCCCACGATTCCGTTCGCTTTTCTGAGCGAGGCTCATTTAGTCATTAGATACGATCTGTATCGCCCTGTGTTGGCGTCTTCACCTCCGCGGCCACTTCGGCACGAATCACGGTGGCCTCACGCGAAGTGACCGGTGAGTCGCGGCCTTCGCGCTCACCAGAACTGCTTTCAAGCGGCGCCTGACCGCCTAGCGTTTACCCCACTCGGAAACCACCACGCCCGCCAGGTCGCGACCGAGATGGCCCGCCAGCCGATAATGCCTGCTAAGGCGGAAGAGAAGCGGTCATCGCAACCGCTTCATGGCCTTCGGATGAAACAGCCGCATTTCCGCCGATTCTGCTATTGCTGATGCTTGTCCACAGGTACATGGACGCGTATGCTCGCCAAGGCCGCCAAGCTTCGGCACGCCGTTCCAACTCGCGAGGATTCTTTAAACCCAGGGCACGCAGGAGACCGAGATCGCCGGACGGGAAGGCATCGGGCTCGCCCAGCGCCCGCATCGCAACATATTGCGCCGTCCATTTTCCGATGCCGGGGATTTCACACATGCGGCCTAGGAAATCTTGGGAGTCGGAGATCCCCTCAAAGCCGATCCGGCCGTCCGAAACCGCACGGGCGAGCGCGCGAATAGTCTCGGAGCGCGCCCTAGTCAGTCCTACGCCGGCGAGGTTGGCATCGGCAAGAACTTCGGGCGGGGGAAAGAGATGCGTAAGTCCGCCAGGCCCTGAGAACGGCTGGCCGAGCGCTCTTACCAGCCGGCCTGCAAGAGCGGTGGCGCCCTTTACGGTAATCTGCTGGCCGAGAATGGCGCGTATCGCTAGCTCGAAGCCATTCCAGCAGCCCGGTACACGCAGCCCCGGATTTGCTTTCATGTGCATAGCTAACACCGGATCCACTGCCAGACCTTGCGCGATGGCCGCCCAATCGGCATTCAGATCGAACATCGCCCGTATGCGCTCGATGATCAAGAAGAGGGACCGTGGATCGCCAAATTGAACACGCACGGCGAGGCCGTCGTTTCCATCGTCCAGCGAAACCTCCAACCAGCCGTGACTGCCGTTCAAGGAAATCGAACGGCAGTAGCTGGCGGAATCCACCGCTTCAACGCCGGGCGTGGCGCGCGGGGCGAGAAACCGCAGCATGCCATTCCAGTTGTAGGGCGGACGGAAACGAAGACGGAAGAAGTACTCATTCTGTGGCGGCACGCCGGTCTGTCGCGAGAGACGCCGGATTTGCGTCGGCGTCCGATGATAGACTTTGCGAATGGTGGCGTTGAACCGCCGCACGCAGCCGAAGCCCGAGGCGAGGGCGACTTCACTCATCGGTAAACTCGTCTCGTCGATGAGCTTCTTCGCGAAGCCCAGACGGCGGGTTTGAGCCACCGCACTAGGCGTGGCGCCGAGGTGTTGGAGAAACAGGCGGCGAAGATGCCGTGAACCAACTCCGAGGCGTTGCGCGAGAACTTCCACGCCGCCGTCGGCCAAGCCACTCTCGGCGATCAGGCGCAAAGCTCGCGAAACGGTGCTCGGAGTTCCCAGCCAGGCGGGAGTTCCGGGAGAGCATTCCGGCCGGCAGCGCAGACAGGGACGAAAGCCCGCCTCCGCTGCCGCGGCCGCGCTTGGATAATAGCGCACGTTTTTCTCTTTCGCCGTGGGCGCGGGACAGATCGACCGGCAGTAGACCCGGCTGGTGAGCACGCCGATGAAAAATTTGCCGTCGAAACGGGCATCGCGCGACAGCCGCGCGCGCGAGCATACCTGCCAGTCGAGATCCATGTTCTTTACCTATGATAGTCGCTCCCGGGGGCGAGACTGGACGTTTTCGGCCGTGTTCCGTAACGGCAGATGCGCCCTGCGAATTGCCGCGACTTCACGCGGGATTGGCTGTCCGGCGCCCTCCCGTGGCCGGCACGGCTGAGTCGCGGAGAGCGCGCCAGATTCAGGTGGAAGGCCACATTTGGAAAGCGTGCCGCCTGGCGTGGCCACGTCCACGGCGCCGGTGGTCACGCCGGAGGGCACGGTGGCGGTGAGTTGGAACGTGTTGAGATCCTGATGACCTACTCCGTCTTGGGTGCTCCCTCGTTCTTCTTGACCGCCTCCAAGCGCTGGATCATGTCGCCCTCCCAATCCGATTCCGCACCGAAGCCTATTTGTGTCCAACGCCAGGTACCGCTCGGGTCGACCAGCCAGTTTTGCGGAATGGCGAAACCGTCCAGCAAACTCACCACCAGACTGTAAGCCGGCAGCACCGGGAAATGGTAATCCTTCTCCTTCATGAAAGGCTCCACCAAGCCCAGGTCTTCATCGATATTAAAGGTCAGGATCTGGAGGTCGGCGCGGTCCTTCACTTTTTCGTACAGCTTTTCGAGGTGCGGCAATTCCGCGTTGCAAGGACCGCACCAGGTGGCCCACAAGTTGATCAGGATAGACTTGCCTTCCAGCTTCGTCAGCTTCCAGGTCTTGCCCGAAAGATCGGCCAGTTCAAACGATGGAATCGGCTTCTTCGGCATCACCCAGCGTCCTTCAGCCAGTTCCTGGGCTTTCTCTGCGGCTGGAGGCTTCGTCCAAACGCTCCACGCAACTTCCGTGCCTCCCATGTCATAAAACAGCGCGCGAGCCTCGTCGATGAGATTGTCCTCCAACAGGCCCCGCCACCAGGCGGGCGGCGAAACGCGGGTTTGCAACGCGGATTGATAATAGGTGAGACCGTCCGCCTTGCGGTTTTCGAGCACGGCCAAACGCGCGCGATTCAGCCAGTAGTCGGATTGGCGCGTCTTAGCCTTGGGCGCTGGACCTTCAAT
>JBEKUO010000656.1:0-4318 GCA_049514955.1 Bryobacteraceae bacterium | reverse complement strand
GGAGCGGAAACAGATCATCTTCGATCCCAACCCGCGGGTGGATGGAATCGATCCTTCCGGCGACCCACTGCTGGAGCTGCGTGCGGCTATAGATTTGAGGAGTGGACGCCGGCGCCGGGCAGTCCAAAAAGCCGCTTCCTGAGGATCTGTGAAGAAACCCGTTGGCAGGCGGAAGCGCCTGCCCCACTACTTCAGATACTTGATGAACAGAACCTCGTTGCCCTTCTCGTTGTAGACCAGCTCGTCCACCAGGTTGCGCGTAAGTAGGATGCCGAAGCCGCCGGGACGCACGCCCTTTTCGGCGCGGATCTCCAGATGGCGCACGGGTTCATCGGGCGGGTTGGCGACCGCGGCATGATCGATGTTATCGAACGAGAAGCCCTTTCCCGGATCCTGGATGACATAGAGAATGGCCCGTGTGGTGCGCACATAGGTCACCTGCACGCGCTTGTTGGGGTCCGACCCGCCCCCGTGTTCGATGGCGTTCATGAGCAGCTCGCGGAACGCGGAGGCGATATTCTCGCGCTCCTCGCGAGGGAAATCCATCTCCATTTCGCGCACGAACTGCATGAGCCGGTCGGCCGTTTCCATTTTGCAGCGCAGGCGCAGGCTGATCCAATCGGGCGACGCCGAGAGCACCTCGATATCGTCCTGCCAGTGGTGCGTGTTGACGGCCTGCGTGATCATGTCGGCCACCGTGCTTGGTGAGAACGGCTTGCTGAAATAGCAGAAGGCCTGGTCGCGGATGGCGCGCACGATGTTGGCGGGCGTGCTCTCGGCGGTCATCACCATGACCTTGGCGTCGGGCCGGATCTCCCGTATGCGATGCAGCAGCTCCAGCCCGTCCAGGCCGGGCATGCGCACGTCCGTCAGGACCAGGTCGTAAGCGTGGGCTTCCACGCGGGCGAATCCCTCCAGGCCGTCGTACGCGCTGTCGATCCGCCAGTCCGGGGGGCGCAGCACCGCCCCCAGCAGCTCGTGCACGGCGGGGTCGTCATCCACCAGCAGCAGGGTGTGCGCGCTCATGCGGTCTCCAGCATCAGCGTGAAGGTGCTGCCGTGGCCATAGTCGCTTTTGACTTCGATATCTCCGCCCATGAGGCGCGCCAACTTCCGGCTGATGGCCAGGCCGAGACCTGTTCCCAACTGCTGGTACGGTGAGGGCAATTGTTGAAACTCCTGGAAAAGCAGCGGAACCTGATCCGGCCGCAAGCCGATGCCGGTGTCCGACACGGAAATGCGGGCTTGGTGGGGAGTGGAGGCATCCTGGGAGCCGCACACCAGAATGCGGCCGCGCGGGGTGAACTTGATGGCGTTGGAAACCAGATTGACCAGGATCTGTTTCGAACGCTGCCGGTCGCAGCGTACGCGAAGCGGCTCGCGCGGCTCGCGGATGTCCAATTCCAGGCGCTTGGCGTGCGCCAGCGGGGCGAGCATGTCGGTCACTTCGTGCATGATTTGCGAGGCGTCCACCGGCTCGATCAGGCATTCGAGCTTGCCGGCCTCGATGCGCGCCACATCCAGCGCATCGTTTATTACCGCCATCACGTGCTGGGCGCTGGCGGCGATCATGCGCACCTGCCGCATCTGTCCGGCGTTGAGCGATCCGGGGATCTGTTGTTGCAGCAGATCGGCGAAGCCCACGATGGCCGTCATGGGCGACCGCAGCTCGTGGTTCATGGTGGCCAGGAAACGGCTCTTGCGCTCGCTGGCAGTGAGCGTGGCCTCGTGCTGCTGTTTGAGCTGGTCGTACAAACGGGCCCGCTCGATGGCCAGCGACACCTGCTGGGCCACCACCTGCAGCAGGCGGACCTCGCGCGCCGAGAAGCGGTGCGGCTCCGCCAGGTACTGATTCAGCGTCCCGGAGGGCGCGCCCCCCAGCCACAGCGGCACGCAAATGAGCGCGCGAACGCCTTCGCCCAGACTGATATGTCTCCAGCTTGCACACAGCGGATGGCGGGTGATGTCGGCCACCCAATAGGGTTTCCCCGTCGAAACCGCGCGGCCTGAAGGCGACGATTCGTCGGCCGGCAACAATCCCAACTCGCGGAACTTTTCGCCGTAATCCGGCGATAATCCGTAAACCGCGGCGAATTCCAATCGCGTCTTTTCGGTGTTGAGGAGCGTAATGGACCCGAACGGAGCGCCTATGGCGCGGGAGGTCTTTTCCAGCGCTACGTCCAGCACCTGGCTCAGTTCGAGGGGCGAGAGCATCGCCGACGCAATGTCCGCCACCACCGTGAGCTCTTTGAAACGCTGTCGCAGATCCGTGGCTGACATAGCCCTAAGCCGCCGTGTGTCCCCAGTCTAGCGCGGGTGCTGGCAGCCGCGCCAGTAGTGAGGAAATCGCGGATCGCAGGCGCTTTCGCCCAATGTCGCTTCGTCTGGCGCCTGAGTCCATGGCTGTTTGAAACAAAACAGAGCACTTATGTTCTTTTGGCGATGTGTACAAAGAGCCGGTTGGAGCACCCTTTGGCGCGGGGCGCCTTCTGGGCCGGCGAGCTTGAGCCCACCGAATTTCGACCGTGGGCTGATGCCCATGGCGGCACGCTACCCAGTCTCTACAAGGCTAGAATACGAGAGGTGGCACCGGATTCGTTCATGGCGCAGGCAATCGAAATGGCCGTCCAAAACGTGCGGACCGGACGGGGCGGACCTTTCGCGTCGCTGGTGGTGAAGGACGGCGCCACGATCGCTTCCGGCGTCAACCTGGTCACCTCCACCAACGACCCCACGGCGCACGCCGAGATAGTAGCGATTCGCGAAGCTTGCCGCGTGCTCGGCCGCTTCCAGTTGACCGGCTGCGATATTTACGCCACCTGCGAACCCTGTCCCATGTGCCTGGGCGCTATCTATTGGGCGCGGCCGGCGCGCGTCTTCTTCGCGGGCACGCGCGCGGACGCGGCGGCCGCGGGTTTCGACGACACCGTCATTTATAGCGAACTGCAGGCGCCGCTGAGCGAGAGGCGCATCCCCATGATCCCCCTGATGCGGCGCCAGGCGCAGCGCGCTTTCCTGGAATGGCAATCCAAGCCGGACCGGATCGTTTACTGAGGATCCACGGTCCGCTACTTCTCTTTCAACGATTTTTTCAGGTGCGTCAGCGAGTTCTTCAAATCGTCGCTGGCTTCGGCGATCTGCGTGGTGTCATAGATCACGTGCGGCGTGAAGAAGACGATCAACTCCGTGCGGCTCGTCTGCTTGCTTTTGGTGCCGAAGGCCGCGCCGAGGACGGGTATCCGGTTCAGGAAAGGGATTCCGCTGGTCGCGTCAGTCGCCGTGTCCTGGATAATCCCGCCAATCGCCACGGTATCCCCATCCTGGAGCGTAATTTGCGTCTGGAAGCTGCGGGTGCTGAAACTGGGGGACTGCACCGGACCCGACGGCGGCTGCGGGGTACTGACCTGCTGGTTGACGAGCATGGTGATAATGCCGCTGGAGTTGACACGGGCCATCACGTTCAGCGTCACGCCTGTATTTACGTTGGAAACCGTCTGGGCAAATGGAGTGGTTCCACTCGATTCGATGCCGCCAGCCACCGCCTCGGAAGTCAGCGTGGCCACCGACTGGCCCACGTTCATGATGGCGGGGACGCTGTCAGTGGCGATCAGCGACGGCGCCGATATGATGCGGGACCTGCCTTGAGAGTCCGAGGCTTGGAGGAATGACAGCAGTTCGCGGCTGTGGCCCACCAGAAGGCCGCCGGTCAGCGTGAGTCCGCCGTTCACGGCGCTGCCCAGAAAGCCGCCGGCCTGCCCCGGCCCGGTAAAGCCGCTGGGAACGGCAGCATTTTTTTGTTGCAGGTAGTTCTCCACGCCATACGAGAGATTCCCGGTCAGGTCGACCTCGTAGATTTTCGCCTCGACCAGGATTTGCCGTGGCGGCACGTCCAACTGCACGAGCAAGCGTGAGATCTGCTCCCATTCCTCGGGCGTACACTGCACCAGCAGCGTGTTGTCGAAGGGGTTCGGGATGATATGCGGCATGACAGTGCGCGGGGCGGCGCCGGTGGCCGCGCCCAGGTAGGAGCCGGTCAGATCGGAACTGCCGGTCGTCCCGCTGGTGACGACCGAGGGTTGGGTCAGCGCCGAGGGACTGACGTTGGGAGCGTAAGGAGTCTGCTGCTGATATCCACCACCGAAGCCGCTTTGGTAGCCGCCCCCGTAGCCCATGCCGCTGTAACCCGCGTTTCCGTAGGCTCCGCCTCCGTAAGCCGGGTTTCCGTAAGCTCCGCCTCCGTAGCCGCCTCCGTAGCCGCCTCCGTAGCCACCTCCGTATGACCCACCTCCGTAGCCTGAGCCTCCGAAGCTTGGTGACAT
>JBEKUO010000655.1:0-4336 GCA_049514955.1 Bryobacteraceae bacterium | reverse complement strand
GGTGGTCTCGTCCAGTGCGCCTTCTTTAATGTCGTCCACGATGCCGACGACTTCCATGGGCGGCGAAGATGCGCCAGGGTAGGCTATCCGCTTGCCGACCGGATCCTCGCCGGGGAAGTACTTTTCCGCCAGAGCGCGGTCAATGATCACGACTGGAGGTTTCGAGGCGTCGTCCGCCTCGGTGAAATAACGGCCGTGCAGGAGCCGTGCGCGCAACGTTGTGAAATAGCCGGAACTCACTTGCCGATAGCCGACTTCATTGTGCTCGCCATGGAAGGGATGCCCGATCACGCGAATCCACATGGTGTTGCCGCCGCGTACCGGCAACAGGCTGGAGATCGCTACCGACTCCACACCGGGCAGGCCCGCGATCCGGTTCATGACCTCGCGCGCCAGTGCCACGACCTTCGGATTGTTGTCGCGGATGGAATCCGGCTCCGCAATCCGCAACGTCGCCAGATGGTCCGGTTGCATTCCCATGTCTACGTGGAGCAGGCGATAGAAACTCTTGCCGAGCAGTCCAGCGCCAACCAGCAGCACCACGGCGGTGGCTAATTCCAGCACGACCAGGTTGGCGCCGAAGCGTCGCCAGGTAGTGCCGGCAGAACCGCGGCTGCCTTCCGCGAGACCTTCCCGCAGATCGGGCAAGAACGATCGCCAGGCTGGAGCGATGGAGACGAGTGCCGCCGAGGCGGCCGACACCGCCCCGGCGAACGCAAACACCCGGAAATTCAAACCGAGGCCAACGAGAAACGGCATGCCGGCCATCTGGTCCGCACCGATGAGGCTTATGAGGAGTTGCATGAGCCAACGTGCGGCGACCAAGCCGAACGCGGCAGCGGCCGCTACCAGGACGACCCCCTCCGTGACGAATTGGCTGACGAGCCGGGCGCGCGATCCGCCCAGGGCGCTGCGCACCGCCATCTCGCGCCTGCGGCTCTCGGCACGCACCAGCACGAGGCTGGTTACATTCACGGAGGCGATGAGCAGGAGAAGCCCCGCGCCGCACAGCAGCACGATCAGGATGGGGCGGATTCGTCCGATCACGATTTCGGTGAGAGCCATCACGGACCCGCCCTGGCCCCGATTCGATGGATACTGCTTTTCCAATTCACCGGCGATCAGCTTAATGTTGGCGTCCGCTGTCCGGATCGACACGCCGTCCCGCAGCCGTGCGATACCGGAGAGGCTATGGCAGCCTCGCTGCTGGAGACAGGAGTTGGTGTTCGTGTGCAGCGCGGTCCAAAACTCCGCCGGTCCAGTGACGGCGAAATGGAAATCCTGGGGAAGCACGCCGATGATGGTGTGCGGATCGCCGTTGAGTGTCACGGTCTGGCCCAAGACGGCCGCATTTCCCGCGTAGCGTTTCTGCCATGCAGAGTAGCTCAGCAGGACGGTGCGGGGCGCGGCCGGCGAATCTTCGCCCGTGAGAAAATCGCGGCCCAGTAAGGGCGCCACGCCCAGCGTCTTGAAGAATCCTGCGGTCACCTGAGCGCCGCCCACCATTTCCGCGCCCTTGCCGGTGCGCAGCGTCAAGCCATCGGTCTGGAATGCGTCCGCGGCGGTGAAGACTTTGTTGAGCCGTTTCCAGTCGAGGTAGTCCGGATAGGAAAGAGGGCATTGCGGACAGAGTTGGACCGTTTCGAAAAGGCCGACCAGGCGGGCCGGATCGCGGTAGGGCAGCGGCTTGATCAACGTGGCATCCACAAAAGCGAAGATGGCTACGCTGGCGCAGATGCCAAGGCCGAGCACCAAGACGGCGGTCGAGGTGAATCCGGGGTTCTTCCGCAATTGCCGGATCGCGAAGCGAGTGTCCCGCAGCAGGTTCTCAAGGAACGGTATGGTGCTCCGGTCGCGGTATGCCTCTTTGGTAGGCTCTACGCCACCCAACTTCAGAATCGCGTCGCGGCGCGCCTGCTCTGGACGCATACCGGCGCGCAGGTTGTCGTCGATGTGCAGTTGCAGGTGGGACTCGATCTCATCCGCCAGTTCACGTTCCCGGCGGGCAGCCGGCCTCAGGCCGGCGAACCGGACCAGCCACGCCCGGAGCCGCATCATGCCGCATCTCCCGAGGGAGACAGGAAGCGGGCCAGGATGGCGGTGGCCTGCCGCCAATCACGCGCTTCCTTGGCCAGTTGTTGGCGGCCCCTGCGGGTGAGCTTGTAGAACTTGGCCTTGCGATTGTTTTCCGAAACTCCCCATTCGGAGGCGATGGACCCTTCCTGCTCCAATTTCAGCAGGGCGGGGTATAAGGTTCCATAGTTCAAGGAGAGGAGATTGCCGCTGGTCTGCTCAATGCGGCGCGCAATGCCGTATCCGTGAAGAGACCCCATCGTCTCGATGGTCTTCAAAACCATCAGAGCCAGGGTGCCTTGCCATACGTCGGCTTTATCGTGCATGCCCCTCCTCTTGCTTAGCCATAGGAATCATAACACGCTTTCTATGGGAAGGCAATAGGTAGTCTGGGTTGTAGTCTAGGTAGGTGTCGCTCGTATGTGAGTCGTACGGTCGAATTCACACGCGAGTTGTCCGCTTGACGCGGTGGCGGTGGATGCTGCGTGGTGGACGAAACCTGGCAGTACTCGGCTGCCGAGATGGAGCGGATGATGAAGGGCCAAGACGTTTTATTGAAGGCCATGGCCAGGAAGATTACCTGGTCGGCGGCAGCCGAGATCATCGGCGCGCGCGACCGGACGATGCGGTGGTGGTGGCGGGAGCGGCTGGAGCAGGATGGCTACGCCGGACTGGCGGATCGGCGCAAGGGAAACAGGGTGCGCAACGCATTCCGCTGGCAACGGTAAAGGAGGTGTTGAGGCTCTCTCTACAAGGAAGAGTACTACGACCTGAACATGCGGCACTCTCACGAAAAGCCGCTGGAGGAGCACGGCATCCGGGTTGAGCTACACCTGGTTACAGAAAGCGCTGCACGGAGCCGGCCTGGTGGCGAACCCGCGCCTTCTCGAGGTGCAGTCTGCCGATAAACTCAATGTTCGCCCCCTCGTATTGGCTTAAATGCTTTATTTGCTTTAAGATCGAAGAGGTTCGCGGCTGGACGAAAGAGGCCCCAAGGCTCTGGAGATCCCTCTTTCCTAACCAAAAGCAACTTGTAACGCCCCCGGAACTCAGTTATCGTTTAGGCGAGTTCTACACAAGATGGAAGACGGCGGCGAGAGTCTAAAGCGTTGTCGCACAAGGCATGGAGAGTTCCTGGTCAACCTTGGCACTCATGCTGTTGGCGCCGAGGCCTTCGAGATGGGATTGACGACAGAGCCCCTCTGCGGTCGACGCCAGCGAGGTCGCGCTGGTACTGGTCGTGCAACGATCGCCAGTGTCTACCAATTCAGGCGCCCCTGGAGGTCAGGATCGAAGCAGATTCTCAAAGCACCCTGACTTGTCGTCGCAGGATTGACGGCGGATCTTGAAGGCCGGTGAATCTCTGGTATAGTACGGTGTGGGTCCCGGGTGGACACGGTTATGAAGCGCTTCATAGTTTTTCTGTTAATGGTAATGGCTTGCCGCGCATTCGGGCAGATCACGATCGGTACGCACAACCACCAAGATAACGGTACTACCTCGCAGAATAGCGCCGTGGTCCAGCTAAGCAATGTCACCGCAGGTAACTTGATAACCTGCGAGGTGAGCTTGGATTCCAGTGTGACCTTCAACAGTGTTACAGACACGGCGAACGGCACATACTTGGCCGCCTGTCCAGTGCATACAAATGCCGCGATTACACAACAGGAGGGTATCTATTATTTTCCTAATGCAGCCCCGGGAACATATAGTATAACTCTTAATACGAATGGTGCACATCAGTGGAGCGCGATTTCCTGTCAAGCGTGGCAGGGGGCAGCCAATTCCAATGTGCTGGATACGAGCGTAGGCTCCGCAGGGTGTTTGCAGCAGGACCAGACCGGCGCGAATCCGACGGCGGGCAACGCAGTCGCGCCTAGCCAAGACGGGGAACTGGTAATTGCGTCCGTAGTGATGGGAGCCAGCATTACTCCCGTGCAGGGAGCAAACTACATCATGACGGACCCCGACACCATCACGTTATTGTTTCCGGAGTATTGGGTCCAGAGCACGGCCGCCGCCACCAACGGGCCCTATACGGCTTCGAGCGCCAATTGGACGGATCAGTTGGCCGCCTTCAAGGCTGGTACTTCGTTTAGCGCGTGCGATTTGAACCAAGACGGCAGCGTGAACATTCTGGATGTGCAGTTGGCGGCCAACATGGTGGACAGTTCGCCGCCATGCACCGCCCCCTCCGGATGGTGTACCGACAACTTTTATACGGCGGTGGTTAATGCCGCGTTGCCGGGAGGAGCATGCTTCC
>JBEKUO010000654.1:0-4341 GCA_049514955.1 Bryobacteraceae bacterium | reverse complement strand
AATACCAGCCGGCCGGAGCCGGAGGGTCGGCTGCGGACCTGGGGTCCGCGCCACTGGGCGGTGTACAATAGCGCGATGACACCTGAAGCGGTCCAAGAAGTCCAAATTGCGTACCCACCCTTCACCGGGGAGCACGATCTGATCCGGCAGACCGTCAAGCGCTTTTGCCGGGAGGAGATCGCGCCGTTCGCACAGGAGTGGGACGAGGCCGGCATTTTCCCGCGCGAGATTTTCCGCAAGGCGGCGGAGCTGGGGTTGTTCGGCATACGCATTCCCACGGAACTGGGCGGCAGCGGCCTGGACTGGTGGGCCACGGCGGCGGCCATGGAATCGCTGGCGTGGGGCGACAGTCCGGGCGTGGGCATGGGTCTGATGGTGCAGGCGGAGCTGACGATACCGATCATCAACGAACTGGGCACTGCAGAGCACAAGCAGGTCTTCATGCAGCCGGCCATGGCGGGTGAGTGGATCGGCGCGCTGGGCATCAGCGAACCTGGCGGCGGCTCCGATGTGGCGGCGATGCGCACGTCCGCCCGCGCGGAAGGCGACGATCTCGTGATCTCAGGGCAGAAGCTGTGGATCACCAACGGCTCGCGCGCGGATTTCATTGTGCTGGCGCTGCGCACCGCGGAATCGGGGCATCGCGGTATCTCGCTGGTTCTGTTTCCGACCAGCACACCCGGCTTTTCGGTCGGCAAGAAACTCAAGAAGGTGGGGAATCTCTGCTCGGATACCGCGGAGCTGTTCTTCGACGACTGCCGCATTCCGGCGCGGTACATTCTGGGCGAGAAGAACCGCGGGTTCTACTACATCATGCACAACTTTCAGGGCGAGCGGCTGGCGTCGGCGATCATGATGGTGGCGTCGATGGATCGCTGTCTGGAGTATGCCATTCAATACGGCAAAGACCGCAACGCGTTTGGCAACCCGGTGGGCAGCTATCAGGTTTGGCGGCACAAATTCGCCGAGCATCGCACGGGCCTGGAGGCGGCCCGCTGGCTGGTGTATCGCGCGCTGGATCTGACGAACCGCGGGCAGAAGGCGGTGCGCGAGATTACCATGGCCAAGCTCTACACCTCCGAGCTGGCGCAGCGCCTGAGCTACGACTGCATGCAGATCTTCGGCGGGTTCGGTTACACCACGGAATATCCGATCAGCAGATACTGGCGGGATTTGCGGCTTTATACAATTGGCGCGGGGACTTCGGAGATCATGAAGGAGATTATCGCCAAGGAGGATGGGCTGTAGGCAGGTACACAATTCGGAATTACGGTTGCGGATTGGGGGACCGCTTGCTGACGCGCGCGGCTCTGACCGGAGCCCCGACCGTGCTTGCAGCCGGCGGCAGAAGTCACTGCGAGTCGCGGTTGGCAGGCGAAAGCGCCTGCCCCACCTTTGGCTTAGAAGAGTATCTTCAAAGCTAGCTGCGTATTGCGGGGAGCGCCGGGGCCGATGCCCGGCGCGCCAAACCATACATCGTATGTCGCGCCGACCTGTCCCAGGTTGCTGCCCTGGACGTTATTGCCCAGTGAGTTGGAATAGTTCACAAAATTGAAGATGTTGAAGATTTCAACCCGAAACTGAGCTTTAACATGCTCGGTGATCACGAAGTTCTTAAACACCGAAAAGTCGATCTGGTGAACGGGAGGGCCATAAAACTCGTTACGTCCCTCGTTCCCGTAAGTGCCTGGAGCGGGCGCCACGAAGGCTGCCGGATTGAACCAGAAATAGGTGCTGGCAGCGCGATTTGCGGCAGGCACATTCGAGAAGGGGTTGCCGATCACCTCTGCCCGGTCGGCGAACTCGGACGTGCCGCTGGAATCGTTGCCGGAATATACGGTAAACGGCGTGCCGGTGAAGAAAGAGAACAAGGTATTCAACTGCCAGCCGCCGAGAAGGTTTTGGTGTACGCTGGGCTGAGGGAGCGTATAAGTCAGGAACATGGAAAACGAATTACGGATGTCGAAATCCGAGTTGCCGTAATCGCACCTGAGGCAATAGCTGTTCTGAGGAATGATGCCGCGAGCGTAGGAGAGATCGTCGATGGAGTGCCCCAGAGTGTAGCTGAGCTTGGTGGTGAAGCCGTGGAAATTGGTGGTCCGCAGGGACGCCAGCAGGCCGTTGAAACGGCTGTTGCCGACGGACTCCACTTGATTGATGGCGGCGAGGTTGGAAAACTGGCTGTAGTAGGGCCGCGACGTGACCGCCTCGGGCGAACCGATGGGGATCTGATTGATGTCCAAGGTGTCCGGCAGGTGGCGCCCCAAGCTGCCCGCATAGCCGACCTCGACCACCGCATCCCTGGCAACTTGATACTGAACGTTGAGGTTGGTATTCATGCTGTAGCCGGTGACGAATTGCTGGCTCACGGAGAAGCCGCCGTAAGGGCCGGTCGCCGAAATCCCGCCAAAGATAGGAACGTTCGACGCAAGAGTAATGGGCGATTGATTCACGATGGTCAGAACCGGTGCGGTTCCGTCGATGTTTTCGTTAATTCCCGACGCGCCGCCGTTGGACGCGGAACTATTGCCGAAGTAGGCTATGTTGGGGACGGCATAGTACATGCCCCAGCCGCCGCGGATCACCAGCTTGCCGCCGGCTTTTGGTTGATAAGCGAATCCGAAGCGCGGGCCAAAATCGTGCAGATCGCGGGGCCACAGCGTGTTCAGGCCATGCGTGCCGACATAAGTGATGCCGCCGTCGGCGGGGATGAAGGTCGAAATAAGGTCCTTCGGATTGGAGATGGGGCTCTGATACACCCAGTTCAAGCCATAGTTCAGCGTCAATTTCGGAGTTAGCTTCCAAGTGTCCTGAGCGAAGGCGGAAGCTCCGTTGAGGTTGTAGATGCGCTGCTGGTTGCCGTAGGCGATGCTGGCGTGCCCGATCGCAATGCGACCGGAAAGGAAGTCCGCGAGCGCGTCGAGCGATCCGGCGATGGGGGAACTACCTACGCCCCAAGTGTCGGTCGGATTTGTAGCGGCAAGCGGCCCTTGCGTGCCATCGAAGATCAACGTACCGGGCGCATTCGCATCGTAAAACACGTCGAGGCGTGAATAGCGGTACTCCCCGCCGAAACGGAACTGGTGGGAGCCCACGGTGTAGGTGAAGGTCTGATCGATGTGGCCGGTGGTGTCGATGCGTCCGAGCGGCGGCGTCAAGCCCGTCGAATCGAATCCTGAAATCTGGATATTCGGGGAACCGAAGTCCGTAGGATTCGTTACGCCGGTATCCAGTCCGATGGAGGACATGTTGAAGCCATGGTTGGCGTCGTCGAAAACTTGTTTAAAGTAGTTCACCCCGAGGAGCGTTTGCGCCACCAAGCGCGGCGTAATCACCGCGTTGTATACCAGCGAGAAGTTGTGCATGCGGCTGGGGCAGGACTGGAAGTAGTCAGGTAGAGCCGAGCCAATATATTCCACCTGATTGCCGGTGCCCCCGAAGTAGCGGATGGCGAGGTTGTTCCTCGGGTTAAATTGATGATCCAGCTTGATCACTCCGTTATAACTGTTCGAGAGGTTAATACCGGCGCCCGCGTAATTGTGCACCAAGGCAGGCCCGGTCAGGCTGTTGGCCGGCCAGAGATAGTCGATCACGTTCGTCATGAGCGGGTTCACCGCGACGCCGTCCCTGGCCATTACGGCCTCGGCTGCCGAAACCCATGCGGCCGAAGGAGTGGTTCCGGGGGCAGACAGAGCCTGCCTATAGTTCTGCTGCTCGTAGTTCATGAAGAAGAAGGTATTGTTCTTGACGATGGGGCCACCCAGCGAGAAGCCCTCCTGGTTGTTGCGCAGTTCCGTGGTGGGTGAACCGGGGGGCGTGAACCAGTCGCTCGAGGCCAGGGCCTCGTTCCGGTTGAAGTAGTATGCGGAGCCGTGGAAGCTGTTGGTTCCCGATTTAATCACCACATTCAGCACGGCGCCCGAGTTGCGGCCTTCTTCGGCATTGCTGCTGCTCTGCAGGGAGAATTCGTCGATGGCGTCAATCGGAAGCACAACGCCGGCAATACCCGACACGCCGCCTTGATTGACGGAATTGATGTTGTGCCAAAGGTCGTTGTTGTCGGCGCCGTCGATCTTCCAGTCAATACCCCCGTAAACCCGGGACCCGTTGACGGAGCCGTTGGCGTTGGCGCCGGGGTTGAACTTCAGCAACTGGGTGAAATCGCGGCCATTCAAAGGAATGTCCAAGAGTTCCTTTGTGTCGATCAGACTGGTTTCCGCCGACGAATCCGTCTCGATCTCTACGGTGGTAGCCTCAACCTGGACGGTCGTCGCTTGTTTGGCCACTTGCAGCTTCAATTCGAGGGTGGCAATCTTGCCGGCGTCAACCACTACTCCGGAC
>JBEKUO010000653.1:0-4341 GCA_049514955.1 Bryobacteraceae bacterium | reverse complement strand
CTAGCGAAAAAGCCCCTTCGATCTGCAGCAGGGCCTCGCGCAACGCTCCGGCCAGGGTACGCTCGGAGGAACGCGCCACCAGGTGCAGGATGACTTCGGTGTCGCTGTTGGCCTGGAAGATGGAACCTTGCCGCTCCAAGTCCGCGCGCAGCTCGATGGCGTTGGTGATGTTGCCGTTGTGAGCCACGGCGATGCGGCCCTTGTTGCAGGAAACGGAGAAAGGCTGGGCGTTAAGCAGCACCGTATCGCCGGCGGTGGAGTAGCGCGTGTGACCGATGGCCAGCTCGCCGGGAAGTTCGGCCAGCACCTGGTTGGTGAAGATCTCCGCCACGTGGCCCATGGACTTATGTAGGTGGAGATCGTGGCCGTCGCTGGTGCAGATGCCGGCGCTTTCCTGGCCGCGGTGCTGCAGCGCGTGGATCCCCAGGTAGGTCATCTTGGAGGCCTCGGGATGACCGTAAACTGCAAAGACGCCGCATTCTTCGTGGAGTTTATCAAGCATGGTTATGACCCGAGTTGGTTTTCGAGCGATCCCTCGTAGATCGCGTTAAGGCTGTCGATTTTAGCAATAACAAGCGTGGCGTTGCGATTGCGGATGGCGAGCGCCGAATTCATGGTAATGCCCACACGGGGCGCCTCGACTGCGTGACGCGCGGCAATTTCTGCGATGCCGTCCGGTCTCGCCGTCGAGATCAGAATGCGCGACGGGCCTTCGTGGAAGAGCAGGAACTCGGGGCTGAAGTCCGACTCGAAATGGAGCGCCGCGCCGACGCCACCGAGGCAGCATTCGGCGGCGGCTACAGCCAGACCGCCATCGCTCAGGTCGTGCGCGGATTCGGCCAGACCCGCGGCGACGATCTCGCGCATGGCGGCGTGCACGCGCTTTTCGTAATCCATATCGAGTGCCGGCGGCAGGCCCCAGAGCTCTTTGAGGATGACCTTCGCGTATTGCGTGCCGCCGAAACGGGTCTCGTCGCAATCGCCGAGGCCGCCCAGCAGCACGATCGATCGGCCCGGCGCTTTGAAATCCCGGGTCACCGGCGCGGCGGTGGGCATGAGTCCCACGACGCCGATGACGGGGGTCGGCCAAATGCCTTCGCCCAGGGTTTCGTTATAGAGGCTGACATTGCCGCCGGTGATGGGGGTGTCGAAGAAGCGGCAGGCATCGCCCAGGCCTTCTATGGCGGCCACGAGCTGGCCCATGATTTCGGGCCGCTCGGGATTTCCGAAGTTCAGGCAATTGGTGGCGGCCACCGGCTGCGCCCCCACGGTGGCAAGATTGCGGCAGGATTCGGCGACGGCCAGCATGGCGCCTTCGCGCGGCGAGAGATAGCAATAACGGCTGTTGCCGTCGAGCGACATGGCAATGGAGACGCCGTTTTCCTTGATGCGCACGATGGCGGCGTCGGCGCCCGGACCGGCGAGGGTATTGGTGCGCACCTGGTAGTCGTATTGCTGCCAGATGTAGCGCTTGGAGCAGATGTCGGAGGAGGCGAGGAGGGTCAGGAGGGCTTGCTGTGGAGGGATCGGCTCGTGAGCGGGCGACGGGGCGAGCGGGCGAGCGGGCGAGTCGGTGTGCGGGCGGTCGTAGAGTGGGGCTTCGTCGGCTAGTTCGCGATTGGGGATTTCGGCGACGACCTGGCCGTGCTGTCGCACGCGGAGCAGTCCGTCATCGGTGACTTTGCCGATGGTTACCGCGTCCAGACCCCATTTGCGGAAGACCTGGAACACTTCGTCTTCGCGGCCTTTGGCGGCGACCAGCAACATGCGCTCTTGCGATTCGGAGAGCATGATTTCGTAAGGCGTCATGCCGGTTTCGCGCTGCGGGACCAGATCCAGCTCGATTTCGATTCCAGTGCCGCCGCGGCTGCCCATTTCGCAGGTCGAGCAGGTGAGGCCTGCCGCGCCCATATCCTGTATGCCGACGATGGCGCCGGTCTGCATAGCTTCCAGGCAGGCCTCCAGCAGCAGCTTTTCCAGGAAGGGATCGCCCACCTGCACATTGGGCCGCTTCTGTTTGGACTCCTCCGTGAATTCGGCGGAAGCCATGGATGCGCCGTGTATGCCGTCGCGGCCGGTTTTGGCGCCCACGTAAATCACGGGGTTGCCGATGCCCGCGGCGCGCGCGTAGAAGATGTCGTCCTTCTTGGCGACGCCGAGCGCGAAGACATTCACCAGCGGGTTGCCGTTATAGCAAGGCTCGAAGACGCACTCGCCGCCGACCGTGGGCACGCCGAAGCAGTTGCCGTAGTGCGCGATGCCGGCTACCACGCCCTGCAGGATGCGGCGATTTCGCGGGCCGGCCTGCGGATCGTCGAGGGGGCCGAAGCGCAGCGAATCGAGCACTGCGATGGGACGCGCGCCCATGGTGAAAATGTCGCGCAGGATGCCGCCGACGCCGGTGGCCGCGCCCTGGAATGGCTCGATAAAGCTGGGGTGGTTGTGGGATTCGATTTTGAAGGCGATGACGTATCCACCACCCACGTCGACGATGCCCGCGTTTTCGCCGGGGCCCTGCACGACCAGCTTGCCGCGGGTGGGCAGCTTCTTGAGATGGAGACGCGAACTCTTGTAGGAGCAGTGTTCGCTCCACATCACGCTGAAGATGCCGAGCTCGGTGTAGTTCGGCTCGCGGCCCAGGATGGACACGATTTTTTGGTATTCGGAGTCGGCGAGCTGGTGCTGGGCGACGAGGTCCGGGGTGATGGTGAGTGTGCTCATGCGGCTGTGGGTTGGAAAGCCATTACCAGGGAGCGGAAGACGACCAGGCCGTCGCTCGATCCCATCAGCGGCTCGGTGGCGCGCTCGGGATGCGGCATCAGGCCGAGCACGTTGCGCTGGGCGTTGAGGATTCCGGCGATGTCGCGCATCGAGCCATTGGGATTCTCCACGTAGCGGAAGGCGACGCGGTCTTCGGCGCCGAGCTCATCGAGGGTGCGCTCGTCGGCGATGTAGCAGCCCTCGCCGTGGGCGATGGGCATGCGCAGGATCTGTCCCGGTTCCGCAGCCGCGGTGAAGGGCGAGTCGAGCGTTTCGGTGCGCAGCCGGACTTCGCGGCAGATGAACTTGAGATTGCGGTTGCGTATGAGCGCGCCCGGGAGCAGGCCGGCTTCCACCAGGATCTGGAAACCGTTGCAGATGCCGAGCACCGGACCGCCATCCGCGGCGAATTTGCGCACCGCCGCCATCACGGGCGAGAACTTGGCGATGGCGCCGCAGCGCAGGTAATCGCCATAGGCGAATCCGCCGGGAAGGATGACCGCGTCAACGCCGCCCAATGTGGGCGAATCGTGCCAGATGTATTCTGCCGGATGGCCCAGGTTGCGATTGACGGCGAACCACGCATCGTGGTCGCAATTACTGCCGGGGAAGACAATAACGCCAAATTTCATAGAGCGCTTAAACTGTTGGGGAGGTTACGTACCATTTTAGCAGATGAGGCCGAGGAACACGCGGCTGCGGGTCGAAGCCCTGTGCTGCTCTTCGGGCCTGCCGGCCCAACTTTGACAATCCGGCCCTCAGGCCGCGTCTTCCACAGCGAGCACCACCTTCTGGCCCAAGGCTTCCAACACTCTCTGGAGTCTTTCCGATCTTGTGGCGTGATTGGGGTCGAGCATTCGCCGAACCACCGTTTCACGAAGGCCTAGCTTGCGTGCCAGTTGAGAGTTATTCAGCCCTAGTTCGCGCATGCGCCAGTAAAGGGCGAGTTTCGGCGCGATCCAGAGCGGCACCGGCACGACCTTTTGTCCGCGTTTCGGAGCCGATGGCCGTGGGATATCTTCCCTACAAGCCAGTGCAAAGGCCACCGAACTTCCCAAGCAATCTATCGCCTGCGCCATGGCTTCTGACGCGTCTGCTCCATCGGTTGCGGAGCGTGGGAAGTCTGGAAAGAGAACTAGTATCCGGCCATCCCTGTCTTTTCGGAATGTTGCGGGGTATGTGAATGCGAACATGTTGCCTCCTCAGAGGTCGTTGGGCTTTATTCCGAGGTCCCGGCACATCTTGCTGAGCAATCCCGAGCCAAGTTCCTTCTTGGGGTCCTTTAGCGTCGTATACTCGGAGCCGAGATAGACACGGCCATGACTGCCCTTACCTTTGCCGCCATGGTAAACCACTCGAACACCGCGGACCTTCGCCAGTTTCTCCAGCCTTCTGAGAAACTCGGCTCCCTTAATAGCCTGAGTTTCACACACTTCTGTGCGAAGATCAAGCCTACGGCTGCGCGACAAGAAAGTGGAGACCGGCGCGATTCATCAACAGTACGGGTGGAATCTGAGCGTATGTGTACGCAAGGCCCAGGTGCCATTGTGGGGCAGCTTGGTTAGCTGCGGCCGATTGTCA
>JBEKUO010000652.1:0-4342 GCA_049514955.1 Bryobacteraceae bacterium | reverse complement strand
CGTGGCGCAGGCACTTTTGCCTGCCGCGCCGGCACTCCTGCCGGCGCAGGCGAGCTTTGCTCGCCCCGGCGGGACTGAAGTCCCGCCCGGCAAGCTGAAGCTTGCGCCACTCACCTCAAAGCGGCGCCGATGATCGCCAAATCATGACTGGTCGAAATTGTTTCAAACAAACTCCCCTGTAACGGGGTCATCGTCACCATCTCATGAATATACTGGGCGATCAGGTTCAGGTCCACGAACTTCGAATTCGGCCCCAGGATAAAGAATTTCCCCGGTCCGTCCAGGTGAATGCTGCTCGCCGAGCCGGCCGCCAGCGCGCGATGCCAGCGCTTCACAAAAGTGGCGCAGCGGATGTCGCCTTCGCGCGCCGCCGCGAAGACTTCCTCCGGCTCCATATCGAGAAAGCGCAGGCGCATGGAGCGATGCCCCACGAAGCCTTCCAGGTGCCCTACCCCGCCGCAGCCGCAGTAGTGTTCTTTAGGATCCAGCGAGACGACCATGTGGCCGCCCTCCCACACACCCTCGGCCCTGGGATAACGGCCGAAGCCGACGCCGTCTCCCAGGTACCAGATGCGGACCAGTTTCTCCAGGTGGCCGCGCGTGGCGGCCACGCCCGCGGCGATGGCGTCCGCGTCGTTCATGATCAGAACGGGAACGTTCAGCCCGCCTCTGGCCAGCACGGCGGAGATGGCGGCTTCGAAGGCGCATCCCTTCATCTGCTGCAGGTTGGGGGACTCCTCCACGATCCCATTGCGGATCACGCCGGGGAAGCCCACCCCCACGCTCTCGATCTTGCTTTGCCGCGCGGCCAGCAGAACTTGTGCTCCGATCAGTTCCGCGATCGCGTCGCCGGTCATAGTCCGGAGTCCTTCGGGATTCTCCCCGGCTTCGGGAAAGACCATGACCGGCCCCGTTAGCGCATGGTCTTCCACCACGCCTACCGCGATCTGCCTGGTCGCGAGCACGCCGATAGTCTGCCCCATGTCGTTATCTCCACTCTACATTCGCGTCAGTTTGTTCAGGCCGTTGAACGCGGCGGCCTTGTAACACTCGGCCAGCGTCGGATAGTTGAACACCGTGTCCACGAAGTACTCGACGGTCCCTTTCAGAATCATGACGGCCTGACCGATATGCAACAACTCGGATGCGTCTTCCCCGATGATGTGCACCCCCAGTATTTCCTTGGTCTCGCGATGAAAGATGAGCTTCAAGCGGCCCGTGGTATCGCCGCGGATCTGGCCGCGCGCGATCTCGCGATAGAAAGCCACGCCCACCTCGTAGGGCACATCCTCATCCGTCAATTGCTCTTCGGTCTTGCCGATGAACGAGATTTCCGGAATCGTGTAGATGCCATACGGATAGGTCGCCGGGTTGGAGTGTACGGGAATCCCTAAGGCGGTCGCAGCGGCGATGCGGCCCTGCTCCATCGAAACGGAGGCCAGGCTGGGAAAGCCGATGACATCGCCCACGGCGAAAATATGCGGCTGCTTGGTGCGGAAACAGGCGTCCACCGGAATGCGCCCGCGGTTGTCGGCCTCCAGACCGGCAGCCGGCAAGTTGAGCTCCTCGACGCTGCCCTGGCGGCCGATGGCGTAGAGCAACGCGTCACCCGAGATTTTCTTCTTGCTCATCAGGTTGGCGACTACGCCGCATCCGGGCGTTTCTTCGACGCTTTCCACCTCTTCGTTGAGGCGCATGGTGACGCGGTGGTCGCGCAGATGATACGACAGGGCCTCGATCATTTCGGCGTCGGCGAACTCCAGCAGCCGCGGCCGCTTTTCCACCAGGATGACGCGCACTCCCAGCGCCGCGAACATGCAGGTGTACTCCACACCGATAACTCCACCACCCACCACGATCATGATCTTAGGAATTTCGGGCATCTGCAGGATCTGGTCGCTGTTGATAATCGTGCGGCCGTTGATGGGCACCTTTGGAGAGATGGCGGGCTTGGTGCCCGTACCGATGATGATGACGCCGGCTTCGTAATCGGATACGCCGCGGCTGCTTTCCACGCGGATGTGCGTGGAGTCCACAAACTGCGCCGTGCCGTAGATCACCTCGATGCCATTGCGCGAAAGTTGCGCCTGGGTGATATCCGTTTCGGTCTTGATCACGTGCTGCACGCGGAAGCCCAGGTCGCCCATCGTGATCTTTTCCTTGACGCGATAGTTGACGCCGTAGATACCCTGATACGCGAATCCGGTGAGGTGGAGCACGGCCTCGCGCATGGTCTTGCTGGGAATCGTGCCGGTGTTGATGCAGCAGCCGCCTACCACCTCGCGCTTTTCGACCAGGGCGACGCGCTTCCCGGACTTGGCGCCCTGAATGGCCGCACGTTGTCCGGCGGGGCCGGAACCGATGACGAGCAGATCGTATTGTTGCATGGCGGGTCTGGGTGCTCGATTTATCTTACCCGAATTCGTGGCGCAGATAAGTGCGCTTTGCGCACCGGGGGGCGGGGGGCAGGGGCCTGGGGCCAGGGCTGTGTTCGGGACCGGCTGGCGATGCAGGTCTGGCCCACGCAGACCAAGCTCTCAGCGCAGGAGTGCCTGCGCCGTGCGTTAGAGTATTTCTGAATGGAGATTGTCCCTGTCGAGATGCTGGAACACCTTGCGTTAGTCCGCGGGCTGTTTGAAGAATACTGGGAGTCGTTCGGCTTCACTCCATGTTTCCAGAATTTCGCCGAGGAGGTCGCCGGACTGCCTGGTTATTACGTGCCTCCTGGCGGCAGGCTGGCGATCGCTTTTGTCGACGGCGAGCCCGCCGGTTGCGTGGCGCTGCGCGGCTTGGACGATTCGCGCGCGGAAGCCAAGCGGCTCTATGTGCGGCCTGAGTTCCGCGGCCAAGGCATCGGCCTGGCCCTGCTTCAATGGGTGATCGGCGAAGCGCGCGCCGCCGGCTATCGCGAGGTGCTTGGCGACACCATGCCCGTGATGCGCCGGGCGCTCGACATGTATGACCAGTTAGGCTTCGAGCGAACCGAGTCCTACGCGGCGGAGCCGACTCCCGGCGCTATCTACCTCCGGCTCAAACTGTGAAGATGCGAATCGTCCTACTCCTACTGGCTGCCGTAATCTTGCCCGCAGGGGATTTCTCCTACCGGCAGGCGCTGCCCGGTTACCGTTACAGCTTTCCGCGCGATTACTTCGAGCATCCGGATTTCCGCACGGAGTGGTGGTACTACACTGGCAACCTGCGCACGGGCAGCGGCAGCCGCTTCGGATTCGAACTGGTGTTCTTCCGGCAGGCGCAGCGGCGTGGGCCCTCCGACAATCCGTCAGCCTGGCGCATCGACGATTTGTACCTGGCGCACCTGGCATTGACCGATATCGAGGACCGCCACTTCTTCCATTACAAGCGGCTGAACCGCGCGGGTCCCGGCATCGCGGGCGCCAGCCTTGAGAAGAAGCGCATTTGGAACGGCAACTGGTCGGCGCAGTGGGATGGCGACGCGCAGATTCTGGAAGCTCTCGCGGATGACTTCCGCTTCCGGCTGCAGCTCAAGCCCGAGAAGCCGCTGATCGTCAACGGCGAGAACGGCGTCAGCCAGAAGGCCGCCGGCGTGGGCAACGCTTCCTGCTACATCTCCTTTCCGCACCTGGCGGTCGAAGGGCAGATCAATGGACAGGCCGTCACGGGCACGGCCTGGATGGATCACGAATGGTTCACGCATCCGCTGGGCGCAAACCAAGTTGGGTGGGACTGGTTCAGCGTACAGTTGGACAACGGCACGGACCTGATGCTCTTTGAGCTGCGCCGGCGCGATGGCACGCTCGACCCATACTCCTCGGGAACGTTCGTTGACCGCCAGGGCCGCGCGCGGCATCTCAGCGCCTCCGATTTCTCGCTGAAGCCGCTCGAAACCTGGACCAGCCCGAAGACCGGCGCACGCTACCCGATCCGCTGGCGCATCGACGCGCCGTCGGTTGGGATTTCGCTGGACTCGACCGCGGCACTGCCCAACCAGGAACTGCCCGCCGAAGGCACTGGGCCGGGCTATTGGGAAGGCGCGGTGATCTACCGGCCGGCAGGCGGCTCCGGCGGAGGAAGTTCCGGCGTGGGCTATCTCGAAATGACCGGCTACGACAAACCGGTGCGGCTCGATTGACGCGCCTGGCGGATGATGCAATCACGTGCGGCGATGCGGCGAACTGAAGTTCGCCGCGGCACGCCGAAGCGTGCGCCACGGGAAGTAGCGGCCGTTAAGTTTGTGCGAAGAATGTGGACGCCGATACGGAGAATCCGGGCAGCAACGGGTCTTCGAGCGTTTGCTCGCCGCTTAGTTCGCGAACCTGGGAAGAGGTGTGCACAGATGTCGAGCTGTCGTCATAGAAAATCC
>JBEKUO010000651.1:0-4358 GCA_049514955.1 Bryobacteraceae bacterium | reverse complement strand
GGGCCGGCCTGTTCCACCATCTTATCGACGGGAATCTCGTCAGAGGAGATGTACGCGGCCCCGATGGCTTCCGCCACGGCGGCCTTGGCATTGGGTTTCGGCGATCGCGAATAGACGCAGGTTTGGAAGCCGGCGTTCACGAGCACCATGGCGCCCAACAATCCGACCGGACCGGAGCCCAGCACCACGGCGCGGCGCCGCCCCCCATCCCACGGCAGCCGCTTCTGGATTTCGGCAATCTCGAGCAGCGCCTTCTCCGCGATGGTCAGCGGCTCGACCAGCACGGCTACATCGCGCAGTTCCCGCGCCACCGGGTGGAGGTTGTGGCGGTCTTCGACGACGAACTCGGTCATGAAGCCGTCCAGATCCTTGATGCCGTGCTCGAAGTAGTTGCCGGTGGCGCAGAAGTCGTAGTGGCCGGCGCGGCAGGCGGCGCAAGAAGCGTCCTGGCACGGCAGCCTCACGGTGCTCACCACCAGGTCGCCCGCGTGCAGATCCGCGACGGCCGGCCCGGTCTCCACCACTTCACCGAGCGATTCGTGGCCCAACACGAAGTGATCCGATCCCGGCGGCGGCGATCCGAGCGCGAAAGCGCAGATGTCTTTGTCGGTGCCGCACACGCCAACTTCCAGCATGCGGAGCTTCACTTGCGTTGGGGCGGCGATGCGGGGTTCGGCACGCTCGACGATTTTGACGTCGTGCGCGGCGGGATAGACGGCGACGGCCTTCATGCGATCTAACTAACCATGTTGGCAGCAGTGCTTCACGGTGGTCAACTCCGGTATTCTATGGTCATGGAGCTAATCTTCGAGGTTCGCGACGCTGAGGAAGGCGGCTATTGCGCGCTTGGGCATGGCATTTTCACGGAGGCGGAGACATGGGAAGAACTTCGGGCTAATGTGCTTGAGGCAATATCGGTCCACTTCGAAGACGGCCCGGTGCCTCCCCGGCTGGTGCAGTTGCACTATGTGAAGGACGAGTTGATCCCGGTCGAAGCCGCATGAAATTGCCGCGCGGCGTATCCGCCGACCGCGTAATCCGGGCACTGGAGCACCAGCAGCCCGTAGCAGAAGTCGCCGTGAGTGGCGGTTGGCAGGCGAAAGCGCCTGCCCCACTATGCCGGTCCACTCGATCACGGTTCCTCTGCACGACCCGCTTAAGACCGGCTTGCCCTGAGATGATTGCGGAGAACCAAGCTTACCACTCCACCGCTTTGCCCGCCTCCAGCGGCCACACGTCGGTGCCCGGCAGGTCGCGGATCAGATCCGCCAGTTGTTCTGGTCGCCCAGTCAGCGCCGGGAAGGTTCCGAAGTGCATCGGCACCACTTTCTTCGGCTGCAGCAACCGGCAGGCCAGCGCGGCTTCGCGTGGGCTCATCGTGTACAGGTCGCCGATCGGCAGGAAAGCCAGTTCCGGATGGTACAACTGCGCGATCAGTTGCATATCCGTGAACACGTTGGTGTCGCCGGCGAAATACAGGGCGCGCCCATCTTCGAACTGCAGCACGTAGCCCGCGGCCTCGCCGCCGTAGATGATTTTGCCGTCGTCGAGAATGCCGCAACTGTGCACCGCGTGCGTCATGGTCACGGTCACTGCGCCGACTTTCTGCGAGCCGCCTTTATTCATGGGCCGCGTGTTGGCGACGCCCTTCGATTCGAGCCAATGGCAGGTCTCGAAAATCCCGACCACCTGCGGCGAGAACTGCTTCGCCAGGGGAACCGCGTCGTGGATGTGGTCGAAATGACCGTGCGTGATGCACATGGTATCGACGCGTTCGATCTTGTGGCCTTGCGGGTAGGATGGATTTCCTTCGGTCCAGGGATCCATCAGAATGACTTCGCCCGCAGGCAGACGGAATTGAAAAGTGCCGTGTCCCAGCCAGATTATTTCCATGCTCTTCGTATCATACAAAAGCTAGGTTACTTTTCTCCCGCGCGGATACCAATTGCCGCCCCACGTGGTTTGCAGCCGATCCCTGAAGCTGGGTGGATGCATTTCCGACAGGCGCTCCAGCGTACCCGTTCGTTCGCACCAACGCACGAGAGCGGCAAACTCCTGCACGTCCGCAAGGGTCTTGCCAACGCCAGTGAACCCACGGTGAAAGCCGGGACCTTCGATCTCCGAGGTTGCGATCCAACGATAACCGCCCCTGTCGTTACTACGCTTGAATTTGAATTGCCGGACCAGCATTATGGGGCTTTCGATGCGGGCAATTGAATGCCTTCACCGATTTTCGCCACGCCTGGTATGGAGACGGGCAGATGCCCGCGAATGGGGATCTCGCCGAACAGCGCTTTTACCGCTGCGGTCTCAGATGGAGGGACGGTGCTGAAGGTCAGCAGGAACGCCGCGGCTTTTGGAAAGCTGCGCACCAGATACGGATTGCCCATCGCGATCAGAGCCACGGGCTTGCCGGTGGCGAACAGCGCATCCAGCAGCCCTGGAAACTCTCCGCCGAGCGCCAGGTCGCCGCGGTAGGCCGCGACCGACGCGAACGCCGCCACGGCAAAGCTGTCGCACTGAGAGGTCTTCTGCACGGTGGCATCGAGCTCCGGCGCAGCCATGGAGGTATCCAGTGCGAACAGCCAGGCGCCCTTCTCGCGGCGGCGCACTTCCTGCCCGAATTCGAGGCCCGCGTTCGAATAACGGCTCTCCGCCAGCGTCAGGAAACAGGTCTTTGCGGGCGTGCGCAGTGGAACCAGGCCGCCCTCGTTCTTCACTAGCGTAACGGCGCGGTCGGCGATCTCCTGGGCGCGGTCCTGATCCTCCGGCATGTCGATCTGGTCGCTGATGGCCTCCAGATCCACGGTACTGCGGCGGTCGAGGCCGGCGCGCTCCTTGGCTGCTAACAGGCGCTCTACGCTTTCGTCGATGCGCGCGCGCGTGAGACGTCCGCTCTGCACCGCGGCGAGAACGGCCTTGATGGCCGCTTCCGGATCCGGCGGCATCACCAGCGCATCCGCGCCAGCTTCGAGCGCGAGCACGGCGGCCTCACCGCTGTTGTAGCCTTTGGCGATGCCGCCCATCTCCAGGGCGTCGGTGACCACGATTCCCTTGAAGCCCAAGCCCTCCCGCAGCAGGCCCGTGAGAATAGCCGGCGACAGCGTGGCCGGCAAGTCCGGGGGCGCCAGCGCGGGGACCGCGATATGCGCGGTCATGATGGAATCCACGCCGGCCTGGATGGCCGCGCGGAACGGCGGCAGTTCCACGCTATCGAGGCGCTCGCGGCTGGCGGCAATCACGGCCAGGTTCAGGTGCGTATCCACGGCGGTATCGCCGTGTCCCGGGAAATGCTTAGCGGTCGTGAGTACGCGATAGTGCGGATCGGCGCGCGTGCCTTCGATGAACGCGGCCACGTGCGCCGACACCTGCTTGGGATCCTCGCCGTAGGAGCGGATGTTGATGATGGGGTTATCGGGATTGTTGTTGACGTCGGCCACGGGAAAGAAGAGCCACTGGACGCCGACGGCGCGCGCCTCGCGAGCCGTGACCTGGCCCTCGAAACGCGTGAGCGTGGGATCGCCGGCCGCGCCGAAGGCCATGGCATGAGGAAACACCGTGGTCCCCTCCACCCGCATGGAGGCGCCGCGCTCGAAGTCTCCGGCCACCAGCATCGGCACGCGCGCCAGCCTCTGCATACGGTTGAGGAAGGCCGCTAGGGCGTAAGGCTGGGCTTTCTGCGTTACGCGGCCATGGTTCCAATTCACCAGCACCATGCCTCCCACGCGCGTGTCGCGGACCAGTTTCAGGAATTGGCGGTAATCGCGCGATCGGGTGTTGGGGGCTGCACCGTGAAACGGAATGAAGACCAACTGCGCGACCTTCTCGCGCAGGGTCAGGGCCTTCATCCAGCGCCGCACGAATGCCGACTGGTGGGCCTGTTTGGGCGGGGGTGGTTTGCGCGCGGTGGCGGCCGGCAGGGCGAGCGTCAGCGTGAGGAGAAGAAAGGCGCGGCAGAACCGGAGCACAATTACAGTGTACCCGGACACGTGGCGCACGCTTGAAGCACGGAGCGCCACCAGACATCCGTACGGGACTGATGCGTGCGCCACATCGGCGAGCTACGCTTTGGCCCGGGATTTGGCGGCCGCGTCGGCGGAAACCGGCGGCTTACGCGCCGGCGGCTTGCTGAGCAGGCGTTTGACGGAGCGTGTCAAGTGCCCGACCTCGCCGGCGCTTTTCACGATCACCACATCGGCGCCGGTGGTCTGCTCGGTCAAACCCAGGGGCTCCACAAAGCCGGACAGGAGAATGATCCGCGCATCGGCGGAGGAGCTGCGAATACGCCGGATCAGCTCGATGCCATCCATGCGCGGCATCTTGAAGTCCGTCACGACGATGTCGAACTTCTGCGTGGA
>JBEKUO010000650.1:0-8595 GCA_049514955.1 Bryobacteraceae bacterium | reverse complement strand
GATTACGATTTCGGCGACACGGTGGCGGTACTGCTGGCGATTCATAGCGACCACTACGGTTACCGCGAGCTGAAAGACTACGCCGAGCGGATCGAGTCGGCCGTCCGCCGGATCCGGTCTGTCTCCAAGGTCAAGCGCATCGGCGAGCAGAAGGAGGAAATTGACGTATCGAGTTCCCTCAGCCGTCTGGCGCAGTATTCCGTAAACCCGGACCAGGTCATTAAAGCGCTCGAGGGCCGCAATATGGTGCATTATGCCGGAGCGGTGCCGACCGAACGCGGAAAACCGCCCATCCAGACAACGGGCGCGTTTGAGGGTGAGGAGCAGATCAGGCGCGTCATGATCGATGTTACGCGCTCGGGACAGCCGGTCTACATCGGCGACCTCGCGAACGTGGATCGCGTTTATAAGGATCCGACGCAATATGCGCGGTCGAGAGGCGAGCGCGCGATTTTGCTCTCCGTGGAGATGCAGGAAGGCAACAACATTGTGGACTTCGGCAAGGAGCTTCACGCGTCGCTGGATCGCTTGCGCCCGCTGTTGCCGCCCGACCTGAAGATCGATTTCGTAGCGGACCAGCCCACCGTCGTCGCCGACCGCGTGAAGCACTTTATCCGCGAGTTCGGCATCGCCATCGCGTCGGTGATCCTGGTCACGATGCTGCTGCTGCCGTTCCGGGTGGCACTGGTTTCGGCGGTGGCGATTCCGGTGACCATTTCGGCGACCTTCGGGCTGCTCAACGCTTTCGGCATCGAGCTGCACCAGGTATCAATTGCGGCGCTGATCGTCGTGCTTGGAATGGTGGTCGACGACGCTATCGTGATCGCGGATAACTACATTGAGCTGCTGGATCACGGCGTGGAACGAGCGGAGGCAGCATGGCGTAGCGCGAGTGAGCTTGCGATTCCCGTGCTGACGGCGACCCTGACGATCATCTGTTCTTTCCTGCCGTTCCTGATCCTATCCGGGGCCACCGGCGAATTCATTCGCGCGCTGCCGTTGACGGTGGCGATCGCGCTCTCGACGTCGTTCATTGTGGGCATGCTGCTGACGCCCATGTTGAGTCAGTTCTTCATCCGGCAAGGGCTCCATCATGCCGAAGCGGTGGGGGAGAAGAAACGACGCCGCTCGCCGCTGGAAATTATGCAGGCGATCTACAACCGGGTGATTGTAGTGGCAATGAGACGGAAGACCGTCGCGATCGCATGCGGCGTGCTGGCGGTCGTCACCGGCGCGGTGGTGCTTCATCATGTTCCGGAACGATTCTTTCCGTTCGCCGAGCGCGACCAGTTCGTGATCGACGTCTGGCTTCCGGAAGGCTGGAAGGTAGAAGCGACGGAGGCCGCGGTGAAGCGCATCGAAGCCGTGCTGGGCCAGGATAAGGAGGTGACTAACTTCACCGCCTTCATCGGGTCGAGCTTTCCGCGGTTCTACTACAATGTCAATCCGCAGTTGCCAGACAAGAACTATGCACAGTTGCTGGTTTCGACCACGTCCGCGGAAGTCACGCCGAAGCTGGTTACATCGCTGCGCCCGGTCCTGGCGCAGGCGGCTCCAGAAGCCCGCATCTTCCTGAGTGAGTTGCAACAAGGTCCGGTCCAACTGGCGGCGATCGAAGTCCGTCTTACCGGCGATGACGAGCGCATTTTGCGTCACTGGGGCGATGAGGTGTCTCAACTCCTCCAGCACGCTCCAGGTTCGCTGGATGTGCACAGCGACTGGCGCGAGGACGCGTACCGGATGAAGGTGAATCTGCGCGAAGAGGTGGCCAACCGTCTGGGTTTCACCAACGCCACGATCGGGCAGGTGCTTGCGGGCGGGTTCGAAGGCCAGCCGGTGACAACGTATTGGGAAGGCGAGCGCGATGTCGCGGTCACCTTGCGGCTGGAACCGACGCGGCGGCAAAGCTTCAACGATGTCGCCAATACCTACGTGATGTCGCCGGTAACAGGCGCGCGCGTGCCACTGGACAGTATCGCCACGGTCTCGCCGGTATGGGACCCGGGCCGCATCGTCCGCCGCAATGGAGTGCGCACCCTGAGCATCCGTTCGTGGGCGCAGGGAGGCAAACTGCCGAGCCAGGTGCTGGAGCAGGTCCGGCCGGTAACCGATAAACTCCCGCTGCCGCCCGGCTATCGCGTGTGGTACGGGGGCGAGTATGAAAACCAGAACGACACTTTTCCCGAAATGGTAAAGGCGCTGCTCATCAGCAGCATCGCTATTTATCTCATTCTGATGTTCCAGTTCCGTTCGGTGGTCGATCCGCTGGTGGTGATGACGGCGATTCCGCTCGGTTTGCTGGGGGCGTCGCTCGGATTGCTCATTACAGGCAACCCCTTCGGGTTCACTGGATTCTTGGGAATCGTCAGTTTAGGAGGCGTCGTGGTGAGGAATTCGATCATTTTGGTGGACTATATTCGCGAGCGAATGAAGGAGGGCGTCCCCGCCGAGGAGGCCGCCATCGAAGCTGGTGAGCGCCGGCTCCGGCCCATTTTCCTGACCACTATGGCCGCCGCGGTCGGCGTCACGCCGATGATTCTTTCGGGTTCCAGCATGTGGTCGCCGCTGGGGAGCGCAATTGCGTTCGGATTGGTAGGTTCAATGTTCTTCACTCTTATCGTAATTCCCGTGCTGTACGTTTTGATTCACCAACGTGGTTCCAGGCCCGGCCCGGTACTTCCGAGCCACGATCATCACGATATTAAGGAAATGGCGCCCATTGCAGCCGCGGTGCTGCTGGCCATCACATGCGGCGCCGTCGCCCACGCGCAACCGCGCAAGCTGACGCTCGATGAGGCCGTATCGCTGGCCACACAACACAACTCGATGGTTAAGATTGCGGGCGACAAGGTGAGAGAGATGGACGCGCGGGTTCACGGAGCGCGGGCTAGCTACTTCCCGTCTTTGTCGAACGAAACAAACGCCGTGCATATTGCGGAGCAGCAACACATCGATATCGCGCAAGGCGCCATCGGTGTGTACCCGCAAATCGGGCCGATACCGGGTACAGGTGTATCGCTGTCCCAGGGCAAACCTAATTTCGGCCTTAGCACGACAACGCTCTCGCAGCCGATCACGCAGTATTTCAAAACCCGCGCTGGAGTGGCTGTGAACCGCGCGGACGCGGCCGTCGCCCGATCCGACATGCGCCAGGCGGAAAACGACGTCGCGTTCAAAGTGAAGCAGGTGTACTACGGCATTCTCGCCACCGCACGCCGGCGTGACGCGGTGGACGCCCAGATTCGTGCCGCCGAACTGCGCATTACAGAAACGCGCAACGCGGTTGACACGGGCGTAGCGCTGGAGGTGAAGGCTGCCGAAGTGCGCGCGCAGATCGCACAGGCGAAGCACGTGCATGGACAGTTGCAGGATGCCGTCGCTGATATGACAGAAGAGCTGGCGGATCTTTGCGGGTTGCCCGTGGATGCTGAACTTGACCTTTCGCAGCCGGACGGCGCCGGTTCGGACGGCTCGCCGGAAAGCGAATTGGCCGTGCGGGCGGCGCTCGCGAAGAATCCCGAGATCGAGGCCGCGGTTCATCAACTTGAAAAGGCGCACGCGGGGGTGCGGGCAGCCCGCGCCGAGTACATACCCGAGGTCAGCGCGTTTGCACAGCATGTTTATCAGGATGGCGCGCCTTTCCTCTCCTCGGCCAATAACGGCGTGTTTGGCGTGCACATGACGTGGACCCTCTTCGAATTTGGCAAACGCCGCGGGCAGGTAATGGAACGGACGGCGGAGGTGGCGCAGGCCGAGGAGAATCTCGCGCGGCTGCGCAATCGGGTGCGCATCGACGTGGAGAAAGCCGTTCGGAAGTTGAACCGGGCCGAAACAGGCGTCGAATCGGCGAGACAGTTGGTCACGGCGACCACCGAGGCCCGCCGCGTGACGAGCGACGAGGCGGAGGCGGGGACGGCGAATCGCTCCGTATTCTTGGATTCGGAAGCCTCGATGTTGAGCGCACAGGCCGATCTTTTGCGGGCCGAATTCGACCGCAGCGTAGCGGCGGCGGAGCTGGCGCGCGTCACGGGGAATCGATGATGGGAAGACAGCGTATACGGCGGGGAGGGAACATGCACCGATTAATGATGATTCTTTGTCTGACGGCATGCGTGCGGGCTGCAGGCGACGAAAGAACGAACGCGCTCGCCCAGTTCAGCAACGGGCTGGAGCGATTGGCCGCGACGGTAGCGCCGGCCGTGGTGCAGGTGCAGGTTACGGGCTGGTGTGCTGTGGTACGAAATGCCCGTCGCATTCGCGTGATGCTGACACCGAAACCGGACCACGCAGGCGATGGACCGGTAGGAAAACAGCCGGCATTGGATGCCGTGGTGGTTGGCGCGAACCGCGAACCGCTGGGAAGGCGGGAAGTGCTGGATGCGGTGGTGGTGGGAACAAATCGCGAAACCGACATTGCGCTCCTGAAGATAGAAACCTCCGGGCTGCCGGCCATCCGGCTCGACCAGAACGCGAGGGGTCCCCGTCAGGGGCAGGTTGTGCTGGCTGTCGGTAGCCCCGAGGGTCTCGACAATACGATGACGATCGGAATCGTCAGCGCCGTCGGCAGGCAGCCGCATCCGGATTATCCGATGCTTTATATCCAGACCGATGCAGCCATTAATCCCGGAAACAGTGGCGGCCCGCTGCTGGGCGTCGAAGGCGAACTGATAGGAATCAATACCTTCCTGCTCGGCGAGAACGGCCGTAATCAAGGTCTCGGCTTTGCGGTCCCTGCCGCGGTCGTCCGCTATGTCTACGAACAACTGCGAAGTCACGGATTCGTGCGGCAGAGCTTGGTCGGCGTTCTAATGCAGACGGTTACGCCCGCGCTGGCGCAGGGACTCGATCTCAGCCGAGGATATGGAATCATGATTTGCGATGTTCTTCCTGGCAGTCCAGCGGAGTCTGCCGGACTTCGGCCGCGGGACATTGTCACCGCCGTCGATGGCGCCGGGGTTTCCGCACTGCCTTATTACAGCGCAATGATGTATCTGCACGATCCGGCTATTCCGGTGGACGTGACGGTGTTGCGCGGCCAGCAGACGATTCAGTTCCATGTGCCGCCAGTGGAGGTAGACGATCTGGCCTATAAAGACCTTGCTCTCGACCCGCGCGAGAGCCTCATTTCAGAGTTGGGCATATTCGGAAAAACCGTAAACGCTACGCTTGCGCTGCTGAACGGTCTTCGGTCAAAGACGGGTATCTACGTTGTCGCGACAACCCCCAGCAATGAACCTTCCGGTCCAGGGCTGGCTATCGGGGACGTCATCGTTTCGTTGAATGGTGTGCCGATCCAAGACGTACAGGGATTGCGCGGGGCGATTCAAGAGGTGACGGACCGCAAGCCCGCGGTCGTACAGATCGAGCGAAGCGGGCACTTTCTTTACATCGAACGGGAAATGGAACAACGGCCATCAGACTCCAGTGCGGATCGAACGGCAAAGGCAACGCGATGAACTGAGAGTTGATGCAGCGACTACGGGAACACACCGGCTGCCGGGGGATCCGCGTACTATGTTCGGCTCTTAATATGGCACGAGCCGAAACTCGGCTCTCGTTTGGCGAGTAACTCCTTTATATGAGAGAAGAATGGCCTGGAAACCGGCGTGCATCCGATCAGGGCGTGTACCGAAGCACGCTTAAAGGAGAACAATAAATGAAACTCATGAATCTTACAGCGCTCGTGTATCTGGGCGTAGCCGCCTTCGCACAGGAGGTGCAATTTGACTACAACCGTTCGGCAAACTTCAACGCCTACAAAACATACCAATGGATCGATTACAAACCAGTGGTGCCCGGCGACCAGATCCTGGATCAGGACATAAAGCGTGCTGTGGATGAGCAACTTGCCGGCAAGGGTCTGCGGCGTGTCGAGGCCGGCGGCGATTTATACGTCGGCTATCAGGCATCGATTTCAGAGGAGAAGCAGTTTGATAGTTTGAGTTGGGGTGGTCCGCGCTGGTGGGGCAGCTTGGGCGACACGCGGGTAACGACTTCGAGCTTCGAAATCGGCAAGTTGGTTATTGGGATGTTCGACCCGGATGCTGGAGAACTCGTCTGGCGCGGCTCCGCGGCCAAGACTCTCGACATAAAAAAGGATCCCGACAAGAACTATCGCAACCTCGAGAAAGCCATGGCCAAGCTGTTCAGCAACTATCCCCCAGCCATGGTAAGAGCCAGTGCCGCGCCCAAGGAATAGTTGGACATCGAAACCGAGGCCTTCGAGATCAGACACCCTGGATCTGCGGGCCTCCGGCCGGGCCGTTTGTCTACCCGTCAATCTTCAAAGTCCAGAGTCGAGTGGAAGCGAATCGTTGTCCTCACATCTTTTTCCCAGCTATCTCTTGGACACTTGGCAACCACTCCTTGGCGGTCGTGGCTCGAAATCAGTGCTGCAGAATATTCTAAACGGCCGGCCGCGCTCGGCGCGAGGGACGAAAATCCGGCACTTCCGCGGCAGGAGACGAAGTGGCGGTGTGCTCGTGCCAATAGAATCCAGGACTTCCGCAGGAACATAATGTGCACTGATTTGATAGTGAGGATACGCGAATGTGGGTTGTCTGGTCTATCAGTGCATTGATTGGCTTCTGCTTAGTTTTATCGACGATCGAAAAACCGCCGGCTGTACTTCAAAGCCAACCCTGGAAGAAGTCTTGACCTAGTGCGCGCAGCCGCTATTTTTGGCGATTTAGGGCACTGCTGAGCCGGGCTCGGAGTGCCGACTCGTCTCGGCAGATGACTTCGGCACCTGCCCAAAAAAGCCAGCGGATGCGTGTAAGTGCTTGAAGGCAGTCGGCCAGACCTTTGGCAAGGGCGTTGCCACCCCGAAGCAGGAGACAAACTAATTATGATCGGGGCTGTGGAGGCATCCTCCACCGACATTAACGAGGCTGTTATCGCGCTCTCGCGTTCAATCGCCGGCCGCGCTGACCTGAGTAGTCTGCTTTCGGGCGTAGCCGAGTCTCTCGGCCGGATCGTCAGCTTTGATCATGTCGGGCTAAGCCTGCACGATCCGACCAGCAAAGAGATGCAGGGGCACATTCTGAATGCGCCTGGCAATCCCGTTATCCCGAGTCTTCGGCTGCCGGTCGACGAGGATCCGGCGGGCTGGGTATGGCTGAACCAGCAGCCGCTCGTAATCTCACGTTTCCAGTCGGAAACTCGCTGGCCAGAGGCCGTACGACTCGCTCGGGACCTCGGGATCGGCACAACGGTGCTCGTACCCCTCACTGCCGGTGATAACCGGCTCGGCGCGTTCGGCTTTAGCTCCGTAGCGGCTATCGATCTTAGTCCTGCCGAACTGACATTCCTCGAGCGAGTGGCAGGCGAGTTCGCCGTTGCAGTGGAATCGTTCCTCGCGAGACAGGCAGCAATCCGAGAGCGGGACCGGCTGCGAACGCTGTTCGACATCACGAACGCGCTCGTGTCGAAGCTGTCCCCAGACGAGCTGGTCTCTGCCATATCCGCGCAGCTCTCAAGAGTAATCCCACACGAGTTCTCGGTGCTGATGTTACGTGACGAGACCGGAGGCCTGGAGATGGTCGATCTTCATTTCACCGGGGCCCAGCTTTTCGACAAGGCGCCGGGGCACGTTGACCCGGAGGGGATGCCATCGGCGAAGGCGCTCGCAACCGGCAAGCCTGTGGTCGTGCCCGATGTAGATCTGGCTCACTACCCCTCTCCGGAATACCGCCGGTTCGTGGCGTTGGGCTGCAAGTCCGCCTGCTCGATTCCGCTAGTCACCGGCAATGGCACGCTGGGGACGCTCGAAATCGCCAGAACCAAGCGTCATGTTTGGACGGATGAAGACGTCGAGTTTCTGGTGCAGGTGGCAAGACAAATTGCCATCGCACTGGAAAACGCCTTGTCGTACCGGCAACTCCGGGAGATAAAGGAGCGGCTGGCCACCGAGAAGCTCTATCTGGAGGACGAGATCCGGCTGGACTACAACAACGGCAACATGGTTGGTGAAGGGTCGGCTTTTCAGTCTGTTTTGAAAGGCGTTCAGATAGTTGCGCCCACCGATGCAACCGTTCTGATACTTGGGGAAACAGGCACGGGAAAGGAGCTCGTGGCCCGGGCCATTCACGAGTTAAGCAGCCGCAGCAAGGGTAGCTTCGTCAAAGTGAATTGCGCGGCGATCCCCGGCAGCCTGCTCGAGAGCGAGCTATTCGGGCACGAGAAGGGCTCGTTCACCGGAGCAGTGGCGCAAAAGATCGGACGCTTCGAACTGGCACATCAAGGCACGCTCTTTCTCGACGAGATCGGCGAAATGCCGCTCGAACTCCAGCCGAAGCTGCTCCGCGCGATCCAGGACCAGGAATTCGAGCGTGTGGGTGGCAATCGCACGATCCGGACGGATGTCCGCTTCGTCGCGGCAACCAATCGGGACTTGAAGGCGATGGTCGATGAGAACAGGTTCCGGGCGGATCTGTACTACCGATTGCACGTCTTCCCGCTGAACGTTCCTCCCTTGCGGGAGCGGCGCGAGGACATCCCGCTGCTCACTCGCTACTTTGTCCAAAAACACGCGCAGCGTATGGACCGGAAAGTCGAGAGAATTCCAACACAGGCGTTGGAGGCGCTCACGAACTA
>JBEKUO010000649.1:0-4379 GCA_049514955.1 Bryobacteraceae bacterium | reverse complement strand
TGCAGGAACTGGCGGTCCGCGACGAGCTGGGGCTTCGGAATGTAGAGCGACTCGTGCGGCGGTTCATCGGCCTCCAGTTCCAGTCCAGCCACGGCCAGACCAAGCAGCAGATTGCGGCGGTTCATGCGCATTACGGCCTCCTTTGCGTTTATGTTGAAATGATGGCACACATTCCCAACTCGCTGCGTGGGCTGCTCTCCCGCCTGATCGATTACGCGGGACTCTATCCGCCAGCGGGTCTGCCGCTTGCCGCGGTCTTAGAAAAATACCAAAGCTACCTCGTGTCGCCTGAGAGCTGGATGCTCAACCGCGTTGTGCTGCCCGCCGCAAAACTGGCGGAAGCTCAGCTTCGCGAGGGCTGGCGCGTGACTCTGCTGGTCGACGACGAGCCCGGCCCGCTGCCCGCGCAGGTGGAGACGCTTGAGACCAAACTCCCGCGCAGGCTTTCATTGCCGACCTATTGTGAGGCGCCGCTTGATGCGATCCAGGGAGCCTTCGGCAAGGTGCGCACCGGAGGTTTGACGCCCGAAGAGATCCCGCCATCCAGCTTGCTGGCCGATTTCCTGTGCACGGCGGCAGTTCGCCGCCTGCCTTTCAAAGCTACGGCGGGACTGCACCATCCCATACGTTCTTTGGGCCCGCTGACCTACGCGTCCGAGAGTCCGCGCGCCACGATGCACGGTTTCGTGAATGTGTTCGCGGCCGCCGCATTCGCCTGGCAGGGCGCGGAGCGCGACGCGGTGATCGATCTATTGAACGACACCGATCCGCAGTCATTCAGGTTCTTGGAGGATGAGCTGCGCTGGCGTAACCGGACGGTCTCCACCAACGGGGTCCAATCCGCCCGCCGCGATTTTGCCCACAGCTTTGGCTCCTGCTCGTTCGAGGAACCTATCGCGGATTTGCGGGAGTTGGGGTGGCTGGCGTGATGGTTCCGCGGCACTCGCCGAAACCGATGCGCGCGAACCCAGCGCGTTCACAGTAGCCGCGCAGAATCACTTCGTCGCCATCTTCGAGAAACTTGCGGACTTCGCCAGTGGGCAAGCGGATCGGATCGGCGCCGCGCTGGGTCAGCTCCAGCAGGCATCCGCGCTCTTCCGGCAGCGGCCCTGACACGGTGCCGCTGGCCAGCAAATCCCCCGATCGCAGATTGCAGCCGTTGCTGGCGTGGTGCGTGAGCAACTGGGCGAGCGTCCAATACAGGTTCCGGAGATTGCCGCGGCTCAAGCGCATCGGCGGCAGGCCCGCCTCTCGCAGCTTGCGCGACGCGATATGCACCTCCAGCGTGAGATCGATTCCGCCGCGTTCCCGATCTTCCGGCAAGCTCAAGTGTGGGAGCGGGGCGGGATCGCCATCCGGCCGCTGGAACGCAGGCACGCGGAACGGCGCCAGCGCTTCCATCGTCACGACCCAGGGAGAGATCGTGGTGGCAAAGCTCTTCGCCAGGAACGGTCCCAACGGCTGATATTCCCAGGACTGTATGTCGCGGGCGGACCAGTCGTTGAGCAGGCACAAACCGAAGATGTGCGATTCCGCTTCGGCGATGGGGATCGGTTGGCCCAACTCGTTGCCGGGACCGGCGAAGAATCCCACTTCTACCTCGTAATCCAGCGCGCGGCTCGGTCCGAAGACCGGCGCCTCTGCCGCGGCGTCCTTAGTCTGGCCGCTGGGGCGATGCACAGCCATACCGCTAGGGATGATCGATGAAGCGCGACCGTGATACCCGATCGGCACGTATTTGTAGTTCGGCAACAGAGGGGCGTCGGGGCGGAAGAGCCGGCCCACATTGGTCGCATGGTGGATGGATGCGTAGAAATCGGTGTAATCGTGAATGGTGGCGGGCCGCAATGCGACAGACTCACTCATCGGCGCCAGTAAGGTTTCGACGGCGGCTTGATGTCCGCTGCCGGATCGCAACAACTCGCTGAGCCGTTTCCGCAGCGGCGACCAGTGCTCGCGCCCGAGGGCCATGAGAGGGTTCAAGCCCAGCGCGGAACAAGCGAAAACCGTCTCCGGCGGAAGGCCGTCCAGCAGACGTGCCTTAGCGCACCGGCGCAGATCCAGGATGTGGTCCCCGATGGCTACGCCAATCGAGGGTAGGCCCTCATTCGGACCAGTGAAGACTCCGAACGGCAGGTTTTGAATCGGAAAATCGGCGCCGGGTTGATTGGCCGATTCGACCCAACTCGTCAGGGTAGGACTGTGCGTAGCGTCTAACAAAAAAATGGTTCCAAGTGACCTTTGTTACAGCCAAACTCCCCGCCGGCATGCACGGCACAGAGCTTTGCGGCCAGAATCGCCGGGCGTTCGTCCCTTCGGCTCCCCGCCACCTTCTTTTGAAGGCAACGGATCAATGCCTCCAGGCTCACCTGCTAGCTTTCCTGGCTGAAGCCGGTATCTCGAAGCGGCCTTTCACTCTCCCGAAACGACTGCCCGTCTCCGAGCCCCCATTTCGAGGTCAAAGCTCCCGACCTACTCCTTCGACACCGTACCGATCGTTTGTCCTGCCCGTTCGGCTTCCGATTCCCTCACGCGCGCCGGTTCGCCCCGGTGCGCGCAAGATCAATACCAAAAGCCCGTTGCCTGACTCCCGACCGGCCCTCCCAACCCTTCCTCGGATCTCCACTCCCCTTCGGGGCTTTTCGTTCCCTTCCGGATCAAAGCGTTCAACCCGATTCCGAGCCAGGAAGCTCACCTTCCAAGCACTCCCGATCGCCTCTCACTCCCCACTGCCGGTTCTATTTTATTAGTTCCGACACCAGATCATCGCTCCAGGCTCGCTAAGCGCCCAGTGGCTTGCTGTTCCTCAGACCTCTTGGAACCAAATTCATCATGCACCCACAGGCACGTTACAGTCAAATGAAAATTGGGTTTCAGGGCTGTTTTCCTCAAGTTTTATTTGGAGGGTTTTCATACACATAGCGGGAGGGGAGGGTGTACTACCTGTGGAAAAAACACCGCGAGGCGTTCTTGTTCTATCCGTTGGAAGGCAGAAACACGATCTCCGCGAAATTGCTGAAGACGCTTTGGAGCGTCCTGACCCGCAAGTTGTGCGGGCCTGGCGCCAAACCCGTGGGGAGCCGGGAATTTGTTTGCCAGGAGTTGCCTCCAAGATCCGTGAGGAACAGCACCGGCTGAGGCGAATCATCGATCTCCAGGATCACGCTGTCCCGGTCCAAGCCGGCTTCCGCCGTACGGAAGCGGCAGCACACGTACTCATTCCGGTGGCCATGGAAGAGGGCAGATTCCGTCATGCCGTTTCCGACTTCGTAGATCTCCGGCGCCGGTTCGGTGATTGTCGCGGGCTCGGACACGCGCCGCGAGAGAGGCTCCGGCTGTTCGCCCGGGGCCCGCATGTGAATGCGAAATTCGTTGCTATGCGGGCTGTTCGCCGTGCGCAAGCGCACCAGATGCGGTCCGGCTGCCAAGCCCGGCGGAACGCGCAGGTTGGCTTGCCATTCGCGCGGGCGTAGATTGGCGAGCACCAGGACGGGCGCGCCATACTCATCGATTTCCACGCACAGCCGATCGCGCGTCAGATCCGGAACGTCGCTGCTGAAATACACGCAGATGTATTCGTCCTTGCCCGGATGCAAGTAGATGTCGTTGGTACGATTGTTCACCGCGGAGTAGAGCAGCGGCGCGGGCTCCGCGGGATGGGGCGCGGGCGGCTCCCAGCGGCGGCGGCAGACGACGCCGGCGCGCCGGTCGGGCATCACGTACAACAGTTCGGCGCGCGCGAATCCCGCCGAACGGCACAGCGCCGAGAGGCACTTGACGCTGGGGCCGAACCAGTTATCGATCTGTCCGCCCAACTCATCGGTTTCGTAGAACTCCAGCGTGCAGGGCGCGGCGCCGTCGTCGGTGACGAACGATTCCACACAGGCCGTGTCCTTTGTAATGGCGCAAATCCGCTCCAGTCCCAGCAATGGATTCCGCAGATGGTAGAGCACGCCGAAAAACAACACGTAATCGAAGAGCCCCACACTGGCGGGGGTCAACTCTTCTACGTCCAGGATGCGGTACTCGACCTTCGAACCGATCATGCGATGCGCTTCGCGGAACTCGTCGAATTCCACGCAATCGACGGCCAGCACCTGGGCGCCGCGGCGTTCCATCTCGAAGCTGCACCAGCCGGTCCACGCGCCCACGTCGAGGACGCGTTTGCCGGTGAGATCCTCGGGGATCGGAAAGGACGCCAGGCGCGCCTTCAAGGCATCGATGCCGATCATGCCCTGGATCACCTGGCCGTCCGGCAGCTCGATGCTGTGGTACCAGCCCCTGCGCGAGAGCAGCGCCACCTGCTGCTGCACGAGCTCGGAGAAGTTTGGGTTACCGGCCGCGCGCTCCGCGGGCATTCAGGTCAGCCTCGTTGTCGG
>JBEKUO010000648.1:0-4399 GCA_049514955.1 Bryobacteraceae bacterium | reverse complement strand
GGCGCGAGGGTGCCGCTTCTCGTACAGCGAAAGACCGTGCTCCAGCGCCTGGTTCGCAATTTGCTGCAACCGGGCATCCACGGTCGAGTAGACCTGGATATGTCCCTGCAACAGGTCTTTTTCGCTCAGATCGGCGCGGCGGCCTTTGAGCTCTTCCAGGACACTTCCCACGACCGCGGACGCCGCGACCGTCTTGTCCTTGTGCGGCGTGACTGTCTCGATCGGGCGCTGCCGGGCTTCCCTGGCTCGTTCAGGAGAGATGAAACCGCGCGCCGCCATAAGCGTTAGTATTTGATTCCTACGCTCCAGGACGCGTTGCGTTTGGCTGGCATTGGGCGCGTAATAACGAGCCGATTTTACTGTGCCTGCCAACAGCGCTGCCTTGTCCGCATCGGCTTCGGTGAACGCGGCGAGGGGCCGGCCAAAATAATATTCCGCTCCCCTCGCAAACCCGTACTGACCGTTCCCCATATAAATCAGGCTGGCGTATCGGGCCAGAAGTTCTTCCTTAGCGCGACGCTTCGAGCCGAAGCGTTCCTGCATCTCTCCTTCGACCCACAACGATAGCCGGATCTCCTCCAGCTTCCGAAACAGCATGTTGACCATCCGCGCGCCGATCACGCGCGACAGTGCGCGAGCCAAAACCTGGCTGTGCCGGAGTTGATCGCTGTTTTCTTGAGCCGTCATGGTTTTAAGGAAATAGCCGCGCACGAGCTGTTGGGTAATGGTCGATCCACCCTGCGGGAAGATCGCCGAACTGTTGGCCGCGTCCCGCCGTCCCATATGCGTCAGGCGCCCCATCAGATTCAGAATCTTGAGTTTGTAAAGTACGCGAGCGAATCCGGTGTAGTCGACTCCGCTGTGGGAGAAGAAGTTCTTATCTTCGGCGGCGAGGATCGCGCCGCGGACAATGGGCGGGATGTCCGCATACCGGGTGATCTGGCGGTATTCCGAGGCCATTTCAATGAGTGGCCGGCCGTTGAGATCGTAGACGTGGCCGATGGTGGGAAGTTCAAACCGGTTGAATGCCTCCAGGTCAGGGAGGTTAGTTCGATCGAAGTAGATGTATTGGATTCCGCCTGCAACCAGGGTGGCCGCGACGATTGCCGTGCAAACAAGAACCCGAACGGCGCCACGCCGCCAGGGTAGTCTGCCGAGGCGGCTGCCACGGATTCTCCGAGATGTCTTCACGACGCGCCAAACCCCTTGATGGAGGCGGGAGCGAAAGCTACCGAGTAGCAAAAAGGTATGACGTACTCGATCTTGACGAACGTCCGCCGGTTTAGGGTTTGCCTTCATCGCGCCGCCGGAGGCTCCTGGTCGGTGGGAATTCCAACCAGCGAGCGATAGAATGCCACGGCCCGGTTGATCGAGGAAGACGCATGTCCGGTAGCCAGCCGGCTCGCGTTCCGTCCGGTGCGCACGATGCTGTAGTAGCGCCAGACGTTAGCCGATTCGCGATCCAGAAAGTAGATCGACTGCATCTCACCCGGATGGAAAAGTGTCACAGGGAAATGGCGCATGATACTGACATTCTCAACCTCGAAGACAAGCCGGTTCGCCGAAGCCTGTATAATTTGCATTCGGTAGATGGCAGTGCCGGAAAGGTTATCGGCCTGCTGCAGGTAGAGTACCTTGCCTGCCTTCATCTCATTGGGCGTGAAGTCTTGGCGGCCTTGAGCTGGCTGCGGGCCCGTTAAGGCGTGAGCGTTCACTATCAATGTCTCCCAGTGCTGGTGAGTGGTCGACCAGTAGCGCATGCCCGCGAGATCTGATATCGCGCCGATGTGGCGGAGCAAGCCCGCAGCTCCCGAGGCGTAACGAAAACGCGCGACTGTGGCGATCAACGAGGAAAAGCCCACCTCCGACCAACCGGTACACGCGGGCGGTTTCCAGTCGCTGCCGAAATCGGACGCGCTCCAGAACTTCACGATGGGCGCATGATCCAGACCGGGATAGGGCGGAACGGGTTCCTCACCGCATGGCGGCTGCGGCCCCGATTGCGCATAGCCGAGCGCCGGGCAGAGTAGCATCGCCGCGACTAGAAACCGAATCATTGTTGCCGCCTGGAGTTTGTGTTCGGAAAAAGCCGGGCTGGCGGCGCTGGCATCCGCCGCCACAAAACCCGGCCGATTTGAGTTTGCGTGGATCGGACCTAGCGCCAGCGACCTTCAACCAATACGTAGCCGCCCCTGCGGTGAACCCAGCGATGCGCTACCCAGCGGGCATTCGCCCGTGGCGGCTGTTCCCACCTTCCCGCGTTCCAGGCGTAAGCATTGCCATCCCAGCGATGGTACCCGCCAATCCACACATAGCCGGGGCCGGGCGCCACTCCCCGGGTTTCGACTACCGCCGCGGGTGGCGCGACGCGAACTACAACATCGGCCGCCGCGGCGCTGAAGGCCAGGGCGCCTGCAAAAACAAATCCGATCAATCGTTTGGAAACCATAAAACCGTTCTCCTTTTCTTGCTACTAAACTGCGATCCAATCCAAGTGCACTACCAAGCTCTTCGCCGTCTAAAGGCGTGATAGACAACCAGAAAAACTACTGACCCGATAACCGCCACAAAAAGACTGTAGAGGTTGAGTCCACTTACGCCGGAGGCTCCAAAGATGTGAAACAGCCAGCCACCGGCAAAAGCGCCGACGACACCTAACAGAACGTCGAGCAGGATGCCCTCACCTCTCCTGTTTACAAGCTTGCTGCCGATGAACCCCGCAATCAGGCCGAGGACTATCCACGCCAGGAATGACATAGTTTCACCTCTTTGTCCTGTCAATGAACGGAGCGAAGAAGAGGACCGGCCATAGGCGCTCATTGCGCATGCGGAATAAAGCATGAGCGCAAGTAAGGTGCGATGTGTCTTTCCCGGTTGAATCATATTTTTCACCACTCTCCGAGCGTTAGCAATGCACGTGCGTGGCCGTATGCAAACACGTAACGCGCCAATAGAGCGGCTACGGGGTACCTGCAAACCCTGCACTAAACGTGCATTAGTTTACCTGCGAGGCTCCGGCTCTCGGCGATTTTCAGGTCCCCGTGGTAGCGGTTCCAAACAGTGCCCCAACGCCCGCGGTGAGCGCCATGGCGAGAGCACCCCAGAACGTGACGCGCAGTGCGCCTACCGCGACGCCTGCGCCGCCAGCATGCGCGGCCAACCCTCCGAGAAGCGCGAGGAAAAGCAGGGAGCTTCCAGAAACGAGGTAGATGAGACTCGATACCGGGACTATTGCAGCGACCAGCAAAGGCATGGCTGCCCCGACAGCGAAGCTGGCGGCCGAGGCCAGCGCAGCCTGCATCGGACGCGCGCGGAAAGTCTTGGAGATACCGAGTTCATCGCGGGCATGCGCGCCCAGCGCGTCATGGGCCATCAACTGTTGGGCGACCTGATTGGCGAGCGAACGATCGAGCCCGCGAGCGACGTAGATCGCCGCCAGTTCCTGGTGCTCACCCTTGTCGTTTTCTTTGAGTTCCGTGCGTTCAAGGTTGAGGTCGGCCTGTTCGACGTCCGCCTGTGAGTGCACAGACACGTATTCACCTGCGGCCATCGACATCGCGCCAGCGACCAGGCCGGCGGCTCCCGCGACCACTACGTTGCTGTGAGTCCCATGCGCGGCGGCGACACCGAGCACCAGGCTCGCCGTCGAGAGGATCCCGTCGTTCGCTCCTAAAACTGCCGCGCGTAGCCAGCCGACGCGTCCTGTGCGGTGTCGTTCGCTTTGGGGTACAGACATTCTTTGCCTCCTTGATCCTTCCATGAACGCCCCCGTTCCAGCTCCGGCAATCGCAAAGGCTAGGGAACTCACAGACTAGCAAGTGGTGGACCATCTCTTGCGTTACAAAAGTGGGCTGGGGTGGTGCCTTGCCGCTGAACAATCAAAGCCTAAACGGCCAGGTTTAAATGGGTTAGGCGGAGTTCACGGGCAGGGCTACCGGTATGCTGGCATAGCGATGGGCGTGCCGTATGGGGCAGCCAATGATAGAGCGTGCGGGGTTTGGGAAGGACCCACCGCGGGGGAGGGGTGAAATAGAAGGCTTTCAATGATGGCCAGCAGCGTCCTTGTAACAACAGCAGTGCTCGGTGACAGTCCGATTTCGAGTGGAACTAAACGTGCCCTCTGTTTCTTGCCCATCGTATGGGAGGCGCAAGAACATGCCAAAAGAGGAACACCTTGCCGCAGCGGAGCTACACGAAAGGGCGGCAAAAAGTCACCGCGCCATCGCGGACCAGTACGACAACGGATACCGTGACGCGACCGACCGTGAATCGGCCGAGGCCTACAGCCATTCGGTGATAGCTTATGCGGCGTCGAAGCACGCCCATGAAAAATCGACGCACCACAAGAAGCACGCGTAGACCGGTGGCGTCGAGTTCGTAGGCAGTCGCAGCGTTGTTC
>JBEKUO010000647.1:0-4419 GCA_049514955.1 Bryobacteraceae bacterium | reverse complement strand
TCAACGTCTTAGGGACGCCTTCGATCAGGTTACGGCCCTTGATTTCCATTGTGAGGGGCTTGTCCAATGGATAGGCCGAGCCGATCTCCATCTTGATGGCTTCGGCGGTGCGCTCTCCGATCAGCAGGTTGTACTTGCGTTTCAGGTACTGCATGACGGCGTCGTCCATCTCATTACCGGCCACGCGGACCGAGCGCGAATAGACGATGCCAGACAGAGAGATGACCGCCACGTCGGTGGTGCCGCCGCCGATATCCACTACCATGTTTCCCGAAGGCTCCGTAATCGGGAGGCCTGCGCCGATGGCCGCCACCATGGCCTGTTCCACCAGGTGCACCTCGCTGGCCTTGGCGCGATAGGCGGAGTCCATGACCGCGCGTTTTTCGACCTGGGTGATCTCGCTGGGTACGCCGATAACGATGCGCGGATGCACAAGCACTTTGCGGCCGTGCGCCTTCTGGATGAAGTAATTCAGCATGCGCTCGGTGACCTTGAAGTCCGCGATCACTCCGTCCTTCATGGGCTTGATGGCGACGATATTGCCGGGCGTGCGGCCCAGCATCTCCTTGGCTTCCTTGCCCACGGCCTCCACTTCACCCGTGTTCTTGTTGAGGGCCACAATGGAGGGTTCGTTGACCACGATGCCCTTGCCCTTGGCGAATACCAGGGTGTTGGCGGTCCCCAGGTCGATGGCGAGGTCCGATGAGAATAGACTAAAAAGAGAGCGTAGATTCATTACAGATGTTCGGTATCAGGCAGAAAGGACGTCAACTCTGTCGTCGAGGAGAAAGTCCATATAGATGCTAGCATACTTCACGCAGGGTGACGGCGCTAAACCTGTGGGGCAGGCGCTTTCGCCTGCCGACCCCGTTGCCGCGCCAGTTCCGCATGGGGGGGATTCGATCAGCCGGCGCACGTTGCTGGTGGGGACGGCGGCGGCCTTTGGCTGCAGCCGCCGCAAAGGCCGCGGATTTCCGGGGTATGCATTCGTCGCCACTGCGGGCGGCCGCGCGGTGGCGGTGGTGGATCTAAACACGTTCACGCTGGCGAAGCGGATCGGGATGGAAGGCGCTCCGGACACGGTGATTCCGCATCCGGTACGGCCCGCGGTGTATGTTTTGATAGCCGAGAGCGGTGCGGTATGCGAGATCGACGCCGCCACCCTGAAAGTCGCCCGAACGGTGCGCTTGGGCGCCCCCGCGATTTCGATGCGGCTGTCTCCGGACGGGGAGGCGTTATGGGTGTTGCAGGCGCGCGCGCTGGTGCGGCTCGACCGCGACCGGCTGCGGGCCGTTCAGTCGATCCGGTTGCCGGCCACTGCCGAGGATTTCGATCTGAGCAAAGACGGGCGCGCGGCCATCGGATTTGGCCCGGAGCGCCAGTTGGCGCTGTTACGGCTCGATAGGGGGGCAATGGAGCACCTGGCCGCCGCCGGGCCGGAGCCGTCCCTGGTGCGCTTCCAGTCCGACGGCAAGCAGGTGATGGCGGGAAGCCGCGCGGATCGCAGCCTGACCATCTTCGACGCCGCGAGCGGCCGGACCGTGGTGCGGCTGCCGCTGCCGGTGGAACCTGCGAACTTCTGTTTCAACTCCGACGGCGGCCAGATGTTTGTTACCGGCCCTGGCATGGATGCCGTGGCGATCGTGTTTCCGTATCGGACCGAAGTGGGGGAGACGATCCTGGCCGGGCGAGGGCCTGATGGCATGGCGGTCACCGCCAATCCCCCGTATCTGTTCGTGGCCAACCCGTCATCGGGAAGCATCACAGTGCTGGATATCGACACGCGCAAGCTGGTGGCGGTGGTGGCGGTGGGCCAGGAACCGCGGCGCATTCTGATCACGCCGGACGAGCGGTACGCGCTGGTCTTGAACCGCCGCTCGGGGGACATGGCGGTGATCCAGATTGCTTCGTTCACCGCACGGCGGCACCGCCAGGACCCTCCGCCACTATTCACCATGATCCCCGTGGGGGAGCAGCCGGTGGGTGGGGCGGTGGTAGGGGTGGGGTAGGATTCCGGAGTCGTTTCTGAAAGAAATGGTTCATTCGACTTTGGAAGGGCTAAGAAATTTCGGAACTTCAGCTACTACCTTCCGTAAGGTCTCAATCTCTCCGAAAGGCATCGAATGCCAAAGAAACCCACTTCCGCCGGCAATCTCCCCGTTCCTTCTGAACTGATTGAACGCAGAATCTACTTCATCCGTGGCCAGAAGGTCATGCTCGATAGCGACCTGGCGGAGATCTACCAAGTCGAAACGTTCAACCTCAACAAAGCCGTGAAGCGCAACCCCCGCCGCTTCCCTGAAGACTTCATGTTTCAGCTCTCCCCTGAGGAGGTCGAACCTTTGAAATTCCAAATTGGAATATCAAAGCCGGAGGGCCGTGGCGGCCGGCGTACCCTGCCGTATGTCTTCACCGAGCACGGCGTGGCCATGCTCTCATCGGTGCTCAACAGCAGGCGAGCCGTATCCATGAGCATCCTTATCGTTCGGGCTTTCGTCAAGCTCCGCGAACTGCTGGCCACCCACAAAGACTTGGCGGTCAAAATCGAACAGATTGAAGCCACTCAAAAACAACAGGCGCGCACCCAGCAGCAGCACACCTCTATCCTGGTCTCGGTGGTCCAAGACGTTCAGAAACTCAAGAACCCGCCAACTACCCGAGCCATCGGCTTTGTCCGCAGCCCCAAGAAGACGTAGCCACATGCACTGAGGTCCGGGTCCGCTACCCCCCCCGGCCATGCCACCGTCCCAGCGCCCCGCTGCTTTATTGCTGCCGGGTCTCACATTACTGCGCCGCCAGCGTATAACAGGTACACTCGGAATAGGAGTAACGCCGTCATGCTCTCTCCTGTGGTGAGAACGCCGGGACTGGTAACGGGCGAGCGGTTGACCGTGGATGAGTTCCTGCGCCGCTGGGAAGAACTCCCGGACTTGAAGCACGCGGAGCTCATCGATGGAGTGGTCTACGTGCCTTCACCCGTTAGCCTCGAACACGGAAGCCTCGATTTTCAGATTCACTGGTGGCTCGCGCAGTATGCGCATGCGACGCCCGGATGCAAAGGCGGGAGCAACAGCACATGGGTGATGTTGGGCAGCGCGCCGCAGCCCGACGCGTATCTGCGCATCTTGCCATCGCACGGCGGACAGTCCAGCAACCGAGGACCATTGGGCGCCGGGGCTCCTGAGCTGGCGGTCGAAATCTGCCTGACATCCACCGAGGTCGATTTTGGGCCCAAATTGGCGCTCTACGAAAGGGCCGGGGTGCGGGAATACATCACCGTGGAGCGTTTTGGACCGCGTATGGTCTGGCGCGTGCTGGAAAACGGCGCGTACGTGGGCCAAACGCTCCCTCCGGATGGCATCGTCCGTTCGCTGGTCTTTCCAGGACTGTGGCTCGACATCGCGGCCTTCTGGGCCGAGGACGACGCGAAGATGTTGGCGGCGCTGAACGCGGGCCTCGCTTCGGAGGATCACCAGGGGTTCGTCGACCGTCTCGCGGCCGCGCAGTAACGACCCTTCTGCTACTTCTTCCTCCCCTGCGCGGCGACCGCCTCCATGGCCGCCTTCACTTTCGCCGGATCGCCGAGATAGAAACTGCGCAACGGCTTTAAATCGTCGCCGAGCTCGTAGACCAGCGGCATTCCAGTGGGAATGTTCAACCCCACGATGGCCTCTTCGGAAACATTGTCCAGATATTTGACCAGCGCGCGGAGGCTGTTGCCATGCGCGGCGATGAGCACGCGCTGGCCCGCGCGCACGGCGGGCGCGATGGTGGCGTGCCAATAGGGCAGAAAGCGGTTCACGGTGTCTTTGAGGCACTCCGTGAGCGGCAGCTCCTGGGCGCTCAGGTCGCGGTAGCGCGGGTCGCGGCCGGGATAGCGCTCGTCATCCGGAGTCAGCGCGGGCGGCGGCACATCGTAGCTGCGCCGCCAGATCTTCACCTGTGCCTCGCCGAACTTGGCCGCCGTCTCGGATTTGTTCAGACCCTGCAGCGCTCCGTAGTGGCGCTCATTCAAACGCCAGCTACGGTGCACCGGAATCCACATCTGGTCGAGTTCGTCGAGCGCGATCCAAAGAGTGCGAATGGCGCGCTTGAGCAGCGAGGTATAGGCCACGTCGAAGACGTAGCCTGCGGCCTTCAAGGCGACACCGCCTTCCTTGGCTTCCTGGCGGCCCTTCTCGGAAAGATCTACGTCGGTCCAGCCGGTGAAGCGATTCTCCTTGTTCCAGTCGCTTTCGCCGTGGCGGAGCAATACGAGTTTATGCACCGGCGTTCTCCTAGCGGCGAAACGCTTTCCGGCCGGCGAACTGTGCGGCATCGCCCAGCCGCTCCTCGATGCGCAGCAACTGGTTGTACTTGGCGATGCGGTCGGTGCGGCTGGCCGAGCCGGTCTTGATCTGGCCGGCGTTGGTGGCCACC
>JBEKUO010000646.1:0-4427 GCA_049514955.1 Bryobacteraceae bacterium | reverse complement strand
AAACAACCGTCGCCAGTGTGGTCGAATCCACGGCGGTAACGTTCATAGGAGACCTCCATGGGAGGCCTCTGGCCCCTGAAACAGGATAGCATTATTATGTTTGTTAAGTGAACAGTATTGGGTCTAAGCGTTCTTCCTGCCGCGTGTGTCCGGTAGGCGAAGAATCAGAACCAACGAACGTTGTCGCCTTCCCGATACGCGATGGCACGGTAGGAGCGACCAACATCGGCCGTCCAGACTTCGCCCTTCTGCTTCAGCGCCAGCGACCGGTGAAACGGGTCCGCTTCGAATAGGGCGAACTTGGGTCGGCCAAGGCTCGGACGCTCGCCTGCAGCGAGTCGTAGCATTTCCAAAATTCAGGCAGAGCGAAAGACCGGAAACTCACCGGTATCTATCGGCCCTTACTCATTTGGTGCGGATTCACCGCTCCGGACCCGTGCCTTGACCCGGTCGAGGTGATCCATGCCCGCACCACCGGGTGAGAAATCGCGCTCAATCTGGGCGTCCCATTGGCGGCGATCGCGCTCGGCAAGCCAGTCCAGAAGGACGGTTTGCTGCTCAGTGGGCAGCGTGTCAATAGCGTCCTGGATTTCCGCTAGGTCCATTTCCGTATGCACGGCGAACTGAAGTTCGCCGCGGCAAGCTGAAGCTTGCGCCACGGGGTTTGAAAACGCACGTCTGCGCGTGAACGATTTGCCCTCCTGATCCGTCTAATGGATGAGCACCAGCATGGGCGCCATCGTGGAATTCTCCAAACTCGCGGAGCTTCGCGGTAAGACAGACCGCGATCTGTCCCGGATCATCGGCACGGAGCTGGACCGCGCCCTGGCGCTGGCGAACGTCGCGGCGAACAAGCAATCCGTCTTTCGCGCGCAGGCCGAAGCCGTGTATACGCGCACGAAGGCCTTGCTGCCGAAACTCGCCGGATGGGACGCCGGTGAACTCGCCGCACTCGAAGCGAAGCTCAAGGAACTGGGGATGGCGCTCGACCTCGTACCGGGTACAATGGATCTGGAAGAGGCTCCTGCTTGCTTTTGAACGCGGCTTAGCCGCTGAGCGCGGGACCTCCGAAAGTATCCACTATGTCCACCAGACGTCATTTTCTACAAGCATCCACTGTCGCGGGCCTGGCGGCCTCCGGCTTAGCCGCGCAGGACCCGCCGGAAAAGAAGATATCCCCCAACGACCGCATCCGCGTGGCCCTTATCGGGGCCGGCGGCATGGGCACGGGCGATGCGGAATCGTCGCAAGAAGTGCCGGGTGTCGAGTTGGTGGCGGTCTCCGACATTTACGAGGGACGCCTGACGCGCGCCAAAGAGCGCTGGGGCAATCAGCTCTTCACTACCCGCGATTACCGCGCGGTGCTGGAGCGCCGTGACATCGACGCGGTGCTGATCGCCACGCCCGACCACTGGCACGCCAAGATCTCCATCGACGCCATGAACGCCGGCAAGGATGTGTACTGCGAAAAACCCATGGTGCAGGCCGTGGACGATGGGCGCGCGGTGGTCGAAACGCAAAAGAAGACCGGCCGCATCATGCAGGTGGGCAGCCAGCGCGTCAGCTCGATCGTCTACAAGAAAGCGCAGGAGATGCTGCAGTCCGGCGCCATCGGCGAGTTGAACATGGTGGAAGCGTGGTGGGACCGCAACTCCGCGATCGGCGCGTGGCAGTATTCCATCCCGCCGGACGCCACGCCGGAGAACATCGACTGGAACACTTTCCTGGGACGCGCGCCCAAAGTGCCCTTCGAGCCGGTGCGCCTCTTCCGCTGGCGCAATTATCGCGATTACGGCACGGGAGTGGCCGGCGATCTCTTCGTGCACCTGTTCAGCGGCATGCATTTTGTCACCGGCGCGATAGGGCCTACACGAGTGTTCGCCACGGGCGGTCTGCGTTTCTGGAAAGATGGCCGCGACGTGCCCGACGTGTTTCTGGGCCTATACGATTACCCCGCCACCGATCGCCACCCCGCCTTCAACCTCGCGCTGCGCGTGAATTTCGTTTCGGGGGCTGGGGAGACTTCCGGATTCCGCTTCGTGGGATCCGAGGGCATTTTGACGATCTCGGGCGGCGTGACCATTTCCAAGACGCCGCGTGAAACCGAACCGGGCTACACCATCGAGACGTTCCCGAAGGCCGTCCAAGAAGCGTTTCTGAAGGAGTACAAGAAGCAGTATCCGCCGCAGGTTCCCAATGCCGACAGCATGCGGCCGTTGCAGGAAGACAAGTACGTGCCGCCGCACGGCTACAGCGATCACCTGGATCATCACCGCAATTTCATCGCGGCGGTGCGCAGCCGCAAGCCCGTCGTGGAAGATCCCGTATTCGGATTCCGGGCGGCTGGGCCGGCGCTGCTCTCCAACGTCAGCTACTTCGAGCAGAGGGTCTGCAACTGGGATCCGGAGAGCATGACGCTCAAGTCGTAGCGGCATGCGGAGCGAGGCCGAGAACTGCTTGACAGACGAAAGCGTCTGTCCCACCCCGCTGCCGAAGGCTTTGCAGGCAGGTGGGGCAGGCGCTTTCGCCTGCCAACCTATTTTTTCACGCATGGTCTTGTTCCGCTGTTTCGTATGGTTGTCCATGGCGGCAGTTGCATCCGCCGCGACAGAACGATCTCCGCTGGCGGATCTGGCCGATCGCGCCCGCGCGCTGCCTCCCGAATTCGCCGCCGATGCATTGTTGCGCATCGCCGCCGCGCCCACACGCACCGATGTTGCCTGGAGACGCGGAGTGATCGAGGAGGCCTTCCGCCTGGCTGCGGGCGCCCAACAGCCTTTCGCCCGCCGCAACTGGACCGGGACCTCCACCGGTATTTTCGATAAGGCGTTTGCGCAAGGACTGGACGCCTGCACGCTCGAATGCCGCGCGGTCCACGCCATGCTCGCCCTGGACCCCAAGAAGGCGCGCGAGCTGTTTGCCGAAATCCCGGCCCCGCAGATCCCGCCGCTTTCTTGCGAAGACGCGCTGGTCTATAATGTCTCGGTCTTCTATGACACGCTCGGTGAGGTCGCGCAGAGGACGTTTAGCGCAAAAGAAGTGGCCGACGAAGAGCCGGTGCATCTTCTGGTGCGCTATGTCGCGGATCTGACTTCGCCGGTCCAAGCCGCGCCTATCGCGCGTATGCTGGCTGGCGCATCGCTGAAGCCGGCGCAGCTCGAGGCGCTGGCGGATTCCTTCGCTGGCGCGCTCAAACAACTCTCGGGCGACGACCGCGCATTCTCCTCCACGATTTCCGGAGAGGGAGGTGGCGCCGCGGTGGAAGCTCTGGCGGCGGCCTGCACACGCCGGCAGATCAGTCCGCTCCCGCTGCTGGATGCCTGGCGCGGCTATTTGGTGCGGCATCTCAGCGGGGCGCGTTGCGCGGACAGCGGCAGCCAGACATCCCCGAACATATCTTCTGGAATGGTGACAGGCGGGGCTTCGCCGCCGGTGCTCTCAGGGCTGCCGGAAGCTGTACGGTTCTTCAACGAAAACATGCGGACCGGCGAGCTGCGGGCGATTTCCGCCGACGAGGTGCAGCCCTCCAAGGCAGAGGGCAAAGCGAGCGCCGCGGGCCAATGCGATTCTCCACAATGCCGCCAGCTTGCCGCGCAGTATGCCAGCCTTCTGCTGGGGCCCGAGGGCCTGGCCTTATCCGCCGAACAAAAAGGCGGGGCGGAGTGGGCTGTCAAGTTAAGGGCATTCCTGGCGGCGCTGGCCGACTGGAAAGGCGACGACCCGGCCGAGTGCTTCCAGTGGAAGAGCCGCTTCTATATCGACCTGTTCGCACTGGCTCCCAACGGCTCGGACCGCGACCTACTGCTCAGCACACTATTGACCTGGCTGCAACAGAACAATTATCAACGCGATCACGGCGTGGAATGGTTCTATCCGGTGAACGTGCTGATCATCCGCACTTTCGCCGATCCGCTGGGAATGAAGACCACCATGCGCGAGCTGCGGAATTCTGCCGACCCCGTGATCTCTTTCTATGCTCAGTTGGAGCAGATGCTGCCGCGCCCGATCGAACGCACCGTTGGGTTGTTGTAGGAGGGGCTAGTCGGGCGCAAGGCGGATTTGCTTGAAGTGACTTGGTTCGGATGACTCCAGACGTGAAACATAGTCTGTCCTGGGCCTTCATGGGGCGACACGCCGTTGATTCCACAACATTCGACTACTGCTGAGTTTCGGCGGTCTTCGGTGGGATGGGCACAGCGCGCACAGGTCGCGTATTAGACTCGGGCCAAATACAGTTCTATTGCCTCGACTGTGGCCCTTGCCTTGACGTCGGCATCTTCTGCATGCTTCAGTGGGTGCGCGACATAAAAGTGGAGAAGCTGGCGTTATGTGGGGCAGGCTGGCAGCCTGCGCGGCGGTTGGCTACCGCCGCTGTCTGGTGCAAACGCGGCAGGTGGCCGATCGACAATCGGCCGCAGCTAACCAAG
>JBEKUO010000645.1:0-4434 GCA_049514955.1 Bryobacteraceae bacterium | reverse complement strand
GACCGCCACCTGGGTGACGACGCCTTCGCCGGTCGTCAGCGTGATCGTGCCCTGATAGGTTCCCACCGCCAGACTTGCGGCATTGGCCGTCACTGTCAGGGGAGTGCCCGTCATGACGGCCGTGCCACTGGCAGGCGATACTGACAGCCACTTCCCGCCGCTGGTGGTGTTGGCGGCGGCGATAAAGGAGGTAGAGACGCTCGCACTGGCCTGGATAACCTGGCTTGGCGGAGAGCTTCCCGCCAGAGAGCTGAACGTGAGTGACGTTACACTTGTAATAAGCGGTGTAGCGCCCGAGACAGTCAGCAAGACTGGCACGACAACCTGCACGCCGCCCTGTGCCGTCGGCGTGAGGATAATGTCCGCCAGATACAAGCCGTTCGACAGGCTCTCGGGAACCACGGCCACGTCGACGGAAGACGGCGTGTTGAACTCATTGCTTACCACACTGGCTTGTAACCAGGCCGGGAGCCCGGCCGCAAGGGTATATGTCTGTTGCGAACCGCTGCTGACAGTGACGTTAAGAGTCACGGCGGGAGGGGCGCCATTGCCGCTGAAGTAATCGAAGATCAACGTCCCGGAACTCGTGGCAAGAACCGGATTTGCGGATACAGTCAGTGAAACCTCGATGGTCTGCGAGTGAGAAGAGTTGAGGCTGACCTGAATCGTTCCCGAATATGTTCCCGCCGCCAGTGCCGTTGAGCTTACAGTCACCGTCAGTTGAGCGGGGAGGCTGCCACTGGAAGGGGAAACCGACAGCCATGGCGCACCCGAGAGGACGGTCGCCGTATACGTCACGTTCGGAGCCTGGTTGACGAGTACGAACTGCGTCGCGGGAGAGGCCGCTCCGGCTTGCGCCACAAAGACAAGGGAAGTGGGGTTGGCGATTGACGACAGGCCGTTGACAACCAGCGTCACAGTTACGTTCTGGACGCTGCCATCCCCCGATGTCACCGCGATGCTGCCCTGGTAGTTGCCTACCGCTAATCCCGTGGGATTGACCGTTATATTCAGATTGGCAGGCAGGGCTCCGGCAACCACCGACGTAACTCCGTTCACCAGAAGCCAGTTTCCAGTGCTGCTGGCTTGCGCGGTGAAGGTGTTTGGCGTGAGGCTGCTCGAAAGCGTTAAGACTTCGGCCGTGGGTATAGTCCCTCCCGCCGTAAAGCTGAAGGCGAAGGAACTGGGACTGGCCGTCAGGGTGTTCGCGCCGAGTTCAAACGTGACAGGGATGATGAGATTCCCATTAACGGTGATCGTGCCGCTGTAGGTTCCGGGCGTCAGGCTGCCCGGATTGACGGTGACGGTCAGGGTCGCCGGAGTAAAAGTGGCGCTGGCTGTGGCGCTCAGCCACTCTCCGCCCGTAGTGGTGGCTATGGTGAAGGTGAAGGGAACCTGTGTGACGGTAGTGCCGGTCAGGCTCACGGCTTGGGAGGTCTGTGCGGACGGCAGACTAAAGGTTAACGCAGCCGGCGAGGCTTGCACGGTTAATTGGCCACCGAGGGTGAGGGTGACCGGTATCGTCAGGTTTGGGAAACCGGAAGCGGTCACCGTTATGGTTGCCGTATAAGTGCCCGGACTGTTGAGCAGCGAATCGAGCGTGGCGACTTCGATCCCCACCTGTATGGTGGAGCCGCTGGGACTCAACGCAAAGAGCGTGGCGGGAGTGCCGGATGAGGACGCCAGGCTAGCCGTAAAGCTTGGCGTGGATCCCGAGCTAGCCGTAATGGCGACAGTTACCGGCGCCGGAGCCTGTTGGCCCGCGTTGTATGTAAAAACCACCCCGGCCGGTGTGGCCAACAAAGTCTGTGCGGCCACGGGCGCGGAGGCAAGCACCAGTACCACCAGACATAAGCAGAGTTTTGGGACCAGAAATCCGCGGATTTCCATGATGTTGCCCTTTCGTACATTTGCATGATAACTCAAACGGAGGGCAATTACAGACCGGATTCTCCGGAAGGGTGCGCGGTCGAGTATGGCTTCGCGGCGCGGCTGCGGCGCTTCCCCGGACTGCGGCGAAGGTCGCTTCCTTACTGGAGCAGCACACGGCGAGCAAGACTCGCCTCCGCTACTTCAAAATTCGGAACAGGTTGCTATAATCGTCCGTCCACAGCCGCACCTGCCGCCGCGAATGCATGGCCGCCGCGGCCTTCCCGAGCAGCGGCTTGCCGAAAAAGTCGCGGTCCGCGGTAACCAAGACCCAAGTGGCGCCGAACACTTCATCGTTATCCTCGTCGTCCGTGTCCACCACCCGCGCCTCTTTCTGTAAAGAATCGGCCGCCATTTTGACGACGGGTTGCAGGTCGAGATGCTTGTTCGAGACGTGTACAGCAAGCACGCCGGTCGCCTTCAAATGCCGGAAGTACAAGACAAATGCTTCGCGCGTCAGCAGGTGCACCGGGATCGCGTCGCTCGAGAACGCGTCCACCGCCAGCACGTCGAAATCCTGAGGCGGTTCGCGCTCGAGTGACAGCCGGGCATCGCCCAGGGCCACGTCCAATCGGGCTTTGCAAATCTTCAGGAAAGTGAACTGCGTGTTCGCCAGCCGCAGCACCAGCGGATTGATGTCGTAGAACCGGAAATAATCCCCCGCCCGCCCGTAAGCCGCCAGCGTGCCGGCCCCCAGCCCAATCACGCCCACGCGTACGGGGCCGGATTCCTGCTCCTGCCTAATGGCGCGGCCCACGCCGGAGTTCGCCCCGTAATAAGTGGTCGGCCTATTTTGCTTCTTGGGATTCAGGTACTGCTCCCCGTGAGTGATGGTGCCGTGCGTCAGTCTGCGGATCGGTTCGTCGTCGTTCTCAGCGGTCGTGTCGGTGACTTTCAAGCCACCATAAAAGTTCCGCACCAGCACACGGGCGCCCTCGTCACGCTCGTGGCTCACGAATCCAAGATATCCGACTAACGCTAGAGTGAGAATACCCGCAACCAGCGGAGCGGGCCGCCACCACGAGCCACCCAGGCCGCTCTCCGGATCGGCGCGCAGTACGGCCAGCACCAGCACCGCCGACGCCGCCAGTCCCACCGCCAGTTCGTGGAATCCGGTGAACAGGCGCGGCGCGATCAACGCCACGAATACCCCGCCCAGCGCGCCGCCTGCGGCGATCATCACGTAGAACGAAGTCAGCCGCCGCGGGTGCGGCTTCAAACGGGCCAACTCTCCATGACAGACCATGCAACAGACAAACAGCCCGGCCGCGAATAACGGGATCGTCACCTTGATGTTGGTGTTCTCGTTTTCCGGCGAGAGCCCGTACGCCATGCTGCCCACTGCCACCGCAAACAACTTGATGAACACGCTCCGCTGGTACCACCGCGCTCCCTCAAAGCAGAGTATGAAGCTGAGTAAGTACAGCGTCAGGGGAAGTATCCAGAGAAAAGGAATGGCGGCGATGTTCTGCGAAAGATGGTTGGTGACAGCCAGCAATAGAATCGAGGCGCAGGCGGGCAAGCCAATCCAGAACAGATAAGCGGACGTGGATACATGTTCCGCGCGCGCCTCCGCTGCTTCCGGCGCCACGTACGCATTGCGCACCGAAAACGCCGTGATCCCGCACAGCAGGATAAAGAGGCCATAAGCCCACGACCAGCTTGCCGCCTGCTGGTGCGTACCGAGCCAAGGCTCGAACAGCGCCGGATACGTCATCAGCGCCAACATAGAGCCGGCATTCGACAACGCGTAAAGCCGGTACGGCATGGCTCCCTTGTAGCGGCCGGCATACCAGGCCTGCAAAAGCGGCCCGGTCGTCGAGAGCAGGAAATACGGCAGGCCCACCGTAGCCGCCAGCAGCAGCAGAATGCGGAACGTGGGATCTTCCGTGCCCGCGGGCTTCCAGGAGGCCGCCGGCCAGACCGGCAGCACTGCCAGGCTCACAACCAATAAAAGGATATGGGCCATCGTCTGTAGCCGGGGGCGCAGCAATCGATAAAGCCAGTGCGCGTATAAATACCCCAGCAACAGCACCGACTGGAAGAACAGCAGGCACGTCGTCCACACCGCCGCCGACCCGCCAAACCATGGCAGGATAATGCGGGCAATAATCGGTTGGACCTGGAAGAGCAGGAAGGCGCTGACCAGGATCGTAAGCGCGTAAAGAAGCATTATCGATAGGCCGCGACGCCGGTGACTCTTTCTCCAATCACTAACGTGTGAATGTGGTCCGTGCCCTCGTAGGTTTTTACCGTTTCCAGGTTACACAGGTGCCGCATGATGGGGTACTCGTCCGTGATTCCGTTGGCGCCCAGCAGGTCCCGGCTGAGCCGCGCGCAGTCCAGTGCAATTGCCACATTGTTCCGCTTCAGCATGGAAATGTGGGCAGGCTCCAGCTTTCCCTGGTCCTTCAGCCTGCCGACCTGCACGGCCAGCAGTTGCGCCTTGGTGATCTCGGTAATCATCCAGGCCAGCTTTTCTTGCACGAGCTGATGCGACGCGAT
>JBEKUO010000644.1:0-4443 GCA_049514955.1 Bryobacteraceae bacterium | reverse complement strand
TTACCTGGACGGTAACCGCGACAGACTCGAACCCCAATCTTCTGACTTTTCAGTTCAACGTGGCGGTCCCCGGACAGGCGCTCGGCTTAGTCAAGGACTTCAACGCGGGCACCTCCGCAGCCGGCGTCTGGACTGCGCAGCCATTCGTGTGGGTGCCGACCGGGGTCGAAGGCGCGTATAAGGTCGAAGTGGTCATCAAGGATTTCACTTCCGGGGAGACGGCCACGAAGACCGTCGTGTTTGACGTAACCCCCAGGGTGACCGGCGCCACGCCCGTAATCACTGCGACCGCCAATCCAATAGTCGCCTTGTTCAGCGCGCCCTCCTGCGCCTCGGGCAGCACCATGGCGGTCCGCTTTCAACCGCAAACCAAGAGCGTGGCGCCTGCGGTCACGACTCTTTTTCAAAAGTGTCATCCGCCCGCCACCATGAACTTTGAAATCGCCGGTATGTACCCCAGCACGGAGTACGAGATGGTGGCCGAGACAAAGACCGACGGCAAAATCACGGCCAGTTCCACTGTCGCTTTCAAGACCGGGGCTCTGCCAACCAATATTACTTTCCCGAGTTTTACGGTGGACCTCAGTACCACTCCTGACACCACCGACTGGGTAATCCTGCAAAACCTGCTGCAGTTCGGAGTGACGCCAATTTACCCCGCCGTGGCGACTGACTTGACGGGCAAAATTATCTGGTATTACAATCCGGGCCAGAGCATTTTTCTAACGCGTCCCTTGCAGAACGGCACCTTCCTGACTATGCAAAGCGGCCCCTCCTGGGATCCGGCTTCGACTCAACTCCAGTTGCTCGACCAGATCGACTTCGCAGGCAACATCGTCAAGGAGACCAACATAGGCGTGCTTTCGGAGCAACTCCTTGCCATGGGAGCGACCGACGCGACGTTATGCAGCACCGTCCTCTCGCAGACACCAACACCGCCAAGCGGGGCGGCCTGCATCGACTCTTTTCACCATGATGCCATCCAGACTCTGCCGAATGGCGATACCGCCGTTCTGGTCGCCATTGAAAAAATCTTTCCGGCTGGAACGCAGGGCAGCACCACCGGTCTTCCGGTGGACATCATTGGCGATATGATCATCGTCCTGAACAGCAGTTGGCAGGTGGTCTGGTATTTTGACACCTTTGACCACGACGGCGGCGCGGAGATCCCTATCACCCAGCCGGCCGTTTTAGGAGAAACCTGCTCGGCCGGCCTTTCTGGCGGCTGCCCGGAGATATTCCTGGTGACTTCTGGTATTTCGCCCAAGGCAAACGACTGGCTGCACGCCAACGCCTTGTATTATTGGCCGCAAGACAAGGACATCATCATGTCAATGCGCAACCAGGACTTGGTAGTGAAGATCGACTATAACAACGGCGTCCAAAGTGGCGGCTTGGGTACCGGGAATGTCTTGTGGCGCATGGGCCCCTGCTGGGACTTCACCATGAACAGTAGCGCGACTTGGCCGTGGTTCTCGCACCAGCATGACGTCGGTATTCAAAATAATGGCGCCGGGCCGCTGTCGGTGCTCGACAACGGCAATACGCGGTGGTCTCAGCCGGGCAAATCGACCGGATGTATCCAGGGTTTGGGCAGCGGCGACAGCCGTGGCATGGCCCTCACCGTCGATGAGAGTACCTTGACGGTTACTCCGGTCGTGAGCCAGGATCTGGGGGTCCAGTCGTTCGGGGATGGAAGCGCCCAATTGCTGGCCGATGGAGACTGGTCCTTCCTGCCGTCAGACGTGTTCCTCACCGGCACGCTCTCCTTTGTGAGCTACATACAGGAATACACCGCACCCCCGTCCGGCTCGACCAGCGGTACCGAGGTCTTCGACATGCAGGCTCCGCAAAACTACCGCATCTGGCGGATGCCCAGCATGTATGCGCCTCCTATTACGTAGGCGTACCGAATGGTGGCTCGGATTGGCCGGGCCGTTGGCCTGGCGTGCAACGCCGCCCGGCTAGAGTGGAAGTATGTCCCGCCCGCCTCGCCAATGCGGCGGTAACCGAACACTTGCGTAGCCACAAACTACGGCAGCTTCTGGCGTATATTCACCAACGCCAGTCCGTGGAGTGCTCGATGGGTGAGAAGCTCCCTTTTGGCTTAAGCTGAATGCGCTCATGCAGTGGGGTGAGAAGGGCTCGGTTCCGCAATCCACCGTCGCTTCTCATCCGACAAGCAACAGTCGACCTTACTCGGCCTACCTGTCCCCGGGAGCGGCGGTCACCGTGACGGTGGCAGGGCTGCATGTCAGTGGGACGGGGGATGTGGTCGCGCCGAATCCAAACGTCGCGCCGTTGTAGGTGTGCGACGATCCAGGATTTTCCGGGCTAGAAAGCATCCGCGCGATTCTTTCCGCGCTCACCGGCAGTACGTGCCATGGCCATGTTGCGACGGGAATGGCGATTTCCACCGGCTCGATCGTTTACTATCCGCGCACTATGCTAAACACCCAAGACGTGTCTCTGAGTAACACAAACGCAACTGCCGTGGAGGCCCCTTTTCCCGATCTTCGAAGACCTTGGCGTCGGGGTCTGTATGGCGAACGAATCGGAGCCCACGTCGTGCTACGCGCCAATTGGCAGCCGTATCTTGTCGCGATTCTCGAAGGATCTTCGCTTGCTCCAATACTTCGGTGATTGTCGGGCTGCAGTTCAGGGAACGCAGAGACGGGCGTTTTCAGGCGACATGGCTGGTCGCGGGGAGTCGCGCCGACGAAATCCGTGGACGAAGGCCGGATTGTCGAACGCCTTCGCTGGGTGGTCTCCGCGTCCATGCAGGAACATGGGCAACAACTGTCTGGCGCGCTCGCCGTCCTAAGGCCTGGGAATATCCGGATCCGTCGCAAGTTCCCTCTGTAACGCTCTCGTCCATCATTTCGGGCCCAAATCCGAGCGCCTCATGCCCCCTGGCCGGTATTTTGAGCTTGAATCCGCGCGCGGAAGTGGTGTACTCTAGTCTCGGTAACCGAGATGAGCAAACCAACCGACCTGGTGCAGGGCACCCTGGACCTCCTGATCCTGAAAATCCTGGCATTGCAGCCGCTCAACGGCTGGGCTCTGAGCCAGCGCTTGAAGCAGGTCTCCGGCGACGTCCTGCAAGTCAGCGATGGCTCGCTCTATCCGGCCCTCCATAAGCTGGAGCAGGAAGGCTGGATCACCGCCGAATGGAAGCCCAGCGAGAACAACCGCCGCGCCAAATTCTACTCGCTGACCCGGCTCGGCCGCCGCGAGCTGAACAAAGAAGCCGCCGATTGGGAGCGGCTCTCCGCCGCCATCTCGCACGTAGTGCAGCTCAAGGAGACTTGAGAAAATGCGCCTGGAACGCTGGATCTATACCTTGCCGCTGCGGCTGCGATCGCTCGTCCGGCGGCGGGAGCTGGATGGAGATCTCGACGAGGAGCTGGAGTATCACATCGAGCAGAAGACTCAGGAATACATCGCCGCCGGACTGGCGCCGCAAGAGGCGCGCCGGGCCGCTCTGCGTGAATGGCGGGGCGTCGAGCAGATCAGGGAGGAGTGCCGGGACATGCGCAAAGTGAATTTCATTCAGGATGTGGCGGCCGATATACGTTACGGACTCCGGCAATTGCGGGCGAGTCCGGGATTCACCGCCGTAGTGGCGCTCTCGCTGGCGCTGGGCATTGGCGCCAATACCGCGATCTTCAGCCTGATGGACGCGGTGCTGTTCGAATTGCTCCCGGTGCAACAGCCCCGGCAGCTCGTAATGTTGAAGTGGTCCGCCAAGGGCTGGCCGGATGTTGTCGAGGATCTGGAGGGCAGCAGCTTCCTGGATGAGCGCACGGGCCTCTCCTGGAGCGAGTCGTTCTCCTATCCGGTGTACGAGCAACTCCGCGATCGCAACCACGTGTTCTCGCAGACATTCGCATTCGCCGGCAACAGCCCGCGGGTGAATGTCAGCATAGGCGGGCGCGCGGAGGCGGCCGAGGCACAGATGATCTCCGGCAATTACTTCGGTGGCCTGGGGGTTAACGCCGTGCAGGGCAGAACGATTCTGCCGTCCGACGATACCCCGGCGGCGCCGCCCGTCGCCGTGCTTTCGCATCGTTTCTGGCAACGCCGGTTCGGCCAGGATGCTTCCGTGGTGGGAAAGACCATGGACGTGAACGGGACTTCTTTCGTCATCGCCGGCATCGCCGCCGCGGAGTTCTTCGGCCTTGAGCCGGGAAGTTCGCCGGATATCTATCTGCCGCTTTCGCAGTACGCGCACCTGTTGCCCGAATACTCCGCCGCGGCTACGGAAATGACCGGCACGACGCCACCGCCGCCGCTGACGACCGATTCCCGCATATGGTGGGTGGTGGTCGTCGGACGATTGTTGCCCGACGTGACCGAAGCGCGTGCACAGGCGGAGTTGGGCGCGCTGTTCAACCAAAGCCTGGGCGTCGCGGCGAGCGCGCAGGCCAACCCCAAGCGGCC
>JBEKUO010000643.1:0-4443 GCA_049514955.1 Bryobacteraceae bacterium | reverse complement strand
ATTGCGCCCATTGCCAGTCGCTGCGCGCGCTGGAGGTGGAGCAGTTGCGGCAGCACGCGCAGCTACCCGAGGAGCCTTTGCCGAGCGAAACCGGTGCGCCGCATCGCAGCCGCGCAAAGCGCAGCGCCTGATGGGCACCACCACCGACGAGCTCGCGCCCGGGGCTTCCTTCATCGTCGTAGATCCAAACGGCCATCGCTCCCGCGTGGAGATCCGGCCGTTGCCGTTTAAGATCGGCCGCCAGGCGGACAATAACCTGATTTTGCGGGACAGCCGGGCCTCCCGCCTGCACGCGCAGATCGTGCGGGATGGCGGCGAATACGTGATCGCGGATGCCGACAGCCGGCATGGCGTCTTTGTCAACGGCCAGCGCGTCGCCAGCCGGGCGCTGCGCAGCGCCGACCGCATTGAGTTCGGCTTTCCGGATTCTTACCAGCTCATCTTTGCGTTGGACGGCGCGGAGCTGCACCGGCTGATGGACCAGTTCGGCGCGCACGAGAAAACCCAGCAAGCGGGCGGGGCGCCCGGCGCCGGCGCGAACCTGGCCAGGCTGCGCGCCATTCTGGAAGTCGCCCGCACCCTGCAATCCGGATTCTCCATCCAGGAGGTGCTCACTTCCGTGGTGGATGCGGCGCTGGCCATCACCGGCGCCGAGCGCGGCTTCCTGCTGCTCCGCAAGGGCGCCGAACTGGAGACGCGGGTGGCGCGCAATCGGGCAGGCGCGACGCTTCCGGAAAGCGACCTGCGGGTCCCCCGGCGCGTCATTACGCGCGCCCTGGAGCAGCGCCGCGAGCTGCTCTCCATGAACTTCGATCCGCAAGGCACCGGCGAATTCCAGCCGGAGCGTAGCGTGGTCGACCTGGAGCTGCGCAGCGTCATTTCCGTGCCGCTGGTGCGCATCAGCCGGTTGCGCGGCGAGACCACCACCATGCTCTCCCCGTTGGAGGAGACCGTCGGCGTGCTCTACATGGATTCCCGCCTGGCCGCCGCGGACCTCACGGGCGGCAATCGCGAGCTGCTCCAGACCCTGGCGATCGAAGCCTCCACCATCCTGGAGAATGCCCGCCTGCTCGACGAAGAACGCATCAAGCAGAGGATCGAGGAAGAGCTGGACGTGGCGCGCATGATCCAGCAAAGTCTGCTGCCGCGGCGCCTGCCCACGGAAGGCTGGTTTCGCGTGTGCGGCAGCAGTGTGTCGTCGCACCAGGTGGGCGGCGATTATTTCGATGTGATCCCCGCCGGCCCGGACGCCTGGACCGCGGTGGTCGCCGATGTTTCCGGTAAAGGCGTGAGCTCCGCGCTCCTGGCATCGCTACTGCAGGGCGCATTTCTGGCGGTCAGCCATACCGATGCCGCTCTCGATACCCGCGTCGGACGCATGAACGAGTTCTTGAACGAGCGGACGCAGGGCGAGAAATATGCCACGGTATTCTATTGCGCCCTGAATCGCGGCGGCCGGCTGCACTACGTCAACGCCGGACACTGCCCGCCGCTGATCGTGCGGCCGGACGGCGGTCTGGAGTCGCTCGCCGCCACCGGCATGCCCGTGGGTCTCATGGACTCCGCGGAATTCGAGGTCGGCGAAATCACGCTCGCTCCCGGCGACAAGATCGTGATCTACAGCGATGGCGTCACCGAAGCCGAGAACCTCCAGAGCGATTTTTTCGGCAAAGAGCGCCTGCGCGAAGTGGTCGTCGCGCGCCGCGCGGATTCCTGCCGCGAGCTACACGATGCGGTGGTGGGGGCGGTGGCCGCGTTCACCGAAAGCGCTCCGCAGGCGGACGATATTACGCTGGTGGTTATTGAGTACCGGGGGGAGTGAAGAGGTCGTGGCGCACGCTTCAGCGTGCCGCGGCGAACTTCAGTTCGCCGCACTTAGGATCTCGGTGTCCTCCAATATCAACCGGATACGTCGTTCTCAGGTCTTGGAGCGGAAAGATTCGCCGCTACTTGCCGCAGGTAATCCTCCAGATCCATTCGATGAGCTGCGGCTAAGCGGCGAAGTGCTTCATAAGTAGTTCCTTCGCCTTTCTCTATGCGGCGCACCTGTCTTTCAGAGAGCCCTTCGATATCGGACTGCTTCAATTGTTTCGCCAGGCGCAACTTAGCGATCGCTGCGCCAAACCGGCCGTCATGCAGGGCCTTGGCAGTTGCCGCTTTGGCACGGGCTTCGGGATCGATGGCAGCTCGAATGGCATCCAGGTCGATGTGAATATCCGGGCCAGGCCAGTGGATGCAGCTCCCATCTTCATCCACCGTGAAGTTTGCTCGCTCCGCTTTTGGGATGCGCCGCAGCGCAGTCATTCTGTCGAAACTGACCTCATACGCCTCTAGCGCGCAGGAAAGCACAAACAACCGGTCTTCCGAAACACTCGCCTTCGCAATAAGCTCGTCTTGGGCATTATGAGCCCATGCCTTAAGTACCCGCCTCGGCACGCTTGGATCGGAATGTACGATGATGTTTCGCATCATCCTGAGCCCGGCCCGTTCGAACATCTCAGGAATCGAACTCGGTTTGACGTCATCCCGCACAAGTAGTGCTCTAAGCTGATGACGGCGATTGGCGACCGAGACGAACTTAGAGACATAAGGAAGCTCAGTGGCGGGGACCAGTACAATGATATTTCGCGCGCGCCCGGCAATTTGGCGGCTTGGCCGATGGAGGATACGAAAGCGTCGCATATGGGGAACTAACGCCTCGGTACAAGGGTCGTGCGCCAGTATAGTCAATTCTGGCGCGGTCGCGTTTATACCATTCACGTGGGCCTGCATACCTTTTGCTCCCACTCTCTGAGTGGTTCCGCCCGGTGCTCTACAACGGCGTTGCGAATGGCCGACTGAGCCGCAGCCGGTGGATCCCTCCTGCCCCATTTGCGATTGAACGCCAGCTCGCTATCGGTGCACAGGAGAAAGAAGACCCGGATCTCCCACTCCCCGCGACGTTTCACGTGAATGTGCGGCGGCAGATGGTCCGACGAGTTGAACCATAGCTCCAGACCCGCCAGTGCGAATGCCTCAACTCTTCCCACGGGGCCGCCGCCTCATCGAACCTTGCATAGCAGTATACGGCAAACCGGACACGAAGTCAATCACGAGCGAACGATGCAAGTCCGGTATACGATGCGAGGCACGCAATTGCCAAGCGCCGCACTCACTCCGGCATAGTAATTATCATCTAGTAATTTTTCATTATTGACAGGTCCCTCGCCAGCCCATACACTCTCAACATATCGATAGAGGGAGGGTTTTCGATCCATGCGTACGCTGGCATTGCTATTCGTGTGCCTATGTGGAGTTTTACAAGCGCAAGACCCGATTGGCGCACTGGAGGGCCAGATTACCGATCCTTCGTCTGCCGCGGTCAGCGGCGCTGAGGTGGCAGCACAGAATATTCAGACCGGGCTGCGCCAAACGGTAGTCTCCTCGTCACAAGGAACATTCCGCTTCTCAAACCTGCCGGTGGGCGACTATTCGTTAACTGTGGCCGCCCCCAACTTTGCGCGCTACACAGCGTCCCCGATCCGCATCGATGTCGGCCGCGTAGTGAATTATCCGGTGCAATTGGATATCGCCAGCAGCCACAGCGAGGTCGATGTGCAGGGCCAGACGGTGACCATCGACACCGGCTCGGCGCTGGGAAATGTGGTCTCGGAGCGGGAAGCGACGGACCTGCCCTTGAACGGACGCAATCTGATGCAGCTCGGCCTGTTACAGCCCGGTGTGGCGCCGATGACCGCGGGGCTTGCCGAGGCCGGCGGCATTCTGCGCAGCGGACAGACTTTCGCCGTCAACGGACAGAGACCGGAATCGAACAACTACCTGTTGGACGGCGTGACCAACGTGGATAGCGTGAACGGAGGTTTTGCGCTGCGCACGCCCGTGGACGCGGTGAGTGAGTTTCGCATTTTGTCGCTAGACGCGCCGGCCGAGTATGGCGAGACCAGCGGAGCGACCACCTCCGTCGTCACCAAGTCCGGCGGCAACAGCTTTCATGGCGACGTGTACGACTTCCTGCGGAACGACGCGTTCGACGCCCGCAACTTCTTCGCCGCGAGCACCGAACCACTGCACCAGAATCAGTTTGGAGCGACGATCGGCGGCCCGCTGCGCCGCAACAAGGATTTCTTCTTCCTGTACTTTGAGGGGCAGCGCGATAACCAGGGCGAGACTCAGGCGGCTATCGTACCCACAGCCGCCGAGCGAACCGGAGACTTCTCGGGCCTGACCGATCCAAGCACGGGTCAGCCTGTGCCACTGATCAACGAGTTTACAGGCCAGCCGTTCCCCGGCAACAAGATTCCGAGCTCTATGCTCAATCCCATTGGACTGGCCGCGGGGAGCCTATATCCTCTGCCGAACGTCTCCACAAACGTCTACGAATCCACACAGATGGAGAGCGACAACTACAATCAAGGCGGCTTCCGGTTCGATCACTACTTCGGC
>JBEKUO010000642.1:0-4464 GCA_049514955.1 Bryobacteraceae bacterium | reverse complement strand
ACCTCTGGTGCTACATGTTCTACATCGGGGTGACGCTCGGGTGCACCGCGCTGCTGATGTTGCAGTACCTGACCGGAGGCGCCTGGGGCATGGTCATCCGCCGGCCTTGTGAAGCAGCCGCGCGCACGCTGCCCCTGCTGTTGATTCTGTTTCTCCCGATCGCCATCGGCATTCCGCGCTTATACCGCTGGTCGCACGCCGATATCGTTGCGCACGATCCGGTGCTGCTGCACAAGGCGGTGTACTTGAACGTGCCTTTCTTCCTGATACGGGCGGCGATCTACTTCGCGGGCTGGCTCATTATTGCGTATTTCTTGTATAAGTGGTCCGGCGAGCAGGATCGCGGCGACACGCGCGCAGCAGGGCGACTGGCAGCCATCAGCGGTCCAGGCCTGGCGTTTTACGGCTTCAGCGTAACGTTCATGGCGATCGACTGGATACTCTCGCTCGATCCGGACTGGTTCTCCACGATATTCGGGCTGTTGTTCATCGCCGGCGAAGCGCTTTCGGCGCTGGCTTTTCTGATTTGTCTGCTGGTTATCCTCAACAACCGCCCGCCGCTGGCCGGGGTCCTGACGCACCGCCATCTGCACGACATCGGCAAGCTGTTGCTGGCCTTTGTGATGGTCTGGGCATACTTTTCGTTCTCGCAATTCCTGATTATCTGGGCGGGTAACTTGCCGGATGAAATCCCATGGTATGTGGAACGCCTGCGCGGCGGATGGGGCTACATCGGCTTGTCGCTGGTGTTTCTGCATTTCGCTTTGCCATTCGCCCTGCTGCTCTCGCGGGACATCAAGCGCAATTTCAAATTACTGCGGGCGGTGGCTGTCCTGGTGATCGTGATGCGTTTCGTGGATCTGTACTGGCTGGTCGCACCGGATTTCCGCAAGGGCAATTTTGGAGTGAGTTGGATGGATTTTCTGGCGCCCGTCGGACTGGGTGGAATCTGGCTGGCCACGTTCTTGTGGCAGTTGGAACGGCGCCCGTTGATGCCGGTCGGGGACCCTGAATTGGAGGAGGCTCTGGAACTTGGACGAGAATAGACCGCACACAGACGAAGATCCCAGGAACCCGCACGTCCATCACGAACCGGGAGACGTGAACGCGCGGGCGCTGACTAAGTTCGGGCTGGGGATGGCCGGCCTGATCGTCGTCTTTCTATTCGGCTTGTGGGGGCTGTTTCAGTACTTCGCGAAACGTGGAGCGGAGTTGGAACCGTCTCCCGCACAAGTTGCCCGGGCGCAGAAGTTGCCGCCCGAACCGCGCCTGCAGCCCGATCCGGCGCTCGACATGCGGAAACTGCGGGCCGATGAGGATCAGCTTATGCGCCAATACGCCTGGATCGATCCGGACAAAGGTATCGTGCGGATACCGGTGGAGCGGGCTATGGAATTGATCGCGCAAAGAGGATTGCCGGTGACTAAGTGATGTTAGGCAAGCATCTAGCAGGTCGGCGTGGCGCACGCTTTAGCGTGCTGGAGCGAGCTTCAGCTCGCTCTGTCCGCCTCTGGACTGAAGCCCAGGCCGGCACGCTCTTCAGAAACCCACGCCGGAACTTAGGCGAGCAAAGCCCGCCTGCGCGGGCAGGAGTGCCGGCGCGGCAGGCAGCAGTGCCTGCGCCACGAAGCGGTGCGAGGTTTCCGAAATTGGTGACGGCCCCCGCCGGTCCGCTCGCGCTGAAGCGTGCGCCATATCGAGCGGTATTTCTCGCGCTGCTCTCGATAGCCGCAGCGTGGGCGCAACCCGACCAGCCCGCGCCTGCCCAGCCATCCGCCATGCGGGATCCCGATTCCAAGCCGGCGCCACTGCCGGCCGCCCTCCAGGGCGTAACCCTCGAGCAGCGGCTGAACCAGCAGGCGCCGCTCGATCTCGTCTTCCGCGATGAGTATGGCCGCTCCCTGCCGCTCTCTACTTACTTCAGCGGGAACAAACCGGTGTTGCTGGCTCTGGTCTATTACACCTGTCCCATGCTTTGTAACCTCGTTCTGAATGGGGTGGAGAGCAGCCTGAAAACCATCTCACTCGATCCCGGCCGCGATTTCGAGGTGGTGGCCGTGAGCTTCGATCCGCACGACACTCCCGAGATCGCCGCGCGCAAGAAGGCTAACTATTTGCAGCGCTATCGCCGGCCGGACACAGCCAATGGGTGGCACTTTCTCACCGGGGATGAAGCGTCCATTAGAGCGCTTACTTCGGCGGTGGGCTTCCGTTATCGCTTCGATCCCGCCACGCAGCAGTTCGCGCATGCCAGCGGCATCATGATACTGACGCCTACGGGCAAGCTCTCTCGGTACTTTTACGGCGTGGAATACGCGCCGCGCGACATACGCCTGGGGCTGGTGGAGGCCTCCCGGAATAAAATCGGCAACCCGGTGGACCAGATCCTGCTGTTCTGTTACCATTACGATCCGGCCACCGGGAAATATGGCGCGATCGCCATGAACATGGTGCGCTTCGGGGGCGCCACTTTCGTGCTGATTTGCGGCACGTTTTTGTTAATTGCGTGGCGCCGCGACTGGCGCCGCGATCGCCAGGTCTTGAAGCAGGTTAGGTATTAACTTCATGGGCTCGGAATTACCTCTCTTTCCGGTGCAAGCGTCGTCCACCGCCCCCATGGTGGACCATCTCCTGTACTTCCTGCTGGCTGTGTCCGTCTTCTTTACGCTGGGGATTTTTTTTAGCATCTTCTATTTCGCCATACGATACCGGCGGCGTTCCGAATCCGAAATACCGCCCAAGGTCGAAGGCGTCATGAGCCTGGAGGTCGCGTGGACCGCGATTCCCTTCGGTCTCACCATGATCATGTTCTTCTGGGGCGCCAGCGTCTTCTTCACGATCTCCCGGCCGCCGGACGACGCGCAACAGATCTACGTGGTTGGCAAGCAGTGGATGTGGAAGCTGCAACACATGGAAGGACAGCGGGAGATAAACGAGTTGCATATCCCGGTGGGACAGGCAGTGAAGTTGACCATGACGTCGGAAGATGTGATCCACGACTTCTTTGTCCCCGCCTTCCGGACTAAGGCCGACGTACTTCCGGGACGTTACACGACCGCCTGGTTTAAGCCCACAAAGCCGGGTAAGTACCACATATTTTGCTCCCAGTATTGCGGCACCAAGCACTCGGCCATGATCGGCTGGGTTTATGTCATGGAACCGCAGGAATATCAGGCATGGCTGAGCGGTGGCGCAACGGGCTCGCTGGCGTCGAGCGGCGAGAAATTATTTCAGGATCTGGCGTGCGCGAACTGCCATCACCTGAAAGACAAGGGACGGTGCCCCGACCTGCGCAACCTGTTCGGCAGCACGGTGCCGCTCTCGGACGGCACATCCGTCAAGGCGGACGAGGCCTATATACGCGAGTCCATCTTGAGCCCCGCCGCGAAAATCGTGGCCGGGTACCAGCCGATCATGCCTACATTCCAGGGGCTGGTCACTGAAGAAGGCGTGCTGCAACTGATCGAGTACATCAAGTCGTTGACGCCGAAGCCGGGCGCCCAAACCAGCGGGGTCGGCGCAGGCGCGCCCAGGCAGAAGATATCAAAGCGATAATACTTATGATTACCGTAGCGGCACAAGAACGCCAGAATTACCTGAATGAAAGTTACGGAATCAAGTCCTGGCTGCTTACGAAGGATCATAAACGGATCGGGCTGCTGTACCTTGGCACGATCACGTTCTTTTTCTTCCTCGGCGGCATCTTCGCCACGCTGATCCGGCTCGAATTACTGACACCGAAGGGTGATCTGGTTGCTCCCGATACCTACAACAAGCTGTTCACGCTGCACGGCGTGATCATGGTGTTCTTTTTCCTGATACCCTCTATCCCGGCGACCCTGGGCAATTTCTTTCTGCCGATAATGATCGGGGCCAAGGACCTGGCGTTTCCGAGAATCAACCTGCTGAGCTGGTATCTGCTGGTAATCGGCGGTTGTTTTGGGATGTACGCCATGCTGGCGGGCGGCGTGGATACCGGCTGGACGTTTTACGTGCCATACAGCAGCACTTATTCGAATACTTATGTGATCGCCACGGGTCTGGGGATTTTCATCGCTGGATTCTCTTCGATCCTCACGGGTTTGAACTTCATCGTAACCGTACATCGCATGCGCGCGCCCGGCATGACCTGGTTCCGCATGCCGCTGTTCGTCTGGTCGAATTATGCGACCGCCCTGATCCAGGTCCTGGGTACTCCCGTGATCGCCATCACACTGGTCCTGCTGATCTGCGAGCGGTCCCTGCACATTGGAATCTTCGATCCCGCCCGCGGCGGCGACCCCGTCTTGTTTCAACACCTTTTCTGGTTTTATTCGCACCCGGCGGTTTATATCATGGTGCTTCCGGGCATGGGCATCATCAGCGAGCTGGTGTCCACTTTCTCCAAGAAGGCTGTGTTCGGGTATAAGTTCGTGGCATTTTCCAGTGTGGCGATCGCGGTGCTCGGATTCCTGGTCTGGGGAC
>JBEKUO010000641.1:0-4467 GCA_049514955.1 Bryobacteraceae bacterium | reverse complement strand
CATGGCTCGCCCGGACTCTCGTCGTGTGGGCTGTATCCGATGTCGCCCCGGTCGCAAGCTGGTTCCTCCGGCTTGCATTTGGCCCTGCCGACAGTTCAGGATGGGAAGTGTTCCACAGCCGGTGGAGGTTGATTCCTATGGTACTGACTGACCGCATCGTCATTGATTCCAAAATCCTAACCGGTAAGCCAGTCGTTCGCGGCACACGCATATCTGTCGAGCTGGTAATGGAACTGCTCGCTGCAGGCTGGAGCCACGCACAGATTCTGGCCAGCTATCCTCACCTCACCGAGGAGGATATCCGGGCTTGCCTTGCTTACGCGAGCGAGCTTCTGCGCGAAGAGAAGGTCTATCCGCTTAAGACCGCATGAAGGTCCTGGCTGACGAGAATTTTCCGCGGGCGGCGATCGAGGTGCTGCGAAAGGCCGGTTGGGACGTTATCTCGATCGCTGAGCAGTGCCCAGGCGTCTCGGATGAGGAGGTCGCCTCCCTGTGCGCGGACCGCCAGAGAATCCTTCTGACGTTCGACAAGGATTTTGGCGAGCTCATCTTCCATCGCGGGCTGCCGGCAGGCAGTGGCGTTGTCCTGTTTCGTGTAACGCCGGATTCCCCGGAAGAGGCTGCAGAACTGGCCTTGGCGCTGGTCGCCTCTCAGCCCGACCTGCACGGGTCTTTCTGCGTCGTCACGCGGGACCGAATTCGAGTGCGGCGGCTCAAACCGGGTCCTGGTTATTGACACCGGCCTGTTGCATCAGCTTGGCCGCCACCGCATCGGTTCCCGCATTCCGCGATTGAAAGGCGAACCTCGACCGTGCGAGATGCGTGTGGAGTGTCGCCGTCGCGTCCCTCCCGGAGACCCGCGGGATTCGGGACCCGTCGCGCAATTCCAAGATATGATGTTGCCGGATAAGATCAGGCGGGCGTCGTCATTCAAGAATCAAGACCGGACTCCCCCGCATTGGGGCGGCGCTATGGGAGATACTAGCGGATTGCAAGGTCGATGAGAGTGCTGGATCGACCTGATCGTGGCAGCGGCCGGCGCCATGCTGCGATGAATCGGCACATTCGGCACAAGGGCGAGCATTTTGTGAACGGCAACCCAGTCCGGGATGCTCGACCTCGTCCCCGCAGTCGGGCGCGCCAATGATCGCCGTCAGTACTGTTCGGCGCCGGATGGCAACTGTTGGGTGAACTGAGGCAATGAAGACACTGGTCATCGGTTACGGCAACGCACTTTGCCGGGACGATGGCGTGGGACTGTTTGTCGCGCAGCACATCGAACCCTCCCCTAACTTGCGCGTGATCGCCTGCCAGCAACTGACGCCGGAGTTGGCTGAGCCGGTCAGCCAGGCGGATTGTGTGATCTTCGTCGATGCGCATGCCGAAATTCCCGCGGGCGAGATCGTTGTCCAATCGATCGAGCCCAGGAAGTCGCCGCTGATTCACCAACTTGACGCCGGAACGCTGCTCGCCTGGTCGCGTAAGCTTTATGGCCGCGCGCCGGAAGCCGTCCTGGTCGGAATCGGCGGCGAGTCGTTCGATCTGGGCGAAGGCCTATCGCCGGCAGTGGAGCGCGCCGCGCAAAAAGCCCTGGAGACGATCCACGGAATCATCTCCCGCCCGGACGGAGTCCCCTGGGGGCCTCGGCAATAATTGACATTTTCTTGATATCGCTGTCCCTGCCAGGCAGTGGTGTGTGCGGGCGCAATCTTTGGGGATACAGGTGGATGCGCCCGCCAGGTGTAACGGAGTTACTTACTAAGACGCAGCGCGCGGGAAAAGGTTATCGCATAATTGTGAATTGCAGTCCACTTCGCAGGCCTAAAATGAGATGCTGGCAACGCCCACGCCCATGACCCAATCGTATCTCGGATTTCGCATCGTCCTGGTAGGGCTGCTCATCGCGCTGAATGGGTTCTTCGCCGCCGCCGAGGTGGCCCTGGTTTCGGTGCGTAACTCCCGTCTGCGGCAACTGGCCGAGGAGGGTCAATCCGGCGCCCAAGCCGCACTGAACCTGCTCGCCAATCCCGCGCGCCTGCTCTCCGTCACCCAGGTGGGAGTTACCCTCTGCAGCCTGGCCTTGGGATGGGCTGGAGAGGAAACCGTCTTCCGCGTCGTCGCGCCGCTGTTCCATCCCGTCCTGAGCCCCGCCACCGCCAACCTGATTAACGGCGCCAGCCTGCTGCTGGCATTTCTGGCGATCAGCTACCTGCACGTGGTGATCGGCGAAGTCGTGCCGAAGAACTTGGCCATCGCCACGGCGGACCGCCTCGCGGTCACGGTCGCGCCGGCGCTGCTGGTCTTCTGCCGCCTTTCTCTTCCTTTCGTGCTAGTGATCGAGAAATCCAGTAGCGCCATTACCAAGTTGCTGGGCCTGCGCGGCAAGCAACGCGGGGGCGGCCATTCGGCGGAAGAATTGAAGCTCGTGGTCACGTCAAGCCGCGGCATGGGCTACCTGCCCGAGGCGCAGGAGGACATGATCCATCGCGTGCTCGATCTGAGCAGCCTCTCCGTGCGGGAGATCATGGTGCCCCGCAACGATATCGTCTCGGTTCCGTTGGATGCCACGCTCGACCAGGTGCTGCACGCCATGATCGAGCACCAGCACTCGCGGCTCCCGGTCTACGACGAGAAGCCCGAGCAGATCGTCGGCCTGCTGCATTATAAGGACCTGCTTCCGGTTTGGGAGGAGCGCCGCGAAGCCATACGCGTGGGCCGCCCCAGCCGCGCATTCCGCATACGCCGCCTGCTGCGCAAGCACCTGGTGGTGCCCGAGACCAAGCCCGTCGCACAGATGCTCGCCGAATTCCAGGAGGGCCGCTCCCACATGGCCATGGTGGTCGACGAGTTCGGCACCATCGTCGGAATGATCACGGTGGAGGACGTGCTGGAGCAGATCGTCGGACCGATTCACGATGAGTACGACGAGAAGAGCCAGGCGCTGCCTGCCCTGGAGGCCACTGAAGTCGAGTTGGACGGCGCCACGCGCATTCGCGACCTCGAAACGGAATACGGCATCGCGATCCCGGCGGAAGCTGGATTCGAGACGCTCGCCGGGTTCCTGCTGTACCGCCTCGGCTACATCCCTCACGCCGGAGAACACCTGGAATACAGTGGCCGCCGATACACGGTCCTCGAAATGGAGCGCAACCGCATCGCCAGGGTGCGTATCGAGCGCTTGAGCGAGCCGGCCGCCTCCTCTCAGCCCAACGCCACTTAATCGTGGGGCAGACCCCCGGTCTGCACGGGGCCCCCTGAACCCGTTCTTGACGATCGCGACAGGCCGACGAGGGCGTCGGCCGCGGTCCGGGGGGACCGCCTCACGATAGCGCCGGGTTAGAATGCCTAAAGGCCACTATGTTGGGGATTGATGCGCGCGCCGCGCGCTACACCTGGACCGCCGCCTTCGTGTTGCTGTTGCTATGGCTGTTGTTTTTGATGCGCACGACTCTGTTCGTGTTCATCCTGGCGCTGCTGTTCGGATATCTGCTTTCGCCGCTGGTGAATGTGATCGATCGTTTTCTGCCCACCAGCCGTACGCGCACACCCGCGCTCGCCATAGCCTACCTGATCTTCGTCGCCGTGCTCTTCGTGGCCGTGACGCAAATCGGCTCCCGCGTCGTCGACCAAGCCAACGCCCTTGCCAAATCCGTACCTGCGTGGCTCGGCAACTGGCAGCAGCCCAGCGCGTCCGTCACGCCCGGCGTAAACTCCTTCAAGGCCGAAGTGCTTCAAAAGGTGCAGGAACAGATCGGCAAGAGCTCCGGCGATATCATCGCCGCTCTGCCCAGGGCCGGAGCCAAGATCCTGAGCGTGGCCAGCAACGTCGTCTATGTGGTGATCATTCCTATTCTCGGCTTCTTCTTTTTGAAGGATGGCGATGTAATGCGCCAACTCTTCCTGGAAATGATAGAGAATCAGCCCTGGCGCACACTGGTGGATGAACTTTTGGTCGATGTAAATCTGCTGCTGGCGCACTATATGCGAGCCATCCTGACTCTTTCGCTGGCCACGTTCACGTCCTACTCCATCTTCTTCAGCATTCTGCGCGTTCATTACAGCATTCTGCTTGCCGCGCTGGCCGCCACCCTCGAATTCATCCCCATGATAGGCACCCTAACGGCCGGCGTCGTTATCGTGATCGTGACTGCGGCAAGCGGCGGCCCCGTCTGGAGCGCGATCGTGTTTCTGGTGGTGTATCGCGTGTTCCAGGACTACGTTTTGTCTCCGCAATTGATGCGCGCGGGCGTGCAATTGCACCCGCTGTTCGTATTGTTTGGCGTGTTCGCTGGCGCCGAGATCGCGGGCATTCCAGGAGCATTTCTCTCGGTGCCGGTGCTGGCGCTGATTCGCATCATCTATCGGCGAATCCGCAAGGCGCGCACCCCGCGTCTTACCGCGATCGAGCCGTCGCAGACTCTATGAAGCCCAGTCAGCAGGGCATGTGGGGCAGGCGCTTTCGCCTGC
>JBEKUO010000640.1:0-7135 GCA_049514955.1 Bryobacteraceae bacterium | reverse complement strand
CTCATTGGCGGGGAAGCGGACCCCGAAGACTTCCTCGAGATGAAGAATCAGCTTGAAATGGCCAACGGAATCCCAATCTGGGATGGTGTCGGGGTTCGACTGCGGTGTGAGGCCGGCTTCTGCAACCCCAAAGATATCGGCGATCGCGGTTGAGACCCGCGCATCAAGCATTCACCATCTCCTTTCGATCTTCTATCGTAATCCAGTCCGGGATCGTAACCTGCCGTTCCCGCAGAGTCAGAGACCAGCGGGCATCTCCATCTTGTCCCCCAATTCTTTGGAATCCCAGGTCCCGATAAAGGTCTGCTGCCACCGCGTTGGCCGAACCGTCCGAGAGCCTATGCCAACTCCCTGAGAGTCACCCAGTGCGGGGAGACCGGCGCACCTCACGGCTCGAATTCCTGAATGGCGCGAATCACCCGGCCCTGTTCGGTTTCAGTCAACCCGTTATAGAACGGAAGGCGTAGCAAACGGCTGCTCACGTCTTCGGTGACCGGGCAAGAGCACGCTCGTCCAGCCAACCGCAGCCCCATCTCCGAAAGGTGTAGCGGAAGGTAGTGAAATACGCTCAGGATGTTCCTGGCTTTCAAGTGCTGAATCAGGCGCGCGCGGCTTCCTTCCGAAGGCAAGAGCAGATAGAACATGTGAAAAGGTTGCTGGCATTGCGGCGGAACTACAGGCCTTCCTACGCCATAGCTCGCGGCCCAGTCTCTCAGACGCATATTATAACGTTCCCATATCTGCCGGCGTTGCGATTGAATGAGCTCGCGGGACTCTAACTGCGCGCATAAGATGGCCGCCAGGATATCCGAGGGAAGATAGCTCGACCCCAATCCTACCCAGGTATACTTATCGACTTGGCCGCGCACGAAACGGCTCCGGTCGGTTCCCTTGTCACGAATGATTTCGGCCTGCTCCGAGTAGCGGACATCGTTGATCACCAGCGCTCCGCCTTCGCCGCAGGTGAAGTTCTTGGTTTCGTGAAAGCTCTGCGTCGCCAGGCAGCCGAACGTGCCTAGATTCCTTCCCTTGTACTTGCCTAGCAGTCCGTGGGCATTGTCTTCGACCACTGGCACGCCATGGCGGCGGGCGATTTCGAGGATCGCATCCATCTCACAGCCTACACCCGCATAATGGACCGGCACGATGGCTTTCGTGCGGGGCGTGATCGCTCGCTCAAGCAGCGTCTCGTCCAGGTTCAGCGTGTCCGGCCGTATATCGATGAAAACGGGGCGGGCGCCCCGCAACGCAAATGCGCTAGCCGTGGAGACGAAGGTAAAAGACGGCAGGATCACCTCGTCGCCCGGCTGCACATCCAGCAGCAAAGCCGCCATCTCCAGGGCGTCCGTACACGAGGTCGTCAGCAGCACTTTGGGCGCGCGCAGCATTTCCTCGAGGAGCGCATGGCACAGCTTGGTGAAGCGGCCATTCCCGCTGACATGCATCTCATCGATGGCTTGTTGGATGTAGTGGAATTCCATCCCGGTTTTACAAAACCGGTTGAACGGGATGTAGCTCGAATCCGACTTGGTAACGGTTGTGGCAGGCCACAACGAATGCTCGCGGTTTAGCAGTTCCGATTGAATTTCAGGCATGCATCCCCGCAACCAGCCGCGGCACCCCCCGCTCGGCTGCTGCGGCGGTCTGCTGGCGGACCGCATAGCCCGGACGGTCCATCATGCGAAAATGCATTCGCGCCAGATACTCGCCGATGATTCCGAGCGCAAACATCTGCACACCGGAAAACATGGCGATCAAAGAAGCGAGGAACGGGAAACCTGGCACGCTTCCACCGCGCAGCAGATAGCCCCCGATTACAAACACCAGCACAAAGAACCCGAATACCGTGAAGACGAAGCCGATCACGCTGGCAACCTGTAGCGGCAGGACGCTGAAGCCCGTCATCATGTTGAACGCATGCCGGATCAGCTTGCGCAGCGTGTACTGGGACGCCCCCAAGCGCCGCGCATCGTGCCGCACCGGGACCGCGGTAAAGTGCGACGCGCCCCAGGTGAGCAGGACGTCGATGGATACGAAGGGGCCCTGGAAATTCGCGAACCCGCCGCGCACTTCGCTGCGGAAGGCGCGGAAAGCGCTCGCGTGGCGGGCGGTCTGCGCGCCCACTGCGCTTTGCAACGCGATCTTGGTTACCCGCGATGCCAGGTCCCGCCACAGACCGTGTTGCTCTTCCTCAGGCGCGCCATACACGACGTCATATCCTTCCGCCAGTTTGTCTAGGAGCTTGGGAATTTCTTCCGGAGGGTTTTGCAGGTCGTCGTCGAGCGTGACAATGACCTCGTTTCGAGCCGCGCGGATTCCGCAAAGCAGGGCATTGTGCTGCCCGTAATTGCGCATCAAGGAGATGCCGCGGACCCACGGATACCGTTGCGTCAACTGGCAGATCACCTCCCAGCTACGGTCGCGGCTCCCGTCATTGACCAGGATGGCCTCGAAGTTCAGCGCCTGCGCGGTCAAAACCGCTTCCAGACGCTCGATCAACAGCGCCAGACTGGCTTCGCTGTTGTACACCGGCACCACTACGGATAGGGACGCTTCGAAACGCATTTGTCCGGATTCAGTTAACCATACGAGTTGGCTGAAAGCCATGGTATAAAAGGTTAACCTACCGTTTGCCATGAAGTTACCGAAGCGGCATTAACCAATGGCAGTATGCGGGCCAGGCTAACCGCCGTTATTATGTGTCGTTAGACGATGACGGGGGAAAGTGTCGATCTGCGCCTGCCGAACCGCTGCCGGCATTACATCGAGGCCGCTGCCGAGCGTATTGAAGCCGGAAGGTATTTCTATCTCTACTGCTTCTTGATGCTTTTCCTGACCGTCGCTGCTTTGCGCGCCAGTTCCAGAGCCCTCTGGTACGACGAGTTGTTCACGTTCTACATGTCTCACCTGCCCAGCATGGCTGCGATCTGGGCGGGACTGAAGCAGGGAGCGGATCTGAATCCTCCGTTCTTGTACGTGGCGACCCGCGCCGCATTTCGCCTGTTCGGCGACGGCCCCATAGCGGCGCGTCTGCCGGCCATGATGGGCTTCCTGGTGATGAGTATTTGCCTGTTCCGGTTCGTGGCCAGGCATACGAACGCGCTGTACGGATTCGTGGCCATGTTGTTCCCCTGGATTACTGGCGCGAGCAGGTATGCTTACGAGGCCAGATCGTACGGGCTGGTAATGGGATTCTCCGCCTTGTCACTAGTCTGCTGGCAGAGTGCCTGCGAGCGGAAACACCGGCGATGGGCGCTGGCGGGCTTGACTCTGAGCATAGCGGGCGCGCTGATGAGTCACTGCTATGCGGTTCTGCTGTTCGTGCCGCTGGCTCTCGGTGAACTCATGCGGGCGTTGCGGGCCAGGCGAATTGACTGGCCTGTGTGGCTATCGATCGGAATCACGGCGCCGCTGGTTCTCACTTATCTGCCGCTAATGCGGGCCAATGCCGGCTTCGCGCTCCATAACGCTAAGTTCGAGCCGCGGTTGGCTTCGATTTGGGAGTTCTGTGTCATGATACTGGGGCCGGCGCTGTGGCCCTGGCTGATCGGCTTCGTCGTGGTATTGTTGCCGGCGCGGCGGGCAGGCGGCAAAGAAGACGCGTCGACGGCTCAAATCCCCGCCCACGAATTAGCGGCTGCGGCCGGACTGGTCTCGATTCCCGTGTGTGCGCTGCTGCTGGCGTTCGCGCTTACGCACGTATTCGAGACGCGGTATGGGATACAGGCGGTCATGGGGCTCGGCGTGCTATTCGCATTATTGGCCTACGCGCGCACTGGAGACCGCCGCATGACTGGAGTGCCGCTGATCGGTGTTTTCCTGGCCGGATTTCTTTTCAATTCCTTCTGGGCGCCGCCCGATGACACCACCCAGTCTTTGGCTACTCGCGGCATTGACCCGGATCAGGTGGAAAAGGACGTGCCGTTCGTTGTTGGCAACGGTACTCTCTTTCTGCAGGTGGATCATTACGCGAAACCGGGGCTGGCTGCGCGGCTCTACTTGCTGCGGGACTCGCGGGCAGCGCTTCGCTACACCGGAAGCAACGTCTTTGACAACGGCTATCCGATCCTGCGCCGCTGGTTTCCGATAAAGGGGCACATCGAGGATTACGACCGCTTTATCAGCCAGCATGACCGCTTCATGGTATTCGGCCCCATGCACGATCCTCTCGACTGGCTGATCTTCAAATTGGTGGACGATGGGGCACAAATGAACTTTCGGGGACAGTTCGGCGATAGCCTGCTATTCGAGGTCACTCCCAAGCCCACAACATCGGCGCGCGCGGCCAACAGGAATTAAACAATTGGCATGGCGGCGGGCGACGGCCAGGATTACGGCCTGCATACAGATCTCCCGAGCGCGCCAGCCCATGTGCTCCCAACTCCCGCTGCCCAGTTTATCGAGGACGGTGACCTTCGTGGCCACGCTCGGAGAGAAGCTTGGCCCGTCCGGCAACTGGCGCCATCCCTAACCAGATTCCGATCGCCATATCGTCCCTGAAGTGGCCGCCGCGGCTCAGTGACAATCAGAGGGTGCGGCGAGCGCCCTCGCCGGATCTCCGGGTCCGACAGCCGAGACAGGGGGCTCGCCGCGAGTCAGGGACCCGCCAACATTTGGTTGTGACCAAAACTGTCACCGAATTTTGCGGGCCTCCATACGGTTGACACTCGGGCACACTGCGGCCGCCATCGCGCGATAGGATCACACGTACCATCAAGTACTTATCGGCAATTCAGATCCTCTCTTGGTTAATCTACCGAGTCATCAAATGGTAAGCTGGTGGTTAGAGAGGTTCTGGCATGGCGCGCATCGAGGGGATCGACGACAAACACGCTAACGTGTTTACGCGCTCTTTCTACGCGGCGGTCCGGCGCAAGATCGGGCGTGTGCCGGAACCGGTGCGCATTACCGCGCATCAGCCGCGTTTGCTGGCCGCGCTGGGCGGCATGGAGATGGCGCAGGAGGCTATGGATACGGTCGATCCCGTGGTGAAGGCCCTAGTCGGGATCAAGACCGCCATGCTGATCGGTTGCCCGTTTTGAATCGACATCGGTTCTGCGGTCGGCAGAAAAGCGGGCGTCTCGGAAGCCAAGCTGATGGCCTTGGTGGACTTTGCCGCCAGCCCCGAATTCAGCGCGGTCGAAAAACTGGCCTTGCGTTATGCGGTAGCCATGACCATGACGCCGGTGGAACTGCCGGACGATTTGTTCAGGGAATTACAACAGCACTTCGACGAAAGGCAGTTGGTGGAACTGACCTCGGCGATCGCTTGGGAGAACTATCGCGCGCGCTTCGATCATGCGTTCGGCTGCGAAGCGGAAGGCTATTCCGAGGGGGCGTTCTGCCCACTGCCGGTTAAAGCCGCAGCGCAGCCGTGAGATCAGCCTCGTTGCGGAAAAAGGCAACTTAGCCGCAGATGCACGCTGATTCACGCCGATACGACAGCCTGCTTGACAAAGGCGAGGCCTCTAGGTCCGCCCCCTGTGGCGCCCCGCGTTCAAGGTGTTGGCGCCCGACTCACCTTCCCGCGAGCCTTCGGGGCATCGGCCGCAATATGAGCAGGTTACGGAACCGTCCGGAAACCGGATTGCACCTGCTCGAAGTGGGCGTCCGCGGTCATGACCTCGCGGATTCCCAACTCCTGCATCACGACGAAGCTGGTCAGGTCCGTAAAGGAGATGCGGGCTTTATCGCGATAGCGCAGGCGCAGTTTGTAGGCCCGCTCGAAGCGTTGCGGAGTGATCGGTTCTACGCGAACCACGCCGGCATCCCGCGCGCGCAGAAGCGCTGTGCAAAAACGCTCCGCCTCGGCGAACGGGCTGCCGCCGAAGAGGCGGGTGATGGTTTCGTCCAGAACGTAATCCGTGGTAACCAGGATTCCAGTTTCGCTGTGCCGCCGCCGCAGCGCGACGACCTCCTCATGTTGGGGGTCTTTGGCGTCCGCCAGGACGATCCAGCCCCAGCTATCGACGAACAGCAGCGGCCGCTCAATCGCCGTAGAGGGCTTCATCGATATTCCGGCTGAGCTTGCCGTTCTTCACCGCGCCTTCCGCCTTGGCCAGGGGATCGCGGTGCCCCTTCGCCGCCGGGCGGCTGCCCATTTCGAGGCGTATCCGGATGAGCTCGGCCATGCTGATACGCAGTCGGAAGGACTCCTGGCGCAGGTTTTCGTGCAGCGGGTCCGGTAGGAAGATGGATGTGCGTGTCATATAGGCATCATAGCATATATATGCGGAAATGCAAGGGGCATGCCAGCACCCCAACCCCAGATCCTCTAACTGCTACAATTCCATGGATGTTCCGCAAGGTCCTGATTGCCAACCGCGGCGAGATCGCCGTGCGCGTCCTGCGCACGCTGCGCGAGATGGAAATTGCCTCTATCGCGGTCTTTTCCGACGCCGACCGCACCTCGCTGCATGTGCGCATGGCCGACGAGGCCGAGTGGGTGGGGTCCTCGCCCTCCGCCGAGAGCTACCTGCGCATCGACCGCATTCTGGACGCGGCGCGGCAGCACGGCGCCGACGCCATCCATCCGGGCTACGGCTTCCTGAGCGAGAATGCGGACTTCGCCGCGGCCTGCGAACAGGCCGGCATCGTCTTCATCGGTCCATCGGCGGAATCTATACGCCGCATGGGATCGAAGACCGCCGCGCGTCAAATGGCCGTCTCCGCCGGCGTGCCCGTCGTGCCCGGCGCCCACGATGCGTTGCGCGATGCCGCGGAAGCCCGCGAATTCGGAGCCCGGCATGGCTACCCACTGCTGCTCAAAGCCGTGGCCGGCGGCGGCGGTAAAGGCATGCGCCGCGTGGACTCAGCCGCCGAACTGGACGCCGCCTTTCGCGACGCGGCCAGCGAGGCTGAGCGCGCCTTCAAGAACCCGGAGCTGTACGTCGAGAAGCTGATCGAGCGTCCGCGTCACATCGAGATTCAACTTTTAGGCGACCGTCACGGCCACATGATCCACTTTGGCGAGCGGGAATGCTCCATACAGCGCCGGCATCAGAAGGTCATGGAAGAGTGCCCGTCGCCGCTGGTCGTCCAGCGCCCCGGAATGCGCGAGCGCATGGGAGAAGCCGCTATACGCGTGGCGCGCAGCGCCGGATATTACAACGCCGGCACGGTCGAGTTTCTGGTG
>JBEKUO010000639.1:0-4476 GCA_049514955.1 Bryobacteraceae bacterium | reverse complement strand
ATGGACTCTCCTGGCGGCTGATCGGCCCATTTCGCGGCGGCCGCGCCGAAGCCGCCACGGGCGTTTCCGGCGATCCGAACACGTTCTACTTCGGCGCGGTCGGCGGTGGCATCTGGAAGACGACCGATGCGGGAATGGTTTGGACCCCCATCTTCGACAACCAACGCATCGCCTCGATCGGCGCGCTCGAGGTGGCGCCATCCGATCCCAACATTATCTACGCGGGAACCGGCGAGACCGACCTGCGCTCGGATATCTCATTCGGAGACGGCATGTACAAGTCCACCGATGCCGGCAAAACATGGAAGAACATAGGGCTGGGCGACTCGCGGCAAATCGGGCGGATACTCGTTCACCCGACGAATCCGAACATCGTTTACGTTGCCGCGCTGGGCCACGCCTACGGGCCCAATCCGGAGCGCGGCGTGTTTCGTTCCACAGACGGCGGCCAAACCTGGCGCAAGGTGCTCTACAAGGGACCGGAGACGGGCGCGGTGGACCTGGCCTGGGCGCCCGAAGACCCGCAGACCATTTACGCCACCCTGTGGAATGTTCACAGGCCGCCGCGGATCCAGTATGGCCCCCATAGAGGGCGCGGGCAGCGGGCTGTACAAATCCACCGATGGCGGCGAAAACTGGACCCAGATTCAGGGCCACGGCCTTCCCGAAGACGAATGGCATCGCGCCGGTGTAGCGGTGGCGCGGGGAACTGAAGGGCGGCGGGTCTACGCTCTGATTGACACCAAGGCAGGCGGCCTGTATCGCTCCGACGACGCGGGCAGCAATTGGGTACGGGCCGGCGCGGATCCCCGCATTACGAGCCGAGGCTGGTATTTCGGACGCGTGACGGTCGACCCGAAGAATCCCGATATCGTCTACCTGCCGAACGTAGCGCTCTATCGCACGGCGGACGCCGGCAAAACCTTCACCATCGTGCGCGGCGCTCCCGGCGGCGACGATTATCACTCGCTGTGGGTCGATCCTTCCGCGCCCTCGCGCATGATACTGGCGTCGGACCAGGGCGTCAGCATCAGCGTCGATAGCGGCGGCACATGGACCACCTGGTACAACCAACCCACCGCGCAGATGTATCACGTCGTCACGGACAACCGTTTCCCCTACACGGTCTACGGAACCCAGCAGGATAGCGGCACGATCGCGATTCCCAGCCGCACCGATCATGGGTACATCACGGACGCAGACAGGTACTCGGTTGGTGGAAGTGAAAGCGGCTACATCGCGCCGGATCCAGCCGACCCCAACATCCTCTACGTCGCCGGCGTGTACGGCGAGCTGGCGCGTTTCGATAAGCGCACGTCGCAGAGTCAGAACATCACACCATGGCCGTCGTTTCAATTCAATGTAGATCTCGCGAAACTGAAATATCGCTATCCCTGGACGCCGTGCCTGATCTTTTCGCCGATCGAGCTTGACACGCTCTACTACGCATCGCAGGTTCTGCTGAAGACCACCGATGGGGGCCTGACCTGGAAGGAGATCAGCCCCGATCTGACCGGCGCCTTGAAGCAGGGCGTCATCTTTACTGTTGCGCCATCGCCTTTGCAGGCCGGCCAGATCTGGGTAGGCAGCGACACCGGCCTGATCCATTTGACGCGCGACGGCGGCCGGACCTGGTCCGATGTAACTCCACCGGGTGTGACCGAGTGGAGCAAGGTCACCCGCATCGAAGCCTCGCATTTCAATGCTGCGAGCGCTTACGCTGCGATCGACCGGCATCGCCTCGACGATTACCGGCCCTATCTGTTTCGCACCCGCGACTATGGCAAAACCTGGACGCCGGTGACGGATGGCATTGTCGCGCCTGCTTTCCTCAATGCCATTGTCGAAGACCCCGTTCGCCGCGGACTACTCTTCGCTGCGACGGAACTGGGGGTGCATGTCTCGTTCGACGACGGCGATCACTGGCAGCCGCTGCAGTTCAATCTACCGGCCACATCGGTGCGCGATCTGGTGGTGCATGGCGACGATCTGGCGATCGCCACGCACGGGCGCTCGTTTTGGATTATGGATGACATCTCGCCGCTGCGCCAGGTGGACGCCGGCCAGGCTTCCTCGACCGCGTTTCTGTACAAACCGGCGACCGCCATCCGCACGTCGAGCGAGGATTTTCAGGGGACGCCGCTGCCTCCCGAAATACCGAAAGCTGCCAATCCGCCCGACGGCGCCATCATCGACTACTATCTGGCCGCCGCGCAGGATCAAGGCACGCTGGAGATTGTGGACGGCCGGAATCAGGTTGTGCGCCGCTATTCCACTACGGACAAGATCCCGGCGCCGCCGCGGCGCTCACGGGCGGTCGCGGACATATGGATCGTTCCACCGCCGCGTCTCACTGGGAGGGCGGGGATGAACCGGTTTGTCTGGGATCTGCGCTATGCCGCTCCGGAGACTGCGGGCCCGCAGGTCTCACCCGGCGTTTACCAGGTGCGTCTCTCTGTCGCGGGCCGCACTTACTCGCAGCCACTGACGGTGGCGCTCGATCCGAGGTCCACCGCGTCGCCGGCGGATCTGGAAAGCCAGCTCGCTCTCGGCTTCAAGGCTGTGCGCGCCCTGGAGCAAGCCGCGGAGGCCATGGCGCAGGTCGGGGAAGCGCGGACGAATTTGAATACTCTGAAGCTGAATGCTTCTGGCAATCCAGCGGCCCTCGCTTTGCTTCCGGAAATTGCTGCCAGCGATCGGGAGCTGGAGCAAATCCTGACCGCCTTGGGCATTGCCAATAGTAAGCTGACCGCGGTACTGGAAGTAGTCAAAAGCGCGGACCGGAAGCCGCCCGCACAGGCTTGGGCGCTAATGGCGGAGGCTGAGCAGGAGATCGCGGGGCAACAGGCGAAGTGGAACGCGGCCAGGGCCAAGCTGCCGCACGCTCCTTAAGGCAGCCGTGGCGCACGCTTCAGCGTGCCGCGGCGAACTTCAGTTCGCCGTCACCGCGGACCCGTTGATCACCGCTCCCTCACGGTCGCGGCTCTGAAAGCGCCAGCCAGGCCGCCATCGTTGCGTACTTCTGGTCCTGACGCCAGGGCGGTCCGATGGCGCGGCCCATAGCTGCCAGGTGCGGCTCAAGCGGCTTTGCCCGCGTGAGCAGTTCGCGCTCCTTGACCTCCACGAGCGGCAGACCGCACGCCCGGCTGGCCGCGCGCAGGGCTTCGCGGAAAAGCTCGCCTTCGGCGGTGTGAATCAACGCGTGGGAAGCCAGGATGCTTGCGAGCGCGGGCAACGGCCTACCCGAAGCCAGCAGCAGACCACAGCCGGCGACTTCGTGGCCGAGCTTTCGCAGATCTTCGACGATCCCGCGCAGTGCGGCCGCAGCGAGCGACGCGGCCCGCGCTGCCGAGGCCGTCACGATCTGCTGCGCCTCGCGGATGCCCAGGCCCACGGCGGCATGATACGGCTGCTTTCCGTCGGCCGCGCCACGATCCACCATCTCGACACGCCGCCGCGCGATTACCGAGGGAGCATCCACCGGCCCAGCGATGGCGACCGCTGCCGCCCAGCCGGAATGCGCGCGGAAGCCGATGGCCGCGGGTGTGCTCATCGCTACCCGAACACAATCTGCGCAATCACCAGTTGCGGCATAGCCTGGTTCCAGCTATCCGGAATGTCGTCGAAGGCCAGGCGGAAATTCTTGATCTCGCCGGGCGCCAGACCGCCGATCTTCTGGCTTACGATGGGCACCCGCCTGCGCAGGACCACCTGGTTATAGGGATCGTAAAACACGCAGTTGATCTCCACCACGCGCAGCACGCGGTCGCCGTTGTTTCCGATCTTGCCGGTGATCTCGACGACCGCCTGCTTCAGGTAGCTCTCGTGCTTCTGCATGTCTACGTCCTTCAACTGCAGGTTGCGCACGTAAGCTTTCGCGTCGCCGGTGAGAGGAGGAGGCGGCGGAGGCGGGCTGTGGGAGGCTCGATCGAGGTATACGAATAATCCCGCGCCGAGAATGACGACCAAAGATACGACGATCGCCGCTACGGGTATGCTTTTCGTCTCTTCTGCAGTTTTACCGGCCACCGACGGTCATCTCCGCAATCACCAGGGTTGGCGCTGCCATCGATCCGCGGAATTCGAGATCCGCGCCCACGGCTTCCAGGCCGAACAGCATTTGCTGCAAGGTGCCCGCAATGGTCACCTCGGAAACCGGGAACGCCAGTTCGCCGTTGCGGATCCAAAGACCGGCCGCGCCGCGGGAATAATCCCCGGTCACGATATTAACACCGAAACCCATCAGCTCGGTGACGTAGAAGCCGTCCTGTATGCCGGCAATGAGCTGTTCGGGCGTGCCGGCGCCTTTCTCTATATAAAGGTTGCCATTGCCCACGCCGGCGTTTCCCGCCAGTCCGCGCGACGCGTTGCCGGTGGTCTTGAGCCCCAGCTTGCGCGCGGTGTATGTGTTCAACAGATAGCTTTTCAGCACGCCGTTCTCGATCACAACGGTGCGGCGCGTGGGCACGCCTTCAT
>JBEKUO010000638.1:0-4482 GCA_049514955.1 Bryobacteraceae bacterium | reverse complement strand
AGCCACTGAGCCGGCGACCAATATGTCTAGGGTCACCTCGAGGTTCCCCGTACTGTACGGGGCACCGGCTCCCCCAACATTCACTGAGACGATCTGCGGCGGTTGGCCCTTGAAAAATTCCTCAATGTCACTGCCGGTGTAAGGGTTGTCGAATTCGATCAGCCCAATAGCCTGACCCGTCCCGTCCGCTTCAGGAAAGTTATAGAACTTGGCGATCTGGGCGGGGCTGGGTAGAGGCCACGGTACAATCGGGGGCGCCGCGTGGGTGCGAGCGATCTTTCGGTTATCCAGGCCATATAAACCCTCGACGATATCCGTGAGGTCCGGCGGTAGATTAACGGCCTGCTCGTGCCCGCGGTAGCGCTCTCCATCCCTTTCGTACTCGTACAGTGGGACACCGAAGGCCTCGCTCACCTGCTGGACTGTGCCGGATAAGACGACGATGCGTCCGCCAATACTTCTCCTTTTCTCGACTTCCACCAGGCCGTATCTCGAACCGAAAGTGACGACTTTAGCAAGATCGTCCGGCGACGCGCCATACTTCGCAGCGAACTCTTCCCTGCTCAAGAATGTCCCATCTGGCTTCGGAGCGGGTAGGGTGGCGCCATCCCTCCGGCACACGGAGATAGTCACCGAAGCAGGCTCGCTGGCGTTGGCCGGGCCCGTCCGTTTGGTGCCGTTGGCAGGCGCTGGTTTGTTCTTGTTGGGATCAAATCTTGGCGTAGGGGACTCCTTGATTTAGACCCCCGCCGCCCGCACGCTGGGTTCGGGCGGCGTTGGGAGCGGAAGTTTTACACCTAGCCGGGCTTGGCGGCTTCGGAGACCGGGCCAGCGCTAGACGGGTTCGGCCCCCCAGACGGTGCGGTCTCAACGTCGGCTGTGTCCCGGATGTTGATGCAAAAGGGAAATGGCGTGGTCGTTCCGGCCGGCGTCGCCGTACGAGCAGTGCGCCACCCGTGAGTTGCCGGGTGCTTTTCAGCGAGCCCGTGAACTGGTGCACAGTCATTGGGTGGCTGTATTGCCGCAGCCGCCGTATGGCCAGCGATATAGTCCTCAAGCTCAAGCGGGTTCTCGAGTCCCTTAATCTCCGGGTACGGGTTCCGAGGAGCCTTGAACCTACCAATGGCTGTTGTATCTAATTCCACAGTCGTCATGCCGAACAAGTTCATTAGATTTTTAAATGGTGGATCCGGTGCCGGTGCGGTGTCACTTTTGGGATCGCAGTAGATTTGTAGATTTACGGTCTTGGTTTGGTCATTGAATTCCGGCTTCCACTTAATTTCGCCGTCCTCAGGAAGGATCTTGAGAGATTCGTAATCCTCGAAATCATAAGTCAGGACGTGGACCAATGCGAGCTGTTTCGGTTTGATGAATTTTGGGGGAAGGGGAGGTTTATACCACTTTGACCGAACCTTCATGGTTCGTACAGAACGGAACCCGGCCGGGACCAGCAGGTCGAACTCGCAGAACCGCGCGGCTTCATTCACCTCCACCCCTACAAGGAAGATATTAACTCCCGTGGAGATGCTGGGCGTTTCTCCTGCGGCTGCCCCCTTCACCCCAACAAGACTATATGTCTTGCCCTTCGCGAGAGGCTGCTCTTTCAAAAAGGTGCCTGCAACAATGTTGAAGTTTTCGACGGTGGGAATGACGACCCTCACGCTCTTTCCATCTAAAAAGAACCCGACGGTGCCGTGAACCACAATGTTGAGCTTTCCGCTGCGCGGATTGCTAGTTGCTGTGTTTGCCATAACTGCCTCCTCTTTTGATTTGCAGATAGTCTGTCATCACTGAAACGTTTCCAGCCCCGCCCAATAATACGGGTGCGCGTAGCTCCTCCCGGTGCGCAGCGCCGCAGTCGCCAGCCGGAGGGACTCGGCAACTGGCGCCCGGTTCAACAGCGCTCGATAGAACTCTTGCATCAACGCCCCAGCCCCGGCCGAGTTTAGATCCCAATAGCTGGCGACCACCTGGCGGGTACCCGCACAGAGGAACGCTCGCACCAGGCTCTGCGGATCGCCAGGCCCGTGGAGCTCTCCAGACCCCGTCGCGCAACCGGAGAGCACTACCAGACGACACTGTGTGAGACCCAGGTGCTGGATGTCGGCGGCCCGAAGCAGCGCTGTTTTATCAGTTGCGCCTCGCAAGACGAGACCCCCTCCTTCGCCGCCATAGCCATGCCCCGCGAAATGGAACACTTGCACGGATCGCAAGTCTGCCAGCACATGAGGTAAGGTCGCCTCTGCTCCCACCAACGTTATAGAACGAGGAAAGAGGGAAGAAATCTTCTCGGCTTCTGACCGGGCCTCGGGCAACGGGGCTAAATTCTCATCGGCGGCAATCGCCGGCGCACCAACGGCTAGGGCTTGCGCCGAAGTGAAATCCAGGTTGGGCTGCAAAGGCCGGCTGGCTGCCACGCGTAGCGCAATAGAAAAATCTTCGGCCCAGTAGTGGCCGTTGGCCCGCACTAAAGCAGGCCACGGAAGAGACGAAACCGGCTCATCGGTCTCGATAACCACCGACCGCGCGCCATCCAACCGGCTGTCCCAGGGACCCAACAGCCATTGCGATAACTGCCGGGCATCCGCTCGCAGCACGGCTTCCGGCGAGCGCTCGTTAGAGCAGGCGCGAACCAGCCGTCCGGCAGCTTCGCGGATGCGTGGTACCGGCACATCCAGCTCGCGGAAGGAGAGGTTCCGGTTCGTTCGCAGCCAGACGGCCAGACGGGACGGCAGTTCCACGAAGGACAATAGGACCATTCCCGCTGGCACGACGGGCTGTCTTATGGGCGAAGACGTGTTTGGGTCGAATAACGCACCCCGATATCTCGCCCATACGAGCCAGGCGTGCTGTGGATCGGCTCCGCTGCGGATTTCGCACTCGACGAGGGCGCGGGCGATATTCGCCATGCTGCGCATCCAGAGAGGACGCTCTGCTTCGGACGCGAGTGCCCGGCTCGTGTCACCGATTCGGAAGGCGTTTTGGAGCAGCGCGCGAGCCTCCTCGTACTGCCCGAGTCGAAGTCGCAAGCGCCCGAGCTCGGTCTGAAACCTGAGCTTTACGAGCGTATCGTCGTGTTCAGCTAGCGGCTCAATGCGGATCAGGCGTTCGAAGGGCCGCTGTACTTCGCCTCTGCCGGCCTCCAGCGCTGCCATTTCCAATTCCGCTGAGAGTTGATATGCCCGCCGTCGCTCCTCAGTGGGCAAAGTGGCGGCGGTGCGGGCCGCCTCACGCAGGTGGATCATGGCAAGACCCGGCAAACCAGCGGCGATCTCGGACATGCCGCGACGCAATAGGGCGGCGGCGTGAAATTCGGTTCGCCCCAAGGCCGCCGTGATCTCTTCATTTTCGCGGGAAATGGCTGCGGATGTGTTAAAGAGGCTCGCATCATCGGCCAGGAAAGCCTCGTCTGAATAATACTGTTGGACCCGGATGGGCGGATAGTTGCCGCTCCAATACAGCGCCAGGGCGCGGGCCTGCTCACGCCAGGACTGAGCAAGGTTCCCGATTTGCCTCTGGCGGTCAGCACTCGCCCCGAGCGCGCGGAGTGCCAGTACGGTATAGCTGGACCTTTCCGCAACCGCCAGCGCATCACGATATCCCGCGGCCGAGGTTCCGAAGTCCCCCGAGCGTTCCTGGCAAATTCCGCACTCGATGAGCGCCTGGGAGGTGAGCCAAGGATAGGACCGTCCGCGCAGCGATCGCAGGAATTTCCCGGTCGCGGCAGCACATGTGTCAAATGCGTTATTCAACAGACTCGAGTATAGACATTCAAAGTCGCCACGCAATTTGGCAGGTTGGTTACCCGCGGCCTGGAACAGGCGTACCGCGGCTTCTGCTTGAACACTCCCGCGCGAAATGTCGCCGGACTCGTCCGCTTCCACCGCGCGGCCCAATGACGCGAAGCCCTCCGCCGCACCCCCCGAACGCGGACGGCGCAGTACATCCCGCAACCAGGTATCCCTGTGGCGGGCCACGAACCTATCCGCCATTCGATGCAAGATATCGCCGGTCATGGCATCTATCCGCGCTTCGTTCGAATAGTACTGCGGCAGCAGCCGGGTAATCGCTACCTTGAGATACTCCTCATCCGGCGCCCTCAAGTCCCCGGCAACGCTGCTGCGCAACTCAGCAATCAGTGCCTCCGGAGTTGTGCCGGCGGCGTAGGCCCGCTGCCGGTCGAGTTTTTTTTTACCTCGTCCAAGTGGGCGCGGGCTTCGTTTGCCCAAGGGCTCCTTGAATCAAGACGCAGGTATGCTTCCCAGGCATCGCGGGCCTCATTGTAAGCGAAGATGTGTTCCGCGGCCAGCGCCCGGTTGAAGGCCAGCGCGGGATCGCCGGGCCTCAGGCGAGCGCCCTGCGACAGGAAGTCAAATGCCGAGCTAAACGATTTCAGGGCCGCGCCTTTATCGGATGCCTTCTCGGCCTTCTGAAACCAGGCGGCTCCCAAGTCGGACAGAATGTCCGCATCGTTTGGCCGTA
>JBEKUO010000637.1:0-5372 GCA_049514955.1 Bryobacteraceae bacterium | reverse complement strand
TTCTTCTCGGAAGCCGTGCAAGGTCCCTCGGGCGGCAATACGCCGCTCTTGCTGCTCAAGCGCAAGGTGAAAAAGATGATCGAGGAAGAGGACAGCGCGCATCCGCTGACCGACGAGCACATCACCATGGCGCTGCAGCACGAGGGGATTAACGTTACGCGGCGGACCGTAGCCAAATACCGTGAAGATATGAAGATTCCGTCTACGCACCAAAGACGGGTTCGGCCCTGACAGGCTGCTTGCCGAGTTGGCAGGCATGTGGGGCAGGCGCTTTCGCCTGCCAACCGTTTTTTTCAGCCCCTCAGGCAGCGGTCTTACAGGAGGCGGAAGTCGCATGAAGATCACATACACAGGCAGGCAAGTGGAACTGGCTCCGGCGCAGCTCAAGAAAATTGAAGCGCAGTTTGCCAAGGTAGGCAAACTCCTGGACGGACGGGAGCAGAAGGAAGCGCACGTGATCTTGTCTTTGGAACGGCATCTGCACGAGGCCGAAATCACGGTGAATTACCATAACCATCAGCTTGTGGGGATCGGCTCCAACGTGGATCTCTTCACGGCGATCCATTCGGCCATCGAAAAGCTGGAAAAACAGACGATCAAAGTCCGCGCCAAATGGCGGGACACCAAGCGCGTGCCGCGCAAGGAAGAGGCCGCTGAGCCCGTGGAGGCCGCCCCCGAGCCGGAGACGGAAACCGAGCGCCGCATCTTCCGCCTCAACCACCATGAGAGGCGCAAGCCCATGACCCTGGACGAAGCCATCATGGAAATGGAGAAGGGCGGCGAGTACTTGGTCTACCGGGATGCGGAGACCGACCGCGTGGCCGTCCTGCTGCGCCGGCGCGATGGGAACTTCGACCTGATCGAGGCGTGACCGGCGCGGAATGGCGTCATCACCGGGCTCAGCGGCTCGGGGAAGGGTTCCGTACTCAAAGCCCTGGAAGATCTGGGCTACTACTCCGTCGATAACCTGCCGGTGGATCTGATCCCTAAGTTCGCCGAGCTGACGCAGGATTCCGCCAGTATTCGCGCCGCCGCGCTGGTAGTGGATGTGCGGGAGGGTGAAGGGTTGCAGCGCTTCCCCGGCATCTATTCCCGCATCCGCAACCGTCTGAATACCAGATTGGTGTTCCTGGAGGCCGACGACGCCGCCATCTTGCGCCGGTTCAGCGAGACGCGCCGGCCGCACCCGCTCGGAACGGACCGCTCCATCGCCAAGAGCATAAAATCCGAGCGGCGCCAATTGGCGCCCATCCGCGCCATGGCGGACCTGATCATCAACACCTCAAAGTTCACCGTGCACGAGCTTCGCGAGTTTATTCGCGAGCGCTTCCGCGGCGAACAAGAGGAATCCAAGATCATGGTCTACGTCACCAGCTTCGGCTACCGGCATGGCGTGCCTGGGGACAGCGACCTGGTCTTCGACGTCCGCTTCCTGCCCAACCCGAACTACATTCCGAAGTTCAAGAAACTGACCGGCAGGCATCCCAGCGTGGCGCGCTATATCCGTTCCTTCCCGCAGACGGTGGAGTTCATCGACCGGATTTCGGAGCTGCTGATCTACCTGATGCCGCATTACATCCGCGAAGGCAAGAGCTACTTGACCATCGCCTTCGGATGCACGGGCGGGCACCATCGTTCGGTGATGATCGCGGACGCCATTCGCAAGCGGCTGGCGCAGGCGGGCTTCCGGGTGAAGGTGAATCATCGGGATGTGGCGAAGGCCGTGTAACTACGAAAGGCCCTGCAGATCGGCCATCGGGTAATAGCGCCGGTGTGGGTCCTGCGGGCCGCTGCCGATTTCCGCCACCAGGCCCCTTTCGACAAGCGACGCCAGCCGTGTTCGCGCAGCGCGCGGAGAGACTCCAATCCGCTTGGCGATTTGGGAGGTCGAAAGTCCGGAGTCGGCGCTCTTGGCCAAAGCGGACAGAATCGTCTGGTCCCTTTTATCGTGCGCGGGGGCCTTGCGGCGCACTGTAGAGAGTGTCACGCGGAAACGTGTGCCAATCTCTGCAAACACCGGCGGGTCAAATCCGCTCTCCTGGCACGCGGCGGTCATCCGTTGGATGCCGCTTCCCCACCGCTCGACTAACTTCAGCTCGTGAAAGACGCGGGCGAGAACACGATTTCGGAGTTTGGAGACGCCCTTCTGAATGTCTTCGATGGTCAGTCCAAGAGGCAGCACGCCGGGATTCTCGATCTCCAGGCGATCGTCGTACAGAGCGACCCGGATTGGGGCTCCCCGTTGCGCGTAGTCGGCATGCACGATGGCGTTCATGAGCGCTTCACGGATAGCCACCAGCGGCAGCGTCCAAACATCGGTTCGCTTGACGGGGCCGATAACTGCCGCGCGCGTCATGTGTTTCTGCAAGAAAGCGAGCGTATCCTCCGCGGCCTTCGGGAGGAAAGTCCTCACTTCCGCGGAGTCGAGAATACGCCGCCGGTCGTTCCCGGCAAACCGGCCAACCTGGACCCAGGCATCCGGAAAGCGGCCCAGCCGGTTGATCCCGAAGAGCAGAATCCCGCCTACCGTGGGTACAATCTTGCCCTGATAGATTGTCGTAACCTTCAAGCTCTGCAGCTCATTCGGCGTCAACTTTCGGAATGGCGCAAAGTACTCGGAAGCAGCTCGGAAGTCGATCGCTTCCGAGTTCAAATCCGGAAGCGGCTCCTCGTCGAAAGAGAAGGCTTGGGTGTAACGCCGCATCTCCTCGATGAGGACCGCGTCGGCACGGCGATTCGTGGAACCCATGCGGACAAGCACGCCTTCTTCCCGGCCCAGACGGTTCAGATAGTGTGGCCGGTTAGAGCTTGGGTGCACTTCGACTGCCAAGACCTGCGTTTTTCTCCAAGGCATCACCTCCAACTCGGGAAGCAACCTCGGCGTGATGCTGTCCGCAATGAGACTGGCAAGCCGCTCTTCTTCCGCCAGCACATCCGAAACGCCTCTGACTCTCCTGGTTCCGTCCTCCACGCCAATCAGAACGACGCCGCCTGAAGTGTTGGCGAAGGCCACGATAGCCTTGAGAACGCTATCCGGCGAGGATAGATCCCGCTTGAACTCCAGCGTTTTCCCTTCCGGCCGGCTCAGCAGCGAAACTAAGTCCATACTCTGCATTTTACTCGGAAGTGGAAGCCTTCCGAGCAACTTCCGAGTAACCCCTACCGCCGCACGCCATGCACGTGATACGGCACATAATACCGCGGGTCGTCGCGCATCACGATCTCGAATCCCGCTTCGGCCACAAACTTCCGCACAAATTCGAGCGTGCGAAAGTGCTCGCCTTCGCCGCGGTCGGCGCGAAAGTCGTGCGCCGCGATACACACGAACCGGGCGCGGCGCAGCGCCCCTCGGCATCCGGGCAGCGCCAGCCGCTCGGCGCCTTCGATGTTCATCTTCAGGAAATCGATACGGTCGATGCCGTGCTCCGCGGCCAAGTCGTCGAATCGCACGCCCTTCACCGGATGGCTGGTGGGCGTAGGCTCGCCGGTGCGCACATAGTTGGACTCCCATACCGGCAGTGTCTCGATTTCGAGATCCCCTGACTCGTCCATGCATGCGTAGTTCAGCGCCCTCGCATTCCCCAGCCGGTTGAGCGCGCAAAACCGTTGCAGTATCTCAAAGGAAACCGGGTGCGGCTCGATCGCCCAGACGCGCCCACCCGGTCCGACCGCGCGCGAAAATGCGAACACATCCTCGCCGCGGCCCGCGCCGATATCCACGATCGCGTCGCCCGGCTGCGGCTTGTATACGTGGAACCAGTAATCCGCCGCGTCCCTCAGATACTTGCGGTCTTGCCCGGCCCAGCGCTCCCAGTTGGGATCCGCCTCGCGGAACATATCGGGATCCGGAAAGTAATCGGGACCCACGCGGCGTACCCACATGCCGTCCCATAGGATTTCGATATCCACCCCGGGCAGAGCTGCGCGGGCAAGCTCCGTGGCCCGGCGCGCCAGTCCGGCCCGATCTGTGGACGATGTTTCAGTCACCCACATGTTGCTTCGCACGCTTCAGACGGAGTGCCAGCAGCCGCCGCCGTTCATCGGAGAGCGGCGCTCTCGGAATGCGCCGGCCGGACGCGCCACGCCGTCTGGGTGACCGCAAGACCTCGCGCAGATACGCTTCGAAGTAACGACCGTCCAAATTGCCCGCATATGAGAGCGCCGCCCTGCGCGACTCCGCGGACAACTGCTCATAATGCGCTCGGTCGGTCAGCAAGCGCCCGAGCACTGCTGCCCAGGGCTGCAGGTCCTGCGGCGGAATCTCGGCCATCGGCACCATCAGCTCATCCACCATCGGCCGGTAGCGGATCACAGGGTTGACCGGCAACAGGTAATCGACGCCGAGCTTGGCCTCCGCCAGTCCGCCCACATCGCTGGCGATCACCGGGATTCCCCGGGACATCGCTTCCAAAATCACACGGGAGCGCGCCTCGGCCCAAAGCGACGGGACCAGCGTCACCCGCGTTTGGCGAAGCAGGTCGTCGATGTCATCCACCGGCGGCAGTACTGCGACGTTAGGCAGTTCCCGCAGGGCCGCGAAATCCGACGCGGTAGTGCCCCACGTGGGGACGGCCGCAAACTCCACGCGCGGAAAACGCTCGGCCAGCGCCAGGAAAATGGAAATGCCTTTCACCGCGCATGGGTTCACCATGCTGACAAAGCGGTTGTCGAAGCGTCCCAGATCCGGATGCTCGCCGGGATCGAGCAGCGAAATCGGGATGTGGATCGCCGTCACTCCACCCCATTGCCGCGTGTATCGCGCTACGTATTCGCTCACCGCCACCACGCCGTCCGCTTGCCGCAGAGCCTCCGTTCGGAAAGCGCTCGCCAGCCCGCTGTCCGGACCGAACGGCAGCGCAATCGTCGCGCGGACCAAGTACACCACGCGGGCCCGCGGCGCACGCAATGCGGTCTCCAACATCAAGTGCGCCGGATCGTCCGTCGAGGCCAGAATAATCTCGGGATCGAACGCCTGCACCCGGGCCGCGAAAAACGCCCGCAGGCCTGCGTCCCGGGTCAGTATGCGGACCTCCACGCCATTCAACCGGAACTCGACGCTGGCGCTCGCGTGCGCATCCACGTGGATTCCGCGGCCAGCCAGTTGCCGGAGAAGCGCGGCGTGCGCCTCTGCGCCAAACTGTTCCACGCGCGCGACCACCTGCACGTGATGTCCCAGTGCAGCCAGGGCTTCCATCAGCAGCCGGTTGGATTTGTCCCCGCCCCCGTAAGACGGATAGTAGAGCGAATTATGGGCCAGCAGAATGCGCAAGTTTTATGTTGCCACACGCCACCTTCAGTCTGCCCGCGACAGGGTCGCATCTACCGCGGCCAAATCGCCTTCAGCGAGGCGCCAGCCGGCGGCGGATGCGTTA
>JBEKUO010000636.1:0-4492 GCA_049514955.1 Bryobacteraceae bacterium | reverse complement strand
CCACCGTGGCCGAGGGATTGAAGACGATCTCCGCGCCATTGAGACCCAGTGCCCGGGCACCCTCGGGGAAGTGGCGATCGTAGCAAATGTAGACGCCGATGCGCGCCACACCTACGTCGAAGACGGGATAGCCCAGGTTGCCCGGCCGGAAATAAAACTTCTCCCAGAAGCCTGGCGCCACATGCGGGATATGGGTCTTGCGGTATTTGCCGAGATAGCTGCCATCCGCCGAGATGACTGCGGCGGTGTTGTAGTACACGCCTTCCTGTTCCTTCTCGTAGACCGGGACGATCAAGGCGATGCGGTGTTGGCGGGCCACGTCGCGCATGAGACTCACCGTAGCGCCCTCGGGCACCGGTTCCGTGAAATCGTACCATTTGGGCTGCTGCTCGGCGCAGAAATACGGACCGTAGAACAACTCCTGAAGGCATACGATCTGCGCGCCCGCCTCGGCGGCCTGCCGGATATAGCCCAGGTGCTTGTCGATCATGGCTCGTTTGAGCTGCTCCAGCGACAGATCCGGCGAAGCCGGGCTGCGCGCCTGAATAAGGGAGCAACGGACGAGACGTGGCATGCGTGCACTCCTGTCGATCGCACTATTATAGCGTTGCCGGGCTTGTAGCATCCCCATGGGGGGTGTGCGACAAAAAAGTGGGGATGGGCCTGTTCGTCAACAAAACGGCTGGAATCTGACAGCGGCGGTAGCCAACCGCCGCGCAGGCTGCCAGCCTGCCCCACACTTCCCCATCGGCGGGTTATAGTGTCATAATATTCCGATCAAATTCAGCAGCAGGGGGAGATGACTTTATGACCGCACAAAAAGGGAGCCGAAGGGCCGCCATCTGGCTGGCCTGCAGCTCTTGCGCCGTCTTTGGCATGTTCGCCCAAACTACCGGCAATCTCCGGGGGACGGTGAAAGATCCCGCCGGGCTGGTGATCGCGGAGGCCAAAGTCACGGCCACGCTGGAAGGGACCAGCACCAGCCGCACCGCCACTACGGACACCAAGGGCGATTTCGTGATACCTACTCTGCCGGTGGGGCCGTACACCGTGGAAGTCGAAACCAGCGGCTTCAAGAAATTCGTACAGCACGTTGACATCACCCTCGGGCACGTGGTGGTGGTGGACGCAACGCTGCAGATCGGCGAGGTCACCCAGAGCGTCACCGCCGAAGCGGAGGCTCCGCTGGTGGAAACCACCAGCACGCAGTTGGGCGCGGTGATGAATTCCCGCGCGGTAGTGAACCTGCCGCTGAACACCCGCGACACGTATCAGTTGTTGCAGCTACAGCCTGGCGTTCAGTCGCAGCAGGGTTACTCTCTGTTTGCCGGCAGCGATAATGCCGGCGTGGTCTCGGTGAATGGCGGACGCGGACGCGCCAATAATTTCAATGTGAACGGCGGCGATGCCAACGACCAGTTTGTGGCCATCCCGGCAGTCGAACCGTCTCCGGATACGATCGAAGAATTCCGCGTTCTTACCAATACCTTCGACGCCGAGTACGGACGGAATTCCGGCTCGGTGGTGAATGTGGTTACCAAGGGCGGCACCAACGAAATCCACGGCGATGCGTATGAATTCTTCCGCAATACGGACCTGGACGCCCGCGGATTTTTCGATACGACCAGGCCGGACTTCCACCAGAACCAATTTGGCGGCACATTGGGTGGGCCTATTAAGAAGGACAGGACCTTTTTCTTCGTCTCCGTCGAAGATCGTCAGATTGTGCAGGGCATTCCTTCGGATCTGGTGACAGTGCCGACCGCGGCCGAGCGGAGTGGCGATTTCTCGCAGGGGCCCAGCGGGGCCCAGGACATTTTCAGCGGGACGCTGAACGATAATTACCTCGCCAACGCGCTCAACAACCGCCCAGGCTGCGCCACCGCGGTGGCGTCGGCAGGCGGCGCGCCGATCGCCGCGGGAACTCCATACGCGGCGATTTTCCCCAACAACCAGATTCCCACACAGTGCTTCGACCCGACGGCGGCGGCTCTGATGAACCGGTACGTGCCGCTGCCCAACAGCGGTTTCAATGTTTATCAATCTGTGCCCAACCAGTCGGAGAAAGGACTACAGTCCACGCTCCGGATCGACCAACATATCAGCGATCACCACCAATTGAGCTTCTATTACTACTTCGATAACGACACGCAGTTGCCACCCTTTTCCAATTTTGAGGCGGCCGGCGCCAATGTGCCAGGTTTCGGATCGCAATACAGCACGCGGAACCAGCAGTTCAACTTGAGCGAGACCTGGACAGCTACGCCGTCCTTGGTCAACGAAGCACGGTTCACTTATTTCCGGGAAGGCCAGCTCAACTACAACCATCCGCAGAATACGCAGCTCATCAACAGCGTTTGCGGTTCCGCCGTGTCCGCGGCCAATTGCTTCGCCGATCCGGCCAATCCGCAGTCCGGAATCACTCCGAATCTAGGGGCCAATCATGAAGGAGTGCCCTTTATCTCCGCCAGTGGCGGGTTCGCCATTGGCAACAACTCGGAGGGCGAACTGCCGCAAATCGGCAACAGTTTTCAGTGGTCGGATAGTTTGAGCAAGGTCGCCGGGAATCATACCCTGAAGTTCGGCGTGGACGTGCGCCGGATGCGCTTCGATCAGACTCTGTACTACAACGTGAACGGTAGTTTCTCTTTCACCAGCGGGGGGAACAACGACGTAGGCTCCGACGACATTTTCCCGGACTACGTGTTGGGGCTGCCGAACACTTACTCGCAAGGCTCAGCGCAGCATGAGAACGTGCGCAGCACGTCCGTGTACGTGTTCGCGCAGGATAGCTGGAAGCTCCGCCCGAATCTCACGCTCAATTACGGCTTGCGGTGGGAATTGGATACGCCGCTCACCGATATCGGGCATCATGTGCAGACCTTCCGGCCGGGTCAGGTGACGTCTATATACCCCTGCCAGTTGGCCGCCAACAATCCGCTGGTGCAACAGTTCGGATCCACCGATTGCAGCGAGACAGGCCCCGCCAATGCCGTCTTCCCGCTGGGTCTGGTCTTCCCCGGCGATGCGGGAATACCAAACGGGATGACCCAGACTTATTACAAGGCTTTCGCGCCGCGGATCGGCCTGGCATGGAGTCCGTCGGCGGATTCCGGCTTTCTGCACGGGCTGTTCGGTGCGCCGGGCAAGACCAGCATCCGCGCCGGCTGGGGCATCTTTTACAATCCCATCGAGCAACTCGTGCTCGAACAGTTCAGCGCCGAGCCGCCGTTCGGCGGCAGCACATCTTTGGCGAACCCCATGTTCAATACGCCTTTCCTTGGCCAGGACGGAACGGTGAATCCGAACCCGTTCAACGGTATCCTCAACCCGGTGCGCGGCCAGGCCGTGGATTGGTCTTCGTTCCGCCCGATCCTACTCTATGGTCAGTTTCAGCCCAACATGCGGACCCAGTATTCCGAGCAGTACAACCTCACTATTCAGCGTGAGCTACGCGGCGACGTGCTCTTTCAGATCGGCTATGTGGGGACACAGGCGCACCGCTTGCTCGCCTCGTATGACTTGAACTACGGGCAGGCGCAGCCATGTCTCGATCTGAACGCCGTGCTGGGAGCAGGCACCTGCGGACCTTTCGGCGCAGACAGTTCTTACACCATCCCGGCAGGAGCCATCCCGGCTGGCTTTGTGTTCCACTTGCCCTATGGTCCGCAGCCTACAATTACCGGTCCGAACGCCAACCCCATCACGCTGGTCGGCTTGCGGCAGTACTCATCGCCTAACTGCAATCCTCTGACGGGCGCTGGTTGTCCGCCCGACGGCGTCCCGGTGTTCTCCAGTATCTTCACCGAAAATACGGTTGCTAACTCGAATTACAACTCACTCCAGGTCAGCGCCGAAAAGCGCTTCTCGCATGGGTTGCAATTTCAGGCTGCATACACGTTCAGCAAGTCTATCGACGATGCCTCCAGCTTCGAGAACATGCTGAACCCGCTCGATTTCAGGGACAGCCGGGCGCTTTCGTTGTTCGACGCCCGTAATCGCTTCGTCGTCAGCTATGTCTACCAGTTGCCGCACACGGAGATGCAGGGCTTCGCCGGCAAAGTTCTGAACGGCTGGCAGACCGCTGGCATTGTGACTTTTCAGAGCGGATTCCCCATCCCCATCACCTCATCCGACGACCTCGAGCTGATGGATAGCGCATTCTTTCAGTATCCCGGCGAGCCCGACCAGGTGGCTCCCCTACAGCGCTTGAATCCGCGGAACGCGCTGAATGAAGCATTCAATCCAGACATATTTCAGCCGCAGGCGTTGGGCACTATCGGCGATGCATCCCGCTCGGTTTGTTGCGGGCCGGGCATCAATAACATCGACTTCAGCCTGATGAAGGATACGCAACTGGCGGAGCGCTACAAAATGGAATTCCGCGCCGAGTTCTTCAACATCGTCAACCACGCGCAGTTCACGAAGGTGGATGGCAACATTTCCGACGGCGATCCCTTGCAAGGTGGCACCTTCGGCAAGGTTCTGCAGG
>JBEKUO010000635.1:0-4496 GCA_049514955.1 Bryobacteraceae bacterium | reverse complement strand
GCGCCACCACATCCTCGATGTCGTCCTTGGTGACGATGCCGGTGGAAGAATCGTCGAGGTTGTATTTTTCGCGCAATTGCCGCATGTTCTCGCGCTCCTTGCTTTCCTCGTCGGAGTAGAAGCGGGCCTTCTCGAACTCATGGTTCGCGATGGCGTTCTCCATGCGGTGCACGATGAACTTGATGCGTTTCTGAATATCGGCGAGATCGCTCGGCAGGGTGGTCTGGCGCAGCTTCACGCGCGCGCCGGCTTCATCGATCAGGTCGATGGCTTTGTCCGGCAGGAAGCGGTCCGGGATGTACCGGCTGGAGGTGAAGACCGCCGTCTCGATGGCATCGTCGGTGTAGCCCACCGCGTGGAACTTCTCGTAGCGGTCTTTGATGCCGAACAGAATTTTGACGGCATCCGCCTCGCTGGGCGGCGGCACCTTCACGGCCTGGAAGCGGCGCTCGAGAGAGCGGTCCTTTTCAATGGACTTGCGGAATTCGCTCGGGGTGGTGGCGCCGATGCACTGGATTTCGCCGCGCGACAGGGCCGGCTTCAGAATGTTGGCGGCGTCGAGGGAGCCTTCCGCGGAACCGGCGCCGACCAGCGTGTGCAGCTCATCGATGAAGATGATGGCGTTCTGATTCTCCATCAGCTCCTTCATGATGGTTTTGAGGCGCTCTTCAAACTGGCCGCGGTACTTGGTGCCGGCCACGATGAGCGAAAGATCCAGCGCCAGGATGCGCTTGTCGGCCAGGAACGAAGGCACGTCGCCTTCCGCGATGCGTTGCGCGAGGCCTTCCACAATGGCCGTTTTGCCCACCCCCGGCTCGCCGATCAGCACCGGGTTGTTCTTGGTGCGGCGGCAGAGAATCTGCACCACGCGCTCCAGCTCATAGTCGCGGCCGATGAGCGGATCGAGCGAATTGTCCATGGCGGCCTGCGTCAGGTCGCGGCTGAACTCGGCCAGCAGGGAGCTTTCCTTGGGGCGGTTGGAGGCGACCTTCTCGGATTGCGAACGGGCCAGTTCTTCGCGAATGGTGGAAAGCCGGAGGCCGCGCTCATGCAGGATCTCCGCGGCGAAACACTTTTCCTCGCGCAGCAGGCCCAGCAACAGGTGTTCGGTGCCGATGTGCTTATGATTCAGCCGCTCGGCCTCTTCGGCTCCGTACGCCAGGACACGCTTGCATTCGTGGCTGAGCGGCAGATCCACTGAAGTGGAAACCTTCTCGCGGATGGTGGTGTGGCCTTCGATCTGCTTCCGGATGGACTCCACGGCGGCGTGCGACCGCAAAAAGCGGTTGGCCAGCGCCTTATCCTCCCGGAGCAAGCCGAGCAGCAGATGCTCGGTTTCGATATAAGGGCTGCCAAACTGGCTGGCCTCGTACCGGGCGAAGAAGATTACCCGTCTGGCCTTTTCCGTATAACGTTCAAACATGAAAGTGACGCCCCCTACTATTAAAGATACTACCCATCTCCTCGCGGTTGCGAAGTACTATCGGGACTAGCCACCAGGGCCCCGCCTTCCATCATCAGGATCCGATCGCATCTCCTTGCGAATGAGAGATTGTGGGTGACGAAAACCGAAGTGAGCGTGTGTAAGCGATGCAGGCGTTCCAAAAGCTCGAAGATCATTTCGCCGGTCCTGAGGTCGAGGTTGCCGGTGGGTTCGTCGGCCAACAAAATGGAAGGTGTTCCCACCAGGGCCCGGGCCAGCACGACGCGCTGCTGCTCTCCTCCGGATAATTCCCCTGCGCGGTGCGTAGCGCGCGCTCGAAGCCCGACCTCATCCAACCTCGCTAGCGAATCCGAAGCCGCCTTGCCATGCGGAACTCCCCGGATCAGCAATGGCATCATCACGTTCTCAAGCGCCGTAAATTCAGGCAAAAGGTAGTGAATCTGCCAGACGAACCCGATCTCCCGATTCCGGAAACAGGCAAGCTCCGAATCGGCGAGCCGTGAAATGTCTATCGAACCGTAGTATATCGTACCAGTCGTAGGCCTGTCCAGACCGCCCAACAAATGTAATAACGTAGATTTCCCGGCGCCGGATTCACCGACCAGCGCCAGCATTTCGCCCTGCCGCACTTCGAGGTCGAGGTTGTCGAAGATGACCAGGTCGGCGTCGCCAGAGCGGTAGACTTTGGAGAGCTTTTCGGCGCGCAGAGCGACCTCGGGCGATGCCGGCATGGTCCTAGGGTAGCAGGGCGCGCGTTGCGCGCCGGGGGCGGTGGTTGGTGGCGGGTGGTGTGTTTTGGGTTGGTGCGAAGCTGGCGACCGCCGATCCGTTGTGCCGAGGGGTCCGGTTGTGAAAAGGGGCGGATTTCGTACCGTGTGAGTGGCGGGTGCGGGAGCAGGGTTACTGCCCGTCGGTTCTCGCGAGCTCTTGCTCGCCATTGCGCTGGCAAGAGTGCCAGCGCGGCAGGCGAAAGCGCCTGCGCCACGGCGCTACTCGCCGGGACGGAAGGCTCTTCGGGCCGGGGGAAATGCGGGCGCCGGTGGGGGAACGGCTGGCCGGTCCACCGGCCGCTCCAGCACCAGCGACCGCAAATTGGGAATCGGGGCGCCACCGAGGCGGGTGGGCTTTTCGGATACCTGCGGTTGTCCCGCCGTCAGATTCTTCAGCCCAAACAGAGCCAGCTCGAAGCGATCTTTCACGCCTACTTTCTGGAACAGCCGGGAAAGATAGACTTTCACAGTGCCCTCGGAGATCAGCAGCGTGGACGCGATCTCCTTATTCTTCAGGCCGTGCGACAGCAGCGTGATGAGCTGTCCCTCGCGCTGGCTCAGCACCACCCGCTTGGCCGCCAGGAAGCTGTCGGTAAGGGCTTTCTCAAACCACAACTCGCCTTCGTACACCTTCTGCAGGCACTTTACCTGCAACTCCGCCGGCAAGGTTTTCCGCAGGATGCCGCGCACACCCAAGCCCATGGCCTGGAAAGCCAGCTCGGTGGATATGGCGTTAACCCACAGCACCAGCTTGGATTCCTGGACGACGCGCTTGATGTCGCTGAGCACGCCGAAAGTCACCTCCGGCGTCAAGTCCAGCAGCAGGATATCCGGAGCGCCGGTTTCCAGCCGGGTTAGCAACTCGGCCAGGCCGGAGAACGAGCTCTCCAATTGGAACCGGCCTGTGGCCGTAAGAACCGCTTCCAATCCCTTGGCCAGGATGGGTTGATCGCTGTACAAATAGACCCGTGTCATATAACCTCGTCAGCCTTCGAGCCGCCCTTCTTGGAATTCCATCGGGTCAAGCCGGTGGTAGGGTGCCTTGTCGGTTACTCCCTGAATATGAATTGTCACTTTAGTTTGTCCGGTTGTCAATTGAAATCAAAAAAAATTTTGAGGGTTTCTTACGCTCCTCCCAGCCGGCAATCGCGATCCATCAGGCGTCCAGAGGCCTGCGGACGGCCTCAGCCTTACCTTCCGGGGCGAATTCCCAGTACTTTTGAATTAGAATTATGCAGAAAACTCGCCTCGTAACGCTATCGTTGGTTAATCATTGTTAAGCGTGGGTGAATCCCGGGGCTAGATCGGGGCCAACCTCCTGGGGGGCCGTGGCAATTGCTTCTTTCTTACGAGAGCCCAATTGAATTAACTTCGGGAAACAGATAGTTATCTCCTATTTACGGTATTGCGTGCCGAGCGCCAGGGGTTTACATTCGCTTCGTGTACCCGGAGAGCATCGCTCGGATGAATCGCCGCCGCAGCACGAGAGTCGCGGTCCGGCTGGTGTGCCACGTGGTTTGGCCGCAAGGCGGCGAACGTACCGCCATGTTTACGGAGAACATCAGCAGGGACGGAATGTTGCTGCGCTGGGAAGCCTCGGGCGTCCCGCTTCCGCGGGTCGGCGACATGCTCATCGTAGAAGTGGAATTGCCCGAACAGCAGGGTTTTGAACGCCGATGCATTCGATGCCAGGCCACCGTGGCGCGGCTGGATCCGGAGCCCGACGCATCGTTCACCTGGGTGGGGCTGGCGGTTCATGCAATGGATTTCCGGGTAGCGCAAGGTGGCGCCGTCCAAATGGAGCCGGCCGCGTGCAACGGGCGAGGAGGGCGCGTTTTCTAACGCAGCTATGCCAAACGCCAAAACCAACCCGGTGCTGCGGCTTCTGCCCTCCCTGACGGATTTCGCGTTCCTGATGCCGGTCATTTTCCTGTTCGGAGCTATGGGCGGCGCCAGGACCCTGCTGGGCGACGGCGACACCGGCTGGCATGTACGGACCGGCGAATGGATCATGAGCCATGGACGGGTACCGGATAAGGATCTGTTCTCGTTTACCAAGACCGGTCAGCCGTGGTTTGCCTGGGAATGGCTGTGGGACGTGGTCTTCGCGTGGCTTCATCAGCGTTGGGGCATGGCTGCGGTAGTGATCGGAAGCCTGCTGATCATCTCGCTGACCTCCGCCCTGTTGTTCCGGCTGACCAGCCGCAAGTGCGGCCATCCACTGATCGCCGTGGCCGTCACGTTCCTCGCAGTGGCTGGTTCTTCGATCCACTTCCTGGCGC
>JBEKUO010000634.1:0-4501 GCA_049514955.1 Bryobacteraceae bacterium | reverse complement strand
CTAGCCGCCCTGGCCGGTTCCGAACCGCGCCTGCTGGCGGGAACCACGAAAATCGACGCCCGCGCCGATAGCCTGATCCTGCTTTGGATGGCGGGCGGGATGGCGCAGACCGAAACCTTCGATCCCAAGCAGTACACGCCGTTTGAGCCAGGCATGGAATCGAAGCGGGTGCTCAGCACGTTCCCGGCGATCGACACAGCCGTCGACAACATCAAGATCTCGGCGGGCCTCGAACGCATCGCCAAAATCATGGATCGCGGCACGCTCATACGCTCCCATCGAGTGGGCGATCTGGGCTTCATTCTGCATTCGCGCCATCAGTTTCACTGGCACACAGGATACGCGCCCCCACAGTCGGTGGCCGCGCCGCACATGGGCGCAGTCATCTCGCGCACGCTCGGACCGCGGAATTCGGATATTCCCGCCTTCATCGATATTGGTCAGAATCTCGAAATCGGCGCTGAGACCGACTCCGTGAAAGCGTTTCACACGGCTGGCTTTCTGGGCGGCGAGCATTCTCCGTTTCTGATCGCCGATCCCCAGGACGCCGTGTCGCGCGTGCGGCCTTCCGCGCACGTCGGCCCGGCCAGGTTTACCAATCGCTACGAACAATACCAGAAGCTGGTGGCGGCCAGCCCCGTCGGCCAATATGGCAGCGACTTCCAGCGCGAGAGCCTGCTGCGATCGCTCGACAACGCACACCGGCTGTTGAACTCTCCCGCGGCCAAGGCGTTCGACCTGAGCCTGGAGCCCAAAGCGAGTTACGACGTTTATAATACCGGCCGCTTTGGATTGGGCTGCCTGCTGGCGCGGCGGCTGGTGGAGGCCGGCGCGCGCTTCATCGAAGTCACCACCGAGTACATTCCCTTCCGCTACTGGGACACCCACGAAAACGGGCACAAGCGCACCATTGGCATGAAGGAGACGATTGACGCGCCGGTGGCTCGGTTGATCCTCGACCTGGAAGAGCGCGGGTTGCTGAACCGCACGCTGGTGGTGCTGGCCAGCGAATTCGGCCGCGACATGATGACGGAGGGCAAGCCCGGCGCGGAGGTGAAGAACCAGGTCAATCAGCCGGATATCATGACCGAGCCGAAGCATTATGGGATGCACCGCCATTTCACGGAGGCTTGTTCGGTACTGATGTTCGGCGGCGGCGCGCCCAAGGGAAATCTGTATGGCCGCACTGCCGATGAGCGCCCCTGCCGGATCGTTGAGAACCCGGTCACAATTGAAGATCTGCACGCCACTATCTATTCGGCGCTGGGGATAGCTCCGGACACTGCCTATGAGATCGAGAAGCGGCCCTTTTATGTCACTAAGGATGGCAAGGGCAAAGCGGTAACGGAGTTACTCACCTAACTCTTGGGCCTGATTGGCAGGCGGAAGCGCCTGCCCCACGGTCACTAAGGATGGCAAGGGCAAAGCGGTAACGGAGTTACTCGCCTAACTCTTGGGCCTGATTGGCAGGCGGAAGCGCCTGCCCCACCATCCACGCCTACATCCCACAATTTCATCGTCTGTTCATCGTTTTGAAACAGTGCGAGCTCTACCCTGTGGGTAGAACATTTCAACGCAGAAATGTTCTGGGAGGCTTTGTGAAGAAAACCACTCTGCACTTTCTGTGGAAAGAGCGTAACGCTCCGGGCCGTTTTCCCACCGCGGTTTCATTGCACAGCCACACCCTGCATTCCTGGGAAAACCTCCGGTTCCTGCACACTTTCAAGCTGCCCCTGCCGTTGATCCCCGCCGTGCTGCGGATCGCGGGATGGCAGCACCGCCGCGCCACGGGGCGGGATCTATCGCTCGGGCGGGTGCTGTGGACACCTCCGCTCGCGCCGGTCGAGGCGCACCGGCTGGAAGCCCGCCAAATCGGCGATCTGGGCCTGCATCCTCTGGTGTCGCTCACCGACCACGACGATATCGAGAGCGGTTTAACGTTGCGGCGTAGCCCTCTGGGGGACGCCGCGCCGGTTTCCTTCGAATGGACCATCCCGTTTGCCGGGACCTTCTTTCACCTGGGCGTACACAATCTGCCGGCCGCGGAGGCGCGCGGCATCGCCACCGATTTACACCGCTACACAGCGGGGCATCCGAATGCGGCGCGTCTCGGCGAGCTGCTGGAAATGCTCCACCAGCGGGAGGACATGCTGATCGTCCTGAATCATCCGCTTTGGGACGAGGCGGACATTGGCGCCGACAGCCACCGCGACGCTCTCCGCGCTTTGCTTTCGCGGCACGCGGAATGGATCCACGCGATTGAGTTGAACGGCCTGCGCTCCTGGGCCGAGAACAGCGAGGCGCTCGACCTGGCGCGGACCTGGCAACTGCCCGCGATCTCGGGGGGCGACCGCCACGGCCTGGAGCCGAACGCCAACCTGAATCTGACACACGCTGCCACTTTCGCCGAATTCGTGGCGGAGATCCGGCGCGACGGCCTGAGCCGCGTGCTATTCATGCCGCAGTATCGCGAGCCGCTGCGGCTGCGCTGGTTCGAAACCGTCAAGGACATTGTGCGCTGCCATCCCGAAGCCCAGCGGCCCCGTTGGGTCGATCGCTTCTTTTATCAGTGCGAGGACGGTGTTACGCGTCCGCTTGCGGAGCTCTGGCCGAATGAGGGCCCCGCCCTGCTGCGGTCGGTTTTCGCTATGCTGCGGCTGTCGGAATCGCAGAGCCTGCGGGCGGCCTTGCGCTGGACCATCGCCGATCCCGCCGAAATGCTGCCCTGAATATTTCCCAGGAAGCGCCGGATACCGTTGAAAAACCTGTGCGTTTGGGCAGGTGCTAGGCCTCCGACCACGTACTCTGATAGTACCCACATGACTATCTGCGCTCGTCAGCGTGCCGGATAATGGGGCTTCTGGGGAGGCCCATGACGAGAGACAGCATCAAAGGCGACCGGCGGTTACAGCGTCGTTATCCTGTCGAATTGGATTTGGAATACCGAGTTAGCCATGGCGGCAAGGTGGTTGCCATGGGCGCCGGCAGGACCACAAACATGAGCAGCGGAGGTCTGCTGTTTCGCACGTCGGACGATGCGCCAAACGGCCGCTCCGTGGAACTCTCGATCCGCTGGCCGGCGGTTCTGGGCAACGAGCCTTTTCTCGAACTCTGCGTTTTCGGACGCATCGTGCGGAACGACTCCAACGGTGTCGCCGTGCTGATGAGCCGGTACAGTTTTCAGAAGCTGACCAACGCACGCGGGGCTTTCGAGGAGATCTTCACCAACGCCGTGATTCAGTGAGCCTGCGGCGGTACCGGTGGCGCCGCGCTTGACAATCGTTTCCTTTGCAGGAAAATGACTCTAGCAGCGGCGGGAAAAGACAAATCAGCCGCAGATGAACGCCGATAAACGCTGATTGAAAACAAAGCACTTGAATTTGTCTTATCGGTTGGTCTTTCCCGCGACCTGCGCGCCGCGGCCCAATGCCCATACGAGCGGAATACCGGAAGTATTATGATGCGCGCTGGCGCAAGTTCCGGCTGAGCATGCTGGAGGCGGCCGGCAACGTTTGCCAAATGTGCCACAAGCCGCACCGCCTGCTCAACGTCGCGCATCTCTCGAACGATCCGGCGGACCGCGTGTCCCTCACGGTTCTCTGCCCAAGTTGCCATTCCAAACACAATGCCGCTCAGCGCACTGCCATGGCGCGGCGCACCCGCGCGCGTAAACGCGGCCAGTTGTGGCTTTCCGATGAAATCGAAGTGGCTCCAGTGCCGGTGCGGTTGTGGCCCATGAGGCTGCGTCAGATGGACCTGTTCTAAGGGCAGATTTCCATTTCAGGTGGGGCGGTCCGACCGGGTGTTACGCCAGGCCGGAGCTTTCGATTCGCGTCACCGCGTAACATTAATGTTGCATCCTGTAGCGGGGGGTGTGGGCGAAAAGGCGACACTTTCGAAAAAATTTCCAAGGTGTTGCATTTTTCTGTAAGTGGTTGCATCCGGGGAGGATAGTGTTCGCTGCCCGAGGGCTTGGGTGTTGCAAGACGTTTCATTTTGTTTCATTAGACTGCGTTGGAGTCGTTGATCGACCCCGGTCAGACAGAAGTTTTCAAAGAGCGTTCGGGTAGCAGGCTGTGGCGTCTGCGACCGGTCCCAACCTGCCTTCCCGTAACCACGCTAGCACACGGGCTGCCCTGCCCCGCTACATTGTTCATGATGGGTCGTTCATTTTCAGTGGATTACGGAGATTGAACCGCTGCGATCGCGATGATGGGCCAGAGCATGAAGAAAGCAGAGGATGCCAAGAGCGCGAAGGTCAAGCGAGTCGAGACTCCGATCAGGGAGCATCCGAACTGGGGCAAAGGAGCGCGCTGTTCCGGCCGCGGTTGGAAGCAGTCGGCGGCGACCCAGTGCGAACATTCGCTCAAGCTGCCGACCGAACAGCAAGGGATCTTCAAAAAGACGCCACACAAAATGGGATCGAGCTATCCGCCGGCCTCGCAGCCAAGGAACGATGGGCTCGCGACGTAGAGTTTATTGGCACTGTCGATCTTGCCGG
>JBEKUO010000633.1:0-4531 GCA_049514955.1 Bryobacteraceae bacterium | reverse complement strand
CCTCGCGTGCCCGTGCCTCGGCCGCTTTGCGCTCTTGTTCCTCGCGTGCCCGTGCCTCGGCCGCTTTGCGCTCGTGTTCCTCGCGTGCCCGTGCCTCGGCTGCTTTGCGCTCCTGTTCCTCGCGTGCGCGGGCCTCAGCGGCCTTGCGCTCCTGTTCCTCGCGGGCCTCAGCGGCCTCGCGCTCTTGTTCCTCGCGTGCGCGAGCCTCGGCGGCTTTGCGCTCCTGTTCCGCGCGTGCGCGAGCCTCGGCGGCTTTGCGCTCCTGCTCCTTGCGTTCAAGCTCGCGCTTCTCCGCTTCCTCCCGCTCGCGAGCTTCCTCTTCTGCGCGAACGCGCTGCTGGGAGATCGTTCGCTGCATCTGCTCGGCGCGCTTGTGCCCGGCTTTCACATACGGAGCCAGGAACAGCTCGACCTCGCCGAATCGCGATTGGCCGGCCAGTTGACGGGCCGTTTCCAGCGCATTCAAGTACTCTCGGCGTTCATCGGTCTCGGCCTTCAGGTCGTTCCACTCAGGCGTCGCGGCAAGCCATTCGCTGGACCCCGCGAGCTGCCGCGCAGCGCCTTCCACGTCGTCGCGCGAAAGGCTTTGCCGTACGCTGGCAGTCAGAGCGGATATCCCCTGGGCGCGTTGCGCCCGCGCCAACTCGGCGGCCAGTTGCTCGATACCCGCCTCGCCGGGGAATTCCTTGCGGGCCTCGTCGATCGACGTGCCGCATTTGTGCAGATCTCCCTCGGCAAGAGCTTCTTGGATCCCTCGGGTGATGGCGCGCAGTTTCTCGGCGCGGGCGATCCGGTAGAGCTCCGCGCGGACCTCGCTGGCGGAGAGGCGCAGCTCGCTGCGGCGCGGATACTGCTCGATGGCCCTTTCAAGTTCGTCCAGCGCGTCGCGCCACTGCTGGGATGCCCGGAGCTTCTGCACCTGGGCCAGAATCCGATTGACGACCTGCTGTTCCTGGCGCCTTCCAGCGGCTCTCTGGGCGGCTGTGAGCAAGCTTTCCAGATAGGCTTCCGGGCCGACCTCCGCCAGCGTGCTCCGCAGCAGTTCCCCGGCCTGGGACGGGTCCGATTCGAGCAGAGCCGTCGCCCGCCGGGCAGCTTCGTCAATCCTGGCGCGCCGCTGTCTCTCTTGAAGCTCGGCGGCGATCTCCGTAACCAGATCCTGGAACTCCTTATAATCGGGGTACTCGCCCGCTGCAGCTTTCGCGGCCTGTAACGCGGGCTCCAGAGCGCCCTCGCGGTGCAGCCGGCCGATGTTGGCCTCCGACACGGCGATGGCGTCCGCGCGCTCCCGCGCGGCTTTCGTCTGCAACAGCTTTTCCAGCGCGGCCTGCAGCGCCGGGTCTCCCGGATAGCGGGCCAGCGCCGCATCGAGTTTGGCGTGCCCCGCTTCGAACTGCTCTTGCCGCGAGAGATCGTCCGCCTCCTGCGTGATGCGCGCGATTTCCGCTTCCCGTTCCCGGCGTGCCAGATCCGCGCCCAGTTGCTTGGTCCGCTCGGCAGCGCGTGGCAAGTCCGCATAGCCGGCGGCGAGTGACTCGATGACGGCCCGCGCCTGCGCCAAGTCGCCGCCATTCATCGCGGCGCGCGCGGACACCACGGCCTCGTCGAAGCTCCTCCACCGCTGCCGCAGCTTGAATTCCGCCTGCGCCGCCCTCACCCGGGCGCGCTCTTCGGCGATCTCCGGCAATTCCCCCTGCTCTTCGGCCACCTTGTCGAGGATCCGAAAAGCGTCGTCAAAAACCTGCTTGGCGGCGCAGGCCGAGGCGGCTTGCAGAGCTTCGCGCAAACGCCGCCCGCGCTTATCCAACTCCTCGCGCAGCCTCTTAAGGACGTGGGGCGCCTGGGTGTTGTGAGGATCGATTTCGAGCGCTTCGGCCGCCTTGGCAACCGCCGTCCCGAGATTCTCTTGCCGCCGCGCTTCCCCGAGCAATTGGACGGCCCGTTTTACCTTTTCCTGCTCGCGCCGGATTTCCTCCAGACGCGCCTGAATCGTGTCGGTCTTGTCCAGTTGCAAGGCGGACTCGAGCACCAGGATGGCTTCCGAAAAGCTGCGCTGCGCAACCTTGCGTTCCGCGTCGGCCACCATCGCGGTCACCTTCCCGCGCACTGCCTTGCGGCGCAACTCCTCCTGGAGCTGCTTCTTGAGCTGGTCCGCTTCCCGGTTCATCGGATCCAGCTCCACCGCTTCCTTCACCTTCGCCAGCGCGGCGTCGGCTTGGCCTTGTTCCACCAACGGGTGTGCTTCCGCCAGAATTTGCGCCGCGCGGTCGTGCCGGAGCTGAAACAGGACCGGCTCCATATCCAGCACCAGGTCCCGCAAGCTCTGGTATCGCAGGTCCCGGTCCTTCGCCAGCAATTGCTGGATGATGGAAGCCAGCAGCTCCGGACAGTCCGGAGCCAATTCCCGTATGGTTCTGGGTTCCGTCGCTGTGATGCGGGAGATCAACGCCCCCGCCTCTCCCTCTCCGAAGGGATGTTCCCCGGTGATCAACTCATACGCCACATCGCCGTAGGCGAAGATATCCACAAGTTGATCGGCATCCATGCCACGGGTAAACTGCTCCGGAGCCATGTAGGCAATGGTGCCGAGCAAGTAGCCCTTTTGCGTGCGGCGGGTGGAATCGCTGCCCGTCACGCGGGCGATGCCAAAATCCATGACCTTGGCAGTGCCGTCCGGCAGCAACATGATGTTGCGGGGCTTGATGTCGCGATGAATCACATTCTTCTGGTGGGCGAAAGACAAGCCCTCCGCCACTTGGTGCAGAATACGCACTTTTTCCAGCAGGGTGAGCGGCCGCCGCTTCCCAATCACGTCCCCCAGGTTCTCCCCCTGAAGGAGTTCCATCACAATGTACGGCATGCCGTCCTGCTCGCCGAACGCGTAGATCGTGACGATGTTCTTATGGGTGAGTTTGGCGGTGGTGCCCGCTTCGCTGCGGAACCGCGCGAGCAGGTCCCCATCGCCTTCGTTGGTCAGAACCTTGACGGCTACGTCGCGGCCTACACGCGGATCGTGGGCGAGGTAAACAGTCCCCATGCCGCCATGGCCGAGCTCGCCTTTGACCTCAAACTCGCCAATGGACGTTATCATGCCGGGAGTCCGCCACTATCTCTAATAGGAGGAGAATACCGCGTCCGTATTCGTTTGTCAAAGCTGGACTTGCGCAGTCCGGGTGGGCTTGCGTTAGTATGGATTCTTGCTCTTCGCTATGGTAACCTTTTCTCCTGTAGCGGAGTAAAGCCCACGTCGCTGTGGAAAAATTCAGCACGGGAGGAAGAATGAATTTAAGCGCATTATTCCGGATTCCTGCGATGAAGCTCGTTGGTATGGCCATGTTCCTCGCAGCTCTGATTTCACCCGTTTGGGCGCAATCCACAGGAACTTTGGTCGGCACTGTAAGAGACGAGAGCGGCGGCGTGGTGCCACAAGCTACAGTAAGCCTATTCCGGCAAGGCATGACGGAGCCGGCCTTCCAGACCCTCACGAACAACGAGGGCTTCTTCGTATTCCGCTCGCTGCAGCCGGAGTCCTACCGTATAAGAATTGAGAAGCAGGGATTTGCAACATACGAGCCTCCTAACCTGGTAACGCTGGCGCCGGGCACCGAAACACCCCTCAACGACATCGTCCTGAAAGTCGGCGCGCAGGCCGCGGGCACAACAGTAGTCGAGCCGCACGTCTCGGTGCAGAGCTCAAATGCCGAGGTCTCAACAAATTTGACAACGGCGCAACTGGATACGTTGCCGATCCTGGATCGCGACCCGTTAAACCTGATTCTGACGCAGGCGGGCGTTGTGGCCGCCGGCGGTGCGTATACCACCATTGACGGCCTCCGCACCAGCTTGAGCAACGTAACATTGGATGGCATCAATATACAGGACAACACGGTCCGATACAACGGCCTTAACTACGTCGTGAACAACTTGGTTCTAGGCCAGGTGAGCCAGTTTACCCTGGTGACATCCAACCAGGCCGCAACCTACGGCAACGGCATCACGCAGACCGCCTTCGTGACGCCTTCCGGGAGCAACGAACTGCATGGCTCGGCGTTTTATCTAAATAGCAATAATGCTATGAATGCAAATAGCTGGTATCAAAACGCCGGTCTGTCGTCCTTTTCGCCGTACTCGCCGGCGGCGGATGCATACAAAAGTAACCAGGGGGGATTCACCGTCGGTGGGCCTCTCGTCAAGAACAAACTCTTTGGATATGCCGGATACGAATTCTTCCGCGAGCGGGATACCATCGGCTTATCGGCGCTAACGCTGTCGTCCACCTTGACCCAGGAGATCTCCGCTCTCGGCGTTACCATTAATCCAATTGTCTCCGGCCTCCTCAGCAAAATCCCTCCCCCCAACACGAACATCACGACATTCGCGCCTTTTGGAGTGTTTGAACATGCCGAATCCCGTCAAGGGGACTGGGACAACGCCATAGCCAGGTTGGATTATACTCCTTCACAGCGAAACACATTTGTGGCATCACACCTCTGGAACCGGAACAACGAGGATATCGGGACATCTCTTTATG
>JBEKUO010000632.1:0-4532 GCA_049514955.1 Bryobacteraceae bacterium | reverse complement strand
TCTGTTCTGGGCGTTCGCCTACAACACCATCGGCATCCCCATCGCCGCCGGCGTCTTGTATCCGTTCACCGGCTGGCTGCTTTCGCCGGTGCTGGCTTCCGCGGCCATGGCGCTTTCCAGCGTTACGGTGGTGACCAACAGCCTGCGGCTGAAGCGCGTATGATAGTCGAATGCACCGTCTCACTGTTTTGATCCTGTTTCCCCTGCTAATGCTGTTCGCCGCCGATGCCGGCTTGGCCGGGCGCTATGCCGGCGAATGGAAAAGCAACGGCGCCGGAGGTGGTGGATCGTTTCGCATGAGCCTGGAGGCGCAATCCGGCGGCGCCTGGAAATGTGAATTCGGCTTCACCTTTAGCGGCGAGGAAGTGAAGACCACCATGCACGCGTGCAAAGTGGAGCAGTCGAAGCTGGAAGCCACTTACGATTTCGATTTGCAGGGGAATGCGCTGCGTTCCAAGATCACCGGCAAGTGGGACGGCAAGGCGTTTGCAGGCCAGTATGAAACCACGGCGGGCGATGGCGGCGACGCCGTCGACGATGGGACGTGGACGATGGCGCCGGCGGCGGCGCGGTAGATGCTCTACCGCGATCCGTTCGACTGCAGCGCTCTGGATCGCGAAGCCGGCGGTCTGCGAAACCCTCGCACGAAGGTTTGTACCCTCTGTGCGACGGCATTCCCGTCCTCGCAATGCCGGTGGCAATCGACGGCCCGAATACCCATTATCAACGGCTGTACGATCGCTTCGCGCCGTTCTACGACTTATCGACCCGGCTCTATGCCTGGCTGAAGAGCGGAGCCGAAGAGACCCGGCGTGGTGTTTACCTAAAGCTGCTGGAACTGCGCCCTTCGGCGCGTTTCCTGGAGCTGTCGGTTGGCACGCGCGCCAATTGGACCTACCTGCGCCGCGACCTGGAATTCCATGGCTTGGATCTATCCTAGGCATGTTGACTCGCTGCCGCCGTCGCGTGCGGCGCCTGCATCTCGAGGCCGAGTTGCGCCGGGGGCTTGCGGAGCACTTGCCATACGCGGAAAACTATTTCGACTGTGTGCCACATGGGCGGCATCAACTTTCTCACCGATCCCGCCGCCGCGCTGCGGGAGATGAGCCGGGTCGCCTGTCCCGGAACTTGGCTCGTGGTGGTGGATGAAACCGAAGAATTCGCGCGGCGCCATGAGAACAGCGTTGTCGCCAAGGCGTTCTATAGAGACCGTCCGCGAACCATAAAAGCGCCGCAGGATTTGCTCCCTCCCGGGATGAAAGAAGTGCGGGCTGAGACGGTGTGGAGCGGCGACTTGTATGTGCTCAGCTTCCGCAAGCCTGGGTGAGGGGCAGACGCGGAGAGCCATGGCCGCGGCGGGCGGGCCGGAACATCTCGGCACTAACGCCCGGCAACGATCAGATGCCGATTCTGCCGGCTGCGAGGCGTAGAAGCGCGGTATCATTCTCTTGTGATACGTCGCCTGTACGTTCATAACTACCGCTGCCTCGAAAATTTCGACCTGGTCTTGCGCGAGCCATCCATCCTGTTGATCGGCAAGAACGGATCGGGCAAGACTACGGTCGGGCGTGCCCTGTACGTCCTGCAGCGAATCGCGCGTGGCACCAACCGCGTGCGCGCCCTGGTGAAGCCAGAGGATCTCACTCGTGGCCACACGGACGTGCCCGTGCGATTTGAAATCGAGGCCGAGATTAGCGGTGAGACGTATCTGTACGGCATCGCTTTCGAGTTGCCGGAGGGATTCAAAGAACTACGTGTGGCCGACGAGAAGCTGACCGTCGACGGCAGACCGATCTACACGCGCGAACTGGCGCAAGTGAGCCTCGCGAGAACGCGTCAGGAACAGGAGGCGCGGTTCGGCATCGACTGGCACCTCGTGGCACTGCCCATCGTGCAGGAACAGTCGCATGCCGACCCGCTGTCCGTCTTCAAGCGCTGGCTCTCTCGTTTGCTGATTCTTTGGCCGATGCCTAGCCTGATTGATGGGAACTCAGAAGAAGAGACACCAACACCTAAGCCTGACGTCACCGACTTTGGTGCTTGGCTTTCGGGCCTCCTCATTTTTGCGCCCGCCGCTTATGCAAAGATGGACGAGTTTCTCAAGCAAGTCATGCCCGACCTGAGAGACATTCAGAATCGGCCAGTCGGCAAAGACGCTCGAAGCATTGCAGTTCAGTTCTCCAACGACCTGGGCAACCTTAGTGTCCCCTTCAAGATGCTGTCGGACGGCGAGAAGTGTTTCATGATAGGCGCCCTAGCCATCGCCGCAAACTATGCGTATGGACCACTGGTGTCCTTCTGGGATGAGCCAGACAACTATCTGGCGCTGGACGAGGTTGGGCAGTTTGTATTAGCTCTTCGCCGAGCATTTCAGTCCGGCGGTCAGTTCATTGCGACGTCGCACAACCCGGAGGCCGTTAGCGCCTTTTCCCGGGAGAACACGTTCCATCTCCACCGGAATAGCCACCTTGAACCACCGACCGTTCGCCGGCTGCAAGACTTACAGGTCGACGGGGATCTTGTGTCGGCGCTGATCCGCGGCGACGTGGAGCCATGAGCGTAAACAGGAACCGGCCGCACGCCTTCGTGCTGCCTGAGGACGATGCCAACCTTCAGCTTGCCACTGGATTTGTGCTGGAGTGCCCGACCCGGCAGATCCAGCGGCTGCCGGTCGCGGGCGGATGGCGGGAAGTGCTCACCCGCTTCAAGTCGGATCACCTCGCTGGAATGGACAAATATCCTGACCGGCTGATGGTTCTGTTAATCGACTTCGACCGCCAGGATGGCCGGCTCGGCGAGGCAAAGGCCGTTATCCCCGAACACTTGAGGGAAAGAGTCTTTGTCCTCGGAGCCTGGGACGAGCCCGAGGACCTAACGGATGACCTCGGTTCTTACGAGACCATCGGCCGGGCTATGGCTGAGGATTGCCGCAACAACACCACGATAACTTGGGGACACGATCTGCTGCGCCACAATGCAGATGAACTCGCCCGCTTATGCGAGCGCATCCGGCCGATCCTGTCCTCGTGATTTGACTAATCGCCGAACGAACCGACCTCTTCGCGCTCTTCAACAGCCGCTGGCTTCGGCGCGGGCTTGATGCCCTGTATCGGCACCAACTCCGGGGTGGGCGCTTCCTTCAACACGTGCTGCCGGTACAACTTCGCCATGCGCGCATCTTCTTCGTCATGCTTCTGCTTGGCGTCTCTCGCGCGCAGCTTCTCTTCGCGGGCGGTCTTGGCGATACCCAGCTTATCGAGATCGTGCTGTACGTCGGTGGTGATGATGTCCTCGCGCAGCACCATGGAGTGATCCGCGCTCTTCAGGCCGACGCTCTTGCCGCCGGCGAAGATCTCGTGGCGGCCCTTCTCCTCGTACCACTTGGTTAACGTCGCCGTCATGTGCATCTTCTCGATGATATTGCGCCAGCCGATCCCGGTATTGTAAGCGCAGAACGAAATCTCGCCTTCCTGCGTGGCGTAAGGGATGATGCACTGTTCGGTGCGCCGGAAATCGTAGTTGAACAGATCCTGGAACCACATGCCCGCAATCAGCAGGAAGTTCCAGCGGTCGCGGCGGCGCTTCTCGATATCTTCCATGGTGCGGTCCGCGCCGACTTTGCCGTAGCTCTTGCCGGTAGCGCCGAAAGTCTTGTCGAACTTCTTCAGCATGTCGGTCAGCTTGAAGTGCGTGGGCGCCTGGAACGGATCGTAATTGCGCGCGATCGACAGCGCCATGCCGATAATCGACAGCCACTTGCCGCGCGCCGCGTCGTTGACACGCGCCACGTCCTTGGCCAGCCGGTCCGCGTTCAAGAAAGCCGTGACCGGGGCCGATTCCCCCGTTTCCTTATCGACCATCACCGCCATGCCCACACCGCAATTCGGATGGCAGCCGCAACTCAACTGGCCCCATTGGTAGTCCGGACCATGCACCAGGTCGGACCAGTCCGAAAAGGTGCTGATGAAAGACAGCGGGAACCAATCGCGGACGGGCTCTCCCAAGCCGGTCTGGTTCTTCACGTCGTGGGCCAGGTGCGCCAGCGTATAACGCTGCGCCATGCGGCGCTCGTCGGTGACGGCCTCGTCCCGGCCGGTGAACGAAACCGGCTGGAACGAAAGGAACGGAATCCGCTTCGGATTGTCGAGCGCGAACTGGATGATGCGGCCCACCTGCTCGTTATTGATCCCGTTGATCAGCGTGGTGACCGGCACGATGTCCACGCCGTTGGTGTACAGATTCTCGATGGCGCGCAGCTTCACGTCAAATAAGTTTCCGACCTTGCGATGCGAATTGGCCGCATTGCCGATGCCGTCGAACTGCAGATACGCATAGCGCAGGCCAGCGTCGGCGGCCTTGCGGCAGAACTCCGGGCTCTTTGCAAACTCGATTCCGTTAGTGGCCGCCTGCACGCTGGTATAGCCGACCTTGCGGGAGTACGCCACCGCGTCGAGGAAGTAAGGTGAGATGGTGGGCTCGCCTCCTGAGAACTGCACGGACATCTGGCGCTTAGGCTTGATCGAGATGGCGTT
>JBEKUO010000631.1:0-4555 GCA_049514955.1 Bryobacteraceae bacterium | reverse complement strand
GCGCGCCACGCGGCTTTCGCGGAACAGGCGCGTAGCTTCCTACAGCGTCCGCGGCAACGGCGGCGCATCTCCGGCATACGCATTTACCGTGGGCGGCGGCAGCTCCAGCTTGCGCTCGATGCCATCCAAACCCGCCGCGAGCGAGGCTGCCATCGCGAGGTACGGATTGATGTCGGCGCCCGTCAGCCGCAGTTCCACGCGCGTGGATTTCGGGCTGCCGTGGATGGCGCGCACCGCCGTGGTGCGGTTATCGACGCCCCAGGTGGCGTTCACCGGAGCCCAGGCACCCGGCACCGTGCGCTTATAGGAATTGACGGTGGGACAGAATATCGCCGCCAATCCCGTCAGGTTCGTCACGAGACCTGCCACGTACTGCCGCATGAGGTCCGACATGCCGCCCTCGCCAGTCTCGCTATAAAACAGGTTCTCGTGGTCTCCGGCATGGCTGAGGCTCTGATGCAGATGGCCGCTGGACCCGGGCAGGGCCGGGTTCCACTTGGCCATGAACGTCGGCGTCAGATTGTGGCGCGCGGCGATCTCCTTCACGGCGGTCTTGAACAGCGCCGCGCGGTCGGCCGCCACGAGACCGGCCTCCACGGCGATGGCCGCTTCGTAAACGCCCGGCCCCGTTTCGGTATGGAAGCCTTCGAGCGGCACGTCGAATGCGGCCAGCGCTTCCAGGATATCGAGCACCAGCTCCGCGTTGGCCGAGGCGCGCAGCACGCTGTAACCGAACATACCGGGAGTCAAAGGGGTGAGCCCGCCAAAATGCTTGTCGCGGAGGCTCTGGGGTGTCTCGCGAAAGATGAAGAATTCGTACTCCGCGGCAAAGCATGCAGTATACCCGCGGTCCGCGGCGCGTTTCAGCACGCGCTGGAAGACCTGCCGCGGCGCGATACCGAGCGGCTGCCCCTGCGGGTCGTAGAAATCCAGCAGGAAAAACGCGGTGCCCGGCTCCCAGGGCGCCATCCGGAACGTCGACAAATCAATGCGGCAATGCGCGTCCGGATAACCGCTGTGCCAGCCGGTGTACTTCACGTTGTCGTACAGCACGTCGCCGATATCCCAGCCGAAGATCACATCGCAGAAGCCCAATCCGGACTCCGCCGCCGACCAGAACTTTTCCATGCTGATGTACTTTCCGCGCAACGTGGCATCGATGTCGAACGCGCCCAGCTTCACGCGCCTGATGTGATGCTCGTCAAACAACGCCTGGAGCGACGCGAGGTCCATCAGAGGGCCACCCACACGGACTTGATGTTGGTGTATTGCTCGAGCGCGTAGGAGCCCAGATCCCGCCCGAAGCCGCTCTGCTTATAGCCGCCGAAGGGCGATGCGGTATCGAAGCCGTTGTACGTATTGATCCATACCGAGCCGGCCTTGATATCGGCCGCCAGGCGGTGGGCCAGTTTGATGTCGCGCGTCCAGACCGCCGAAACCAGGCCGTAGATGGTGCCGTTGGCGATCTCCACGGCTTCGTCCGCATCGCTGAATTTCAGCGTGCAAAGCACCGGGCCGAAGATCTCCTCCTGGGCGATTTTCATGGCGGGCTTCACCTCGGAAAAAATGGTGGGCTTGACGAAGAAGCCTTTGGCCTTGGCGCCTTCGGTGTCGCGCTCGCCGCCGCAACGCAGCTTCGCGCCCTCTTCCTTGCCGGACTTGATGTAGTCCAGAATGCGCTCCATCTGTCTGCCGGAAACCTGCGAGCCCATCTGGGTGCCTTTATCGAGCGGATCGCCGACCCGCAGCTTCCGCGCGCGCGCGACCATTTCGTCGACGAAGCGATCATGGATATCCTGGTGCACGAGCAGGCGCGAGGCGGCGCTGCAGATCTCGCCCTTGTTGGCGAAGATGCCCCAGAAGGCCGATTTCAGCGCGGCTTCCATATCGCAATCCGGGAAGATGATATTGGGCGACTTGCCGCCGAGCTCCAGGCTGAGACGCTTGAGGTTGGATTCGCCGGACGCTTGCAGCAGGCGCCGCGCGGTGCGTATGCTGCCGGTGAAGCTGATTTTGTCGACGTCCATGTGCAGCGCCAGCGCTTCGCCGGCGGTTTGGCCATAGCCGGTCACCACGTTCAGGACGCCGTCGGGCAGGCCCGCCTGCTGGCAATACTCGGCGAGCTTGAGGGCGGTGAGCGGAGTCCATTCCGAAGGCTTCAGGACTACCGAACATCCGCAAGCCAGCGCGGGCGCCACCTTCCACGCCGCGATCTGCAACGGATAATTCCACGGCACGATGCCGCCCACCACACCCACCGGCTCACGCAGAGTGTAATTCAGGAACGGGCCATCCACCGGAATGGTTTCGCCATAGAGCTTGCGCACCCAGCCGGCGTAGTAGCGAAAAGCGTCGATGGCCGGATCGACGTCGGCGCCGCCCGCTTCACGCACGGTTTTGCCGTTCTCCATGGATTCGAGCACGGCCAGCTCTTCGCGGTTCTTCAGAAGGATCTCGGAGATGTCCCAGAGAAGCTTTTCCTTCTTGGAGGGGTCCATGCCGCGCCAACTCTTGCGCTCGAAACTGGCGCGCGCGGCGGCGACGGCGCGGTCCACATCGGCGGCTCCGCCGTCCGGCACGGTGGTCAGGAGTTCTCCGGTGGCCGGGTTGACGATATCGATAGTCCGGCCGTCCGCGGCGTCTTCGTGCCGGCCGTTGATGAAGAGCTTGCCGGGGTGGAGTTGTTGTTTGATTTCGTCGGCAGTGGTCATTTGTTTATCCTCTCGCAGGATATCGCAGGAGGAGGGAGTGCGCGCTATCGTTTTCTGCGCTTACGGCTTAGTCTCTGCTCAATTGCCTTCCGGTTCAATCCAAGCGTTCTTCCGACGGAAAGAACGACGTCCTCAGACAGGTCGTCTTTCTTCGGGATTACGACCGGGCGTGCGAGACCGGGCCTTGTCATGATGTAGTGGTCGCCTCGCTCGCGGTCCAGGAGGCAGCCCTCGCCCTCGCAGAGTTTAACGAGTTTCTTCCAATCGACGGGGCGCACGGTGCTTGCTCGACGAAACGTTTACGCCGCTACGTAGGCGGGAATGGATACCTCGATCTCGCGCTCGTTGGTAAAGGCATCCAGGCCGGCCGCCGGGGCTTGGGGTAGGCCGTGACGCTGCCTCGCCCTAACGACGCCGGCATCGGGCGAAGTTGCGCCATCGGGCCGCATTCGATAGAAGCCGGCCTCGGTCAGCGCCTTGTCAAGGACGTTGCGGGCGATCGACGATTCGAACCATAGCTCGACCGCCTCCTGCAGAGACTCCATCGCGCGCTGTTCGCTCTCTGCCTGAGTCATTACATCGAGTGGCGGGCACCATGCCAGCCATACGTTACCATCTTGGCGCGTACGCGCTTCCAGCTTTACGCTCAACGCAACGAAAGATTGGCTCATGCATTCCCCATTCCTATTTTGCCTCAACGGATGGCACGATTGTTAGCAGGCGTAGGTCTAGGCGGCGGTCCTTGGGCGGAGGCGCTCGGCTCGGCCGCGGCGCGATCCGGGCAAGCAGGCCCTTTCTCATAGGCGTCCGACGCGTTTTAATAACCAATAGTACCCTTTGATTCTCGCAAAGAATTGCGAACTTAGGGGGCTCTCGATTATACTTGAGCAGCTATTTCGTTACCGTCAGCCGGGTGCGTGCGGCTGAGGGTCAGGGGGGCCAAAGGCAATGCGTACACTTGTCTTACTGCTCGTGGGCTTGTATGCCACTGCCTCGTCGGACGTTAAGCAGCCGACATTTTCCGCACGCCAAGACTACGGCGCCACCGGCGGAATCCAGGCGGCGGATGTCAACGGCGACAAGATCCCAGATGCGATCCCGGTATCAGGCGATCGGATTATGGACTCTGCCGGGCAACGGGACGGAGCTTTTGACGTCGACCGCTCCACCGCCGCAGCCAGCCCCAAAATGCCCAACTTCTCCGCCCGCCGCGACTACCTCGGGCTCTTCGGCGGATATGTGCAGGTAGCCGACACCAACGGTGACGGAATTCCGGACATGATCGTCGCTACAGCGGGGACCGGCAAAATGCAGGTTCTTCTCGGAGCCGGGGACGGTACATTTGAGCCCGGTCCGTCTTCCTACACTCCTGCACCGACCATTTACCAGTTCGCCGCTGTCGACCTAAACGGCGATGGAGTGGTGGATATCGTGGAAAGCGGCCGACTCGGCCCTCCGCAGTACGCACCGGGGATCGGCGTGTCCCTTGGTAACGGCGACGGGACTTTCCAATCTGGCGCATTCTACCAAATCGCTGACACCCAGGCGGCTGGCCTCGTTGTAGGAGATTTCAACACCGACGGGATCCCAGATGTGCATTCGCCGGAGCGCTGGGCGTGTGGCTGTTCACAGGCACGGGGGGCGGCAGTTTTAATCCCGGCGTATTGGCGATCCCGCTGTCCGGAGGAGCCAGGAACCTCGCGGCGGTCGACTTCAACGGCGACGGCAACCTCGATCTTGCAGTGACGTGCTGCGGCGGCATATTCGCCGTCGTGCTGGGCAACGGGAACGGCACGTTCCAGAGCCCCCGGACCTTTAGCCAGTTGCAGAACGTGGTCCCGGTA
>JBEKUO010000630.1:0-4557 GCA_049514955.1 Bryobacteraceae bacterium | reverse complement strand
ATTGAGAAGGCCTCGGCTGCCATGCAGGCTTTCTGGCAAACGGAGCTCGCGCCCGCCTTGCAGTCCGGATACCGCCCGCCCATCGCCGAGGGCTTCGCACTTTTTGTGGCGGCGCCCGGCGTCGCGAAAGCGCTCTCCGCGCATCTGGAAACCGCGCTCCGGAAAACCACTACGGACCGCTACGCCACGCACCCGCCGCTCCACGCCCGCATCGCCGCAGCCCGGTCGTTGCCGTCGAAAATGCCGGCGGAGAGCGATGCCCGCGCCATCGCTTTGATCGATGGCCTGGATACCCTGGAGCTGGAACTATTGCAGGCCAGAAAGCCGGCATTGAAGCCCGCCGCCTTGAGAATCGAGCAATGGGAAAAGGTGGGGCTGGATGTCCACATTCCATTGTGGAGAGCCTTCGTCGCGGAGTACGCTCCGTTGCTCGCGGGCCTCACAGTGAAGTCCTTGCCCGACGCGGCCAAGAACCTGGCGGACATGGCTTCACGCATGCGCGACCCCAAAGGCATGCTGCTCACCCGCGAACAACGCGCCAGCCGCGCGGCCACCCTGCTCTGGACGTCGTTTGCGCTCGCCCTGATCGACCACGGATGGGAGCTTCATGCGCAGCCAGGCGAGTCTTACCTGAAGCGCGACGGTGTCCCTATAAGTCCGCCCGCGCTCATCGGCGAGATGCAGTCAGGCAAGCTCAGCCCGGACGCCTGGCACGCGCAGTGCCGGGAGGTGGGAATTGGGGATCTTCGCCTGGGCTGACCGGTTGGAGGCCGCAGTAGTGGGGCAGGCTTTCGCTCCGCCCTCCTGACTCCGGCTCCTGCCACGAGCTACGAAGCTATGAATGGGAGAATAGGTGATGGCGAGGGACCCCATCGTCGATGAAGTCCGGCGGGTTCGCGAGCGCGAAGCCGCGAAGCATGGTTTCGATGTCAAAGCGATCCTTGAGTCCGCGAAAAAGCGACAACGCCGCTCCGGCAATCGGGTCGTATCGCCTGTGCCAAAAAAAGAAGAAGTTGAGCGCCTGACCTAGCGCCGCCGGAACTTCCCGGCGAATGAAGGCGCAATTGCATCCGCCGTTTCAGGCCAATTCCAGCCGGAGTTGGCGGCCGATCGCCGCAGCCGCGCGTTGCAGAGTGTGCAAGGTAACGCTCGTATTTGCTGGATCGAGCAAACGGTCGAGTGCTCTGCGGCTGGTTCGCATGCGTATGGCCATGGCCGCCTTCGTGAGGCGGTCCTTCTCCATTGCACTTTAATCTGATCGGCGAGAATCTGTTTGATAGCTCGTTCCTCGCACTCTTCCAGAATGCCCTCCTCGGCCAGAAAGCCATCAAAAGAGGACCCGACCTTGCCCCTTTTCCTATGCTTCATCTCACAGCACCTCCTTCATACGCTTGAGCGCGAGTTTCAAATCCTGGGCTGGGGTCTTCTGCGCGCTGTTTTCTTGACGAAACCGTGCAGCAGCACCATTCGTTCTCGCGCCACGCAGAAAATCACGCGCCCTATCCTTCCATCCGTCAGGTCGCTCCGTACCTCCCACAGGCTGTTGCCAAGGCTGCGACAATAGGGCATGCCGAGCGGCCAACCGAATTCGACTTTCTGAATGTCCCGACCAACCAGTTTCCGGTCTTCCAAGGGTAGCCCCAAAATCCATTCCCGCACGGGCCGTTTGCCGAGGGCGGATTCATAGAAGAACGCCGGCAGCTTCTTTGGAGCGGTCGATCAATGTGTTCATTGTGCTAAAAATGGCACAGAGTGGCGGATACTTCGCTCGTGACGCTGGCGTTTCGCGGGAGGAATGCGCCGCGACAGCCGCCACTTCAGCGGAACGCGCGTGTTTCGTCCAAGTGAACCTGCGCAACCCTGGCGGTGCACCCGATCACGAGCACAGAAGCCGATCGATCTCACGGCGAAGGTATTGAACAATTCACGCGTCGGACCCGGGAGCACCTGTTCACGAACCTCCCCAAGACGAAGAATGCGGTGGGTGCGGGCGTGACGGTTCTATAAGGAAGCTTGCTGGCCGAAGCCAAATGCTGGTGCGGCGCGCCTATCGACGACACCGTTAAAGAGAAGATTCGTGAGCGGCTGGTCGGCGCGCATCCCGCACTTCAGCCCATCGCGTTTCCGATAGATAGCACAGGACCGGACCAATTCGGCTCCGTTGCGCGAGCGACACGTGATCGAAATTAAGCGCGCACGCGGCCGGCATCCCGTCATCGACGGTCAAGGCTATCTCGGTTGTCAATCCTCGAATCGTCCGCGTCGCCGGTGCTACGATGATCTCGTTCAGCCGATCGATGACATCGTTTCGTGTGAGCATTAAAATCGGGCGCCGCTTATCGGGAAGCCGAAACGGATACCGGCGGATCTAACCCGCTTCACCCCACATCCTCCCAGACGTCAGCGTCCCACGCCAGCGGCTCGTCGTCCGCCGAAAACTCGTCGCGTGAAGGTGGTACGAACCGGTAAACGGGCGCGTCCTCGCCCTGCGGCAAGGCAATCAACCGCAGCAGACGTACGCGTTCCTGAGGCGTTAACGACGCGACTAGCGGGAGAATGTCGTCGGCCGTTAAAGTTTTGGCCATCGATTGCATTCTAGCAGGATCACGCCAGCGAGCCGGACCTGATGACGCCGGTCCCCGGCAATCCGTCGGCGTCTCATAAGGATCCCGGCAAAAATCCCCGGAAACTGCGATGTGGAAGCATTCACACTGTCAGGGATACGTAAAATCGCCTTTTAACGCCCTACCCTGGGTCGCTTCCGTGATCCGTGATCCTTGCAAATCATCCACGCCATGGACAATATGCAAGGATGATTCCCCGCCGCGCACAGACCGCGTTCCGAATGCACTGGCGCGGCAGGCCGCGGTTGCCTTGACTGGCCCACGTCAGGTCGGAAAAAACGACCCTGGCCCAGTCGGCGAAGCCCAAGAAAGCTTTTACCTCGCCGTCGGGGATCTGAAGCCTGATTGCCAATCCCTCGTGAATTCCGGGAGTGAACGCTATCCGATGAGAGAGGGACTTGAGGCAATCGGTCTGGCCGAAATGGCCGCGGTTCTTGGCAATCTCTAACAAGATTCTCTCTGGCCGGGCACGTCCGGTCTGCTCGGGTGTAAGCTGAATGGGAGCAGCTTGGAGGATGCGGGAATGAGGGGTGTTGTTCCCATCGCGGGGGGTGTCCTGCTCTATTTCGCAATGCCGGTGTTGGCGGATGAGGCGCCCTCTTTCACCAAGGATGTGGCCCCCATTTTCGCCACGAACTGCGCGGGTTGCCATGCCGGCAATGTCACGATGGGCACGCTCAATCTGGATACGTTCGCCGGCATCCAAAAGGGCGGGCATAGCGGACAGGTGATCGTGCCCGGCAAGAGCGGCGAGAGCCTTTTGTATTTGCGGATTACGGGCGCGGTTACGCCGGCTATGCCGCTCAACGGCAAGACACTCGCGGCCGGCGAGATCGAAATCATCCGCAAGTGGATCGACGCCGGAGCGAAACCTCCGGCTGAGGGCGAGGTGGTGGCGAAGGGCGCGGTTCCAATTCCGGATATCAAGCCGCGCGCGCTGGTGAAGTCGCTTATCAGTGCACTGGCCTTCAGCCCGGATAGCAAGCTGCTGGCGCTCGGCTCCTTCAAGGAAGTCCGGCTCGTGGAACCGGAGACCGGCAAGCTCGTCGCGACGTTTCCCGGCGAGGCCGAAGACGTGCGCGCGGTGGCGTTCTCGCCGGATGGCAAGCTGCTCGCCGCGGCCGGCGGTCTTCCTGCGCGCGACGGCGAAGTCCAGATCTGGGACGTCGAGAAGCGCGCCACACTGCGCACTATCAGAGGCCATGCGGATTGCATCTACGCCGTGGAGTTCTCACCGGATGGCAAGTCCATCGGCACTGCCAGCTACGACAAGCTCATCAAGCTGTGGGATGTGGAATCCGGCAAAGAGATCCGCACGCTGAAGGACCATATCGACGCGGTCTATGCGCTGGCGTTCTCGCCCGATGGAAAGCGGATCGTCTCCGCATCGGCCGACCGCGGCGTGAAGGTGTGGGATGTGGTGTCGGGCGAACGGCTGTACACGCTGAGCGAGCCGACCGACGGTCTGAACACGCTGGCGCTCGATCCGTCGGGAAAGCGCGTGGCCGCCGCCGGGCTGGATCGCACCATTCGCGTCTGGTCGCTCGGCGAGAAGAGCGGCGTGCTGTTGAACTCGCTGATCGCACACGAAGATGCCATTTTGCGACTGGCTTGGTCGCCCGACGGCAAGTACCTGGTTTCGGCGGCTGCGGATAAGGAAGTCAAGATTTTCAGCGCGGACGACTTGAGTGTGGTCAAGACTTGGGAGCAGCCGGATTGGGTTCTGTCGCTTGCTTTTGCGCCGGATGGGAAGAGTTTTGCGGTAGGGCGGTTTGATGGATCGTACGAGATTTACAAGGCGGATTTTGGCGCCGGCAAGAGTGCCGGCGCGGCAGGCAGGAGTGCCTGCGCCACGGGGGGCTTATGAGATTGATACTGATTTTGGTTTGCGCTGCGGCTTTCGCCGCGAACACAACCACAGAGTGGCCGACCG
>JBEKUO010000629.1:0-4558 GCA_049514955.1 Bryobacteraceae bacterium | reverse complement strand
GGTATCGCAGATCCAGGTGCGGAAAGTCCACGAGTTTTACTTTCAGGTTGTGAAACGAGTTGTCGAACTTGTCGTCTTGCGGGTAGAAGCCCAGCGTGTAAGTGATCGAAGAATCCTCGATCGCCGTCCGGATCGCGCCCGCGATATCGTTCGTATTCACCAACGCGCGCCCTCCTGTGCGGCCCGCGAGTTCGAACATGGTCGCCTGGTTCACATAGGCGCGGGATGAAGCGTGCGGCGAGGCGGAAGCCACCAGTCCGCGCGCATCCACGGGATAGATCGCCAGGTTCGCGTTGTTCAGCGCACGCACGGCTTGGTCGGTCTCCGTGGTCCACGTCTGCTGCTGGCGCGGTGGTCTCGGAGAACTATGCGAGCTTCCGCCCCCCATACCCGGCATGCCCGCACTCCCGCTCCGCGCCGCCGAGGCCCCGCTGCCCCGGCTGCCCCCTCCGGAATTGCCAAAAAATCCAATCTGCAAGGGAAACGCGCTCGAAACCCAGATCAGGTTCTTGCGGCCGGGCAGCGGAGCCAGATTGTCGGCAATGAACTCGATAGCGTGCAGGGTCTGCTGAATCCGGTCGTTGAGATAGTACGCCCTCTCAAGATTGTTCCCCCTGCTCTCCAGCCACCCGCCCAGCGCGTCGCTCAATTCGCTTACCCCGGTCACATCCGGCGCAATGTCTCCCTGATACTTTGCCAGTTTCGCCAGAAGGTCCGAGGAATCCGTGGTGTAGTCGTGCAGCACCCTCAGGCCGCGGCTATCCAGTGTGTAGATGGCAATGCGGTCCTCCGGCTGGATCTGCTTAAGAAACTGCACCACCTGCTGGCGCGCATAGGCCTGGTCGGAAAAGCGCGTATTCACGCCATCCAGCAGAATTGCCGTAACCGCCGCCGGCGTTCCCGACCGTTGTTCGAGCTGATTCGTAAACGTGCCCGTGGGCAACGGCGCATTGGCCGACGGCAGGATCGCTCGCGTCTCCTCGGAAAATAGCCTGATCTCCTGCCGCTTGCCGTTGTCGAAGACCTGAAAGTCCTCTTTCTTTAGCCCCGGCACGGCCGCGCCGTGTTTGGTCACAATCACGTTGACCTGCACCAGCCGCGTCGTAGTCCGGATGATCGTTTCGGGCATTTGCGCGTTTAACGTCCCCGCCGCCAGCATTGGCGCCAGAATCAGCAGTCGCATGTTCGCCCCTTCACAGCTTACAACGCTCCCGATCAGACCCAGGTTACCGATATCTTGGCAGACCAGAAATCCGGTGGCTGTCCGCACAGTCGCCAGCTTCCGTTATAACAAGCTCTGTACTCCATTTTGCCGTGGCGCACGCACTCTTGCGTGCCGCGTCGGCACTCGTGCCGACGACCGGAGCTTCTACATTCGGAATGGAGTCGCGGTGATTGTGGGGCAGGCGCTTTCGCCTGCCAAGGCGGGACTGAAGTCCTGCCGGCTCGCACGAGTGCGAGCGCCACGTCATCGAGCCACACGTGAGAAATGCCGGTCAGAAATCGATGCTACTGGTGTAGCTCAGGCATTGACGGTGGGCTGTTGGCGGTCGAACTTATCATTGCACCCCTCCCTCGGTTCTGAAACCACATTGACGGAATCCAAGGTTTCATCAATTGGAGTCACACCTCTCGACGATAAATTGTTCCGCCCGCATCCCTGGCATCCAAACCACTTACCGTCCCACCGCCTTAATTACCAGGGCTTTTCCTTCTCACCCGCCCTCTATCATCGAATCGGGTACGGGGACTGACCCCGCACCCTAAAGGTGAATTCCATTATGTTGATTTCGAACGAACAGCACGAAGCGAACCGGCAGAATGCGCAGCACTCTACCGGTCCAATAACTCCCGAGGGTAAGGCCTCCGTGCGCCTCAACGCCCTCACCTACGGCCTGCGTGCCCGCAGCACTCTCATCACCGGCGAAGATCCCGAGGAATACAAGCACCTCTGGGACGAGCTCTCAGCCGAGTGGCAGCCTCAAACCCCGACGGAACGGATGCGCCTCGAACAGATGGCCATCGACCAATGGTTGCTCGCGCGCATCGCCAGAGGCGAGCGCCAAATCTTCGAAGCCGACCTTGAGATCAAAGAGCAGCTTGTACTTCTGAACTACGCTTCCATGCTGCGTGTGCGCTATGAGCGTTCCTTCACCTCCGCCCTGCACGAATTGAAGCAGGCCCAAAAGGAGCGTCAGACCCGCCAGCGGCATCAAGCGCAAACCGCGAAAGCCGTACAAGCCGAACACGCGGCCGCGCACCCCGATTACGCGATGTCGGCGGGCACGGAGGCCCACCCGGCCTTCTCGTCCCCCATCACGCCCGACACTCGTTAGCAATCCGACCCCTGCTCTTTGACAACCGGACCGACCGGCACACCGGACAAGCGATCACTGTCTCTGCAGCACCCAAAACACAACCACCAGCCACCAGCCACCGACCACCAGCCGCGGCGCGCAACGCGATCCCGGCCCCCAACCCCCCTGTCCCCTGCCCCTAGCCCCCTGCCCCCGCCTGTAGCTCCAACCACATAGGCTTTGATCGTTCACGAAAACACAACCACTAGCCACCAGCCACCAATCACCAGCCACGGCGAGCAAAGCTCGCCTCTCACCGCACCGCCTTTACCAAGCCCACATCCGCCAGACCGTTCAGCACGAACTGCACGGCAATTGCAGTGAGCATCAGCCCCATCAAGCGCGTGAGAATGCGAATCCCGGTTTCCCCCAGATGCTGCCGCACACGGTCCCCTCCCGCGAGAATCCAATACGACGCCAGCGCAGTGATCGCGATCGCCAGAAATACAGGAAGCGCATACCACCAGACCGGCACGCCGCCGATCAAAACCATGACCGTGGAAATCGAGCCGGGGCCGGCCAGCATCGGTATACCGAGTGGGATGATGCCGACATCTTCCTTCCCCGCGCCCTCTTCGGCGTCGCTGGAGGTCTCCTTGGTTCTGGAGCGCCGCGCCTGCAGCATATCGAGTCCGATCAAAAGCAGGATCACTCCGCCGGCAATCTTGAAGGCGGGCAGGGTAATCCCAAAGAGCCGGAAAATCAATTTCCCCACTGCGGCGAAAGAGGTCAGCACCACCAGGCACGTCCAGGCCGCGCGTTTCGCCATGCGCCGGCGCTCCACCCCATCGTTGTCGACGGTCATGGCCAAAAAGGTGGGGATGGCCGCAATCGGATCGACCAGGAAGAAGACAGACGTCAGCGCCACGAAGGAGAACTGGAGAAGGTCTGCAACGGCGCCGGACATGTGATGAACTCGATCTATGGCTGCGTCCGCCGGTAGATTATTTTCCCATCGAATACCGTCGTCTCGACGCGCGTTTTCTCGATATCCTCAGGCGGGATGCCGAGGATGTCGTCCGACACCACCACCATGTCCGCCACCTTGCCCGGTTCGATCGAGCCCTTGAGCTTCTCGTCGAAGCTGGCGTAGGCCGACCCCATGGTATAGGCGCGTATGGCCTCGGCCACGCTGATCTTCTGTTCCGGCACCCAACCGCCGGGATGCTTGCCGTCCAGCGTGCGGCGCGTGGCCGCGGCGTATATCCCCATGAGCGGCTCCATGGGCGCCACATCCCAATCCGATCCGAAGGCCAGCACCGCGCCTGAATCCAGCAGTGCGCGGAACGCGTAGGTGCTCTTGGCGCGCTCCGGGCCGATGCGCTTCTCCGCCCAGCGGCCGTCGTCGATCGCATGATACGGCTGCATGGATGCGATCACGTGCAGCTTGCCAAAGCGCGGAATATCCTCCGGAAGCAGATGCTGCGCGTGCTCGATGCGGAAGCGCCGGTCGCGCGCGCCGTTTTGCCGCTCCGCTTCTTCATACATTCCCAATATGATGTGGTTGGCCTTGTCGCCGATGGCATGGATCGCGACCTGCAGCCCCGCGCGATCCGCTCCCAGAATATGATCCAGCATCTTGCTTTCCGGAATCATCCCGCTGTTCGCCAAGCCGGAAGTGTTCGGCGCATCCAGGTAAGGCTCGAAGAATAGCGCCGTGGTCGATCCCAGGGAGCCATCGGCAAACCCCTTCAGCCCGCCGATATGCAGCTTCTCGCCGCCGAAATCCGCGCGCAAGCCGATAGCCGCGAGGCGCTCCCATTGCGCTAGCGGCTGATGACCGGAAACGCGCACGGTCAACTCGCCGCGGGTCAGCAGATCCTGGTACACCCGTAGGACATCGGGCGCGGCGGACATATCCTGCACGCTGGTCACGCCGTTCTCCGCGGCGTAACGCATCGCCGCCCGCAAGGCATCGGCGATCTGGTCGGCGGAGGGCGCGGGTATCACTCGATAGACCCTTTCCATGGCGGCGTCCTTCAACACGCCGGTGGGATCGCCGGCCGCATCGCGGACGATAGTGCCGCCTGGCGGGTCTGGCGTATCGCGCGTGATGCCCGCCAGCTTCAAGGCTTGCGAATTGGCCAGCGCCATGTGGCCGTCCAGCCGGTTGACGAAGACGGGATGGCCGCCAGCGACCGCGTCGATCGACTGCCGCGTGGGCAGACGCGCGGGCGTCCAGTTCTCGTGATCCCAATCGC